>DATJFI010000014.1:0-31035 GCA_035495715.1 Casimicrobiaceae bacterium
CGCGAAGGACTCGCACTTCCCGATCCAGAACCTGCCCTACGGCGTCTTCACGACGCCCGCGAACTATTCGCCGCGCGTCGGCGTCGCGATCGGCGACCAGGTGCTCGACCTGTCGGTGCTCGAGCAGGCCGGCTTGCTCGAGGTCGCGCCGGGCGAGCGGCTGTTCAACCGGCCGACGCTCAACGCGTTCATCGAGCGTGGCCCGGACGCCTGGCGGCGCGCGCGCGAGACGATCAGCGAGCTGCTGCGCACCGAGAACGCGCGGCTTCGCGACGACGCGCGGCTTCGCGCACGCGCGTTCGCGCCGCAATCGGCCGCGAAGATGCTGCTGCCGTTGACGATTCCCGGCTACACGGATTTCTATTCGTCGAAGGAGCACGCGACGAACGTCGGCTCGATGTTCCGCGACCCCGCCCACGCGCTGCTGCCGAACTGGCTTTACGTTCCGATCGCGTACAACGGACGGGCGAGCTCGATCGTCGTCTCGGGCACGCCGATCCTGCGCCCGAACGGCCAGATCAAGCGGCCGGACGCGGCGCAGCCGTCGTTCGGCCCGTCGCAGCGTCTCGACTTCGAGCTCGAGATGGCGTTCGTCATCGGCGTTCCGAGCACGCTCGGCGAGCCGATACCGGTCGGCTCGGCTTCGGCGCACGTGTTCGGCATGGTGCTGATGAACGACTGGAGCGCGCGCGACATCCAGCAATGGGAATACATCCCGCTCGGGCCTTTCAACAGCAAGTCGTTCGCGACGTCGATCTCGCCCTGGGTCGTCACGATGGACGCGCTCGAGCCGTTTCGCGTCGAGGGACCGGTGCAGAATCCGCCGCCGCTGCCGTATCTCGCTACGCAGGGTCCGCAGGCGTACGACATCGAGCTTTCGGCGTCGCTCGCCCCTGCCGGCCGGCCGCCGCTCGTCGTCTCGCGGACGAATTTCCGCGGAATGTACTGGAGCATCGCGCAGCAGCTCGCGCACCATACGGTCTCCGGCTGCAACACGCGCGTTGGAGACCTGATGGGCTCGGGAACGATCAGCGGCACCACGCCCGACAGTTGCGGCTCGCTTCTCGAGATCACGCGCAACGGCGCGGTGCCGCTCAACCTCGACGCAGGCGAGCGGCGTTTCCTCGAAGACGACGACGAGGTGATCCTGACGGGATGGGCGCAGGCAAAGGATTATCGCGTCGGCTTTGGCGAAGTGCGCGGCCGCGTCGTCGCCGCGCGCTCGCATGCGTAACCTCGATTCGTGAATCGCGGCGGGTCGCGATCCGAACCGTGACGAATCCGCGGTCCCGCCGGTACGCAACCGCGATCGCACGTCTCGTCGCAGCGCTCGTCATGCTTGGCGCAGCGCGCGCGTTCGCCGCCACGTTCCTGCCGATTTCCGATGCGGCGCTTCGCGCGCACGCGGACGCGATCGTGGAGGGGATCGTCGTCTCGACACGCGTCGCGCCCGACGCGCGCGGACGTCCGGAGACGCTTACGGTCGTGCGGCCGCTCGACGTGCTGAAGGGTGACCTCGGCGGGGCGCTCGTGCTGCATCAGCTCGGCGGCGCGCTGCCGGACGGACGCATTACGCTGCTCGCGGGCAGTCCGCGCTACGCGATCGGCGCGCACGTGCTCGTGTTCGCGATCGCGCGGCCGGAAGGCGACTACCAGACCGCGGAGATGCTTTTCGGCAAGTTCGACGTCTCCCGCGACGCATCGGGCCGTCTCTTCGCCGTGCCGGCGCTCGCCGGCAGCGATGCCGCGCGCGTATCCGAGTTCGAGCTGCTGCAGCGCGACGGCAGCACCAAGGCGGCGGTCAAGTCGCAACTGGGCCGGCCGCGCGCGCTCGACGCATTCAAGCGCTTCCTGCGCGATCCTTCCGCGCGGGACTTCATCACCGTCGCGACTCCGCTCGGAGGGCTCGTGCCGCTGCGCGACGACACCGCCGGTGCGGCCGTGATCGAGAAGTGGTTGAGCTTCTCCGGTCTCTGGCGCTGGAACAACGGCGCCACCGCGTCGTGGTACCTCGACGGCACGGCGAACATCACCGGCGGCGGCGCAACGGAAGCCGCGAACGCGCTCGCGACGTGGGACGACGATCCGAATTCGCAGATCGCCTACTCGCTGACGAGCAACACGAACACGAACCCGATCCACATGGCGGCGCCGTCGTCGCCGTGCGGATGGAACTCGTGCCTCGCTGGCGCGGGCGTCGTCGGTTGTGGCGGCCCGGACGGCAGCGGCACCAACGCGTGGCGCGGCGACACTTACCACACGATCACGTCCGGCGAAGTGTGGCTGCGGCCGTATTGCACGATGAACCTGCTGTCGTCGACCGAGACGCAGGCGGTGCTCGAGCACGAGCTCGGGCACACGCTCGGCCTCGACCATTCCGACACCGGCGTCTCGTCGCCGCACGATCAATGCATCGGCGACGAGAACGGCGCGATCATGCGTTCGGTCACGCAGGACCAGACGGCACTCGGAACCGACGATACCGATGCGATCCGCTGGCTGTACGGGGATGGCGGCAACTCGTGCTCGTCGCGGACGCTCACGGTCAGCGTCGGCGCCTCCGCGCGCGGGAGTGTCACGAGCAACCCCGCGGGCATCGCGTGCCCCGGCACGTGCACGGCGAGCTTTCCGATCGGGACCGTCGTCACGCTGACCGAGGCGCCAAACTCGGGACGCGTGTTCTCCGGCTGGTTCGGCGATGCGTCGGGCACCGCCAATCCGGTACAGGTGACGATGAACCTGAATCGCAGTGTCGATGCCGCCTTCGACGATCCGTCGCAGCCGGAGATCTTCCCGCCGGATTGCGCGCTTCCGACCACGGGCTGGACCAATGCGCCGTCGGGGGCGACGACCGGATGGCGGGTGACGAACGAGACGAGCACCGAAGGCGACTGCAGCCTGCAGTCCGGACCGATGACGAGCGGCCCGGGCATCAACAAGGCGCAGATCCGCTTTGCCGGCACGTTCACGAACGGCACCGTGTCGTTCGACCGGCGAGTCTCGAGCGAACCAGACTACGACTGCTTCCGCTTCCTGATCGACGGCGTGCAGCAGAACGTGCAGGGATCGTGCGCCAACAGCGGCGGCCTCGGCGCGTCCGGCAACGTCGCATGGGGAAGCGTCGCCGTGCCGATCACCAGCGGGCCGCATACGCTGACGTGGTCGTACGAAAAGGATTCGTCGGTGTCCGACGGACAGGATGCCGCGTGGATCGACAAGCTCGTCCTGCCGATCGTGGGCCTCGTACTGTCGCCGGACGCGATGCTCGACCTGGGTGACGCACGCGTCGGCACGGTGTCGGCGTCGAAGACGATCACCGTCAACAATCCCGGTGCATCGCCGATCGCGATCGGCAGCATCGCCGCGACGGGCGACTTCACGGTGAGCGACGATTGCGGCAGCAGCATTGCGCCGTCGGGCACCTGTCATGTCCACGTTGCGTTCGCGCCGGCGCAGACCGGTGCGGCGCAGAGCACGTTGACGATCCACACGACGTCTGCAGGCGATTTCCCGGTCGCCCTGGCCGGCTACGGCGAAAAACCCATGCCCGCCGCGGCGAGCGACGTCCTCGTGCCGATCGTCGCGCAGACGGGCTCGTTCGCCGCGGAGATCTACGTGCGAAACGAGAGTGCCGTCGACATCGTGCTCGACGTCGATTTCCACGAAGCCGACAACGCTGCGGTTCCGGGACAGCGTCCGTGCTCCGCGTTTGCCGTGCCGGCAAGCACGACGAGGCTGCTGTCGATCGCGAGCGATTGCACGCTCGGCGCCGGCTCTCACTTCGGCATGCTCTCGCTGCACGAGCAGACGGGAACGCACGCGTTCACCGCGTTTGCGCGCACGCAAACTCCGGCCGGCGTCGGTTTCACCGTCGATGGCCGTCCGTTCGCCGCGTTCGGCGCCGGGGCCGCATTCGTCGACGGTCTCAAGCGCTCGTCAAGCGGACCGCATTACCAGTCCAACTGCTTCGTCGGTGCGCTCGGCGTTCCGCTCAGCTATCGCGTCGACGTGACGACGAGCGACGGCGCCGGGATCGGTGTGCCGATCACAGGCTCGCTCGCGGCGAACCATATGCTGCGCCTGCTCGACGTGCTGGCACTTGCCGGTGCGCCGGCGGGCGACTACAGCGGCGTGCGCGCGAAGTTCTCGCAGACGAGCCCGGGCAACGCGCCGCTCGTCGCGTTCTGCACGATGCAGGAGAGCGTGACGTTCAGCGCGGACTTCAGGATCGCGAAAGCGAACGACGTAGCGGCGCCGAGCCTCGTCGTGCCGGTCGCCGCGCACACGGCGTCGTTCGAGACCGAGGTCTACGTACGCAACGCAAGCGCCGCGGCGATCGGCGTGAACGTCCGCTTCGACGAAGCCGACAACTCCGCGCAGCCGGGCGCGCATGCGTGCAGTCCGCTGGCGATCCCGGCGAACGCGACGCGCCTGCTGACACTCGCCTCGCAATGCGGCCTCGACGCCGCGTCGCATTTCGGGATGCTCGCGCTCGACGACGCGGCGTCGCCGCGCTCGCATCCGTTCACGGTCTTCTCGCGCAGCCAGACGCCGGCGGGCGTGGGCTTCAGCGTCGAGGGATACTCGGCGGCGTGGTTCGGCGCCGCCCCGGGCTTCGTCGGCGGCCTGAAGCGTTCGTCGACGGGTCCGCACTACCAGTCCAACTGCTTCGTTGGCGCGCTCGACGCGGGCGTCGATTACCGGATCGATCTCGCCGACGTGAACGGCGCAGCGCTCGGCTCACCGCTGACCGGCACGCTCGCGCCGCATCACCTGCTGCGCTACCTCGACGTTCTATCGGCGGCCGGCGCGCCGGCGGGCGACTACACCGCAGTGACGGCAACGTTCAGCGAGACGAGCGGCAGCGCGAGCTTCGTCGGCTTCTGCACGATGCAGGAAAGCGTCACGTTTGGCGCCGATTTCCGGATCGCCGACTGACGCAGGAAACGCCGTCCGATCGCCCCGGGCGCTGAAAACCTGTCTCGAAATCAGGCGAGCGGGCCGAGAGCAGACATTTCGAGATAGGTTTCAGGCCGCGCCGAGCCCGAAGATCCGCCTCATCCACAACCGCGACGCCGGCGGCGCGCCATCGCGGCGACGCTCGCCCGCAGCGCGCCACGCGATCTCCGAGCGCGTCGGGTAAGCGTGGATCGCCGCCGAAATGTCGTCGAGCTTCATCCGCTTGCCGAGCGCGAGCACGCACGATGCGATGAGGTCGCCGGCGTCGGCGCCGACGATCGCCGCGCCGAGCAGATGGCCGCGGGCGTCGGTGACGAGCTTCGCGAAGCCCTCGGTCTCGACCTCGGCACGCGCGCGATCGACGTCGGCGAACGGAAAGCGGTACACGCGGTGGTCGATGCCGTGCCGGCGCGCCTCGGTTTCCGACAGCCCGACGCGCGCGAGCTCGGGATCGGTGTACGTGCACCACGGCACCGTCGACGACGGCTTCGCCCAGCTCATCCGCAGAAGCGTCTGCCGCAGCACGATCTCGGCGTGATGTTCGGCGACGTGCGTGTACGGAAACGTCCCCGCGACGTCGCCGACGGCGTGTATGCGCGGGTTCGTCGTCGACAGCATGTCGTCGATGACGAGCCGGCCGTTGTCGACGCGCACGCCGGCGGCGTCGAGCCCGAGGTTCTCGACGTTCGCTACGCGCCCGGCCGCGAGCAGCAGATGCGTCGCCGCGATCTGCTCGACCGCGCCGTTCGCGTTGCGCAGCGTCATCCGCACGCGTCCCGCCTGCGGATCACCGGGCATGACGCCGCCGACGCTGATGCCGAGCCGATAGCGGACGCCCTCGGCCTCGAGCTGTCGCTGCACGACGGCCGCGACGTCGGCGTCCTCGCGCGGCAGGATCTTCTGCGCCATGTCGACGACGGTCACTTCGCTGCCGAGGCGCCGGAACGCCTGCGCCATCTCGCTGCCGACCGGTCCCGCGCCGACGATGACGAGACGCGGCACCGGCTCGCGCAGGTCGAACACGGTCTGGTTCGTGAGGTAGGGCACGTACGCGAGGCCCGCGATCGGCGGGATCGCCGGGCGCGAGCCGGTCGCGAGCACGAAATGCCTGGCGCTGATCGTCCGGCCGTCGACTGCGAACGCGGTGGTCGAAACGAAGCGGCCGCCGCCGTGGATCACGTCGACGCCGAGACTCGCGAAGCGTTCGGGGCTGTCCTCGGCGGCGATGCTCGCGACGACGCCCGCGACGTGCTCCATCACGCGCGCGACACTCGGCTGCGGATCCGCCGGCGCAAGCGCGAAGCGGTCGGCGTGGCGCATCATGTACGCGACGCGCGCGGACTTGCGCAACGTCTTCGACGGAACCGAGCCGCGCCAGAGGTTGTCGCCGCCGAGGCGATCCTTCTCGATCAGCGCCACCTTCGCGCCGAGCTTCGCGCCGCCGGCGGCAACGGCGAGGCCCCCGGCGCCGCCACCGATGACGGCAAGATCGAATTCGGATTTCATGGGCTAAAGCGCGATCGGGCGGAACGTGCAGGCGCCGATGTTACGCCTCGGCGTACCCGCGAATCACCGACCAGGTCGTGCCTGGAGCGGTCGTCCCGGAGTTTCGACCGCATTTGGGCCGCGATGTTGCGAAGGCGTTCAGTGAAAGTCGCGCGAGCGCGTGGGCAGCGCGCCGAGCATCGGCGTCAGGTCGACGAGGCGGCCGGCCAGCACGTGCACGACGTCGCCCTCGCGCTCGATGCGGCCATACACGCCGAGAAGGCGCGCGCCGAGGAGCTCGCGGCGCTGGCGGTCGGAGAGGTCGCGGCGGACGATCACGTTCGACGCGCCCGTTTCGTCCTCGATCGTCACGAAAATCACGCCGCTCGCCGTGTCGGGGCGTTGGCGGCCGATGACGATGCCCGCGGTGCGTACGATGCGGCCGTGCGGTGCGCGACGGACGTCGTCGGCGCTCGCAAGCCGCCGCTCGCGAAGCTGCCGGCGCAACAGCGCAAGCGGATGGCGACGCAGCGTGAGGCCGAGCCGCCGATAGTCGGCGACGATGTCCTGGCCTTCGGACGGCGGCGGCAGCGCGGGTTGCGCTTCGTCGAACGCGCTGCCGGCGAGGAGCGCGGGCAACCGCTCGACGCCGACGACGTCCCACACGGCGTCGTGGCGATGCCCCGCGAGCGACGCGAGCGCGTCGCCGTCGGCGAGGGCGGTGAGGTCGCGGCGGTCGAGACGCGCGCGATGTGCGAGATCGGCGACGTTTGTGAACGCTTGCGCGCGCCGCGCAGCGACGATTCGCGCGGCACCGGCCTCGGTTAGGCCGCGAACGAGGCGCAGGCCGAGGCGGAGGGCCGGCCCCTCATCCGTCGCGCTCTCGCTCGGCTCCCTCTCCGCATCGGGGAGAGGGTTGGGGTGAGGGGCGTTTTCCAGCGTGCAATCCCAGTCGCTGATCGTCACGTCGGGCGGCAGCACGACGACGCCGTGCCGGTGCGCGTCGCCGACGAGTTGCGCCGGCGCATAGAAGCCCATCGGCTGCGAATTCAGAAGCGCCGCGCAGAACGCGGCCGGCTCGTAGTGCTTGAGCCACGACGACACGTAGACGAGCAGCGCGAACGACGCCGCGTGCGACTCGGGAAAGCCGTATTCGCCGAAGCCCAATATCTGCTGGTAGATCTGGCGCGCGAACGATTCGTCGTAGCCGCGCGCACCCATGCCGTCGACGAGCCGCTGCTCGAAGACTTGCAGCCCGCCCTTGCGCCGCCACGCGGCCATCGAGCGGCGCAGCCGATCGGCTTCGCCCGGCGTGAAGCCGGCGGCGACGATCGCGAGCTGCATCACCTGCTCCTGGAAGATCGGCACGCCGAGCGTGCGCTCGAGGACGCCCTTCACCGCGTCGCTCGGATACGTGACCGGCTCGAGGCCCTGCCGGCGCTTCAGGTACGGATGCACCATGCCGCCCTGGATCGGTCCGGGCCGCACGATCGCGACTTCGATGACGAGGTCGTAGAACGTCGCGGGTTTCAGGCGCGGCAACATCGATTGCTGCGCGCGCGATTCGATCTGGAACACGCCGATCGTGTCGGCCTTCTGGATCATCGCGTAGACGGCCGGATCCTCGGGCGGAATGTCCTGCATCGCAACGGGTGTGCCGCGCCAGGACGACACCATCTCGAGCGCGCGGCGGATCGCCGACAGCATCCCGAGCGCGAGGCAGTCGACCTTGAGCAGTCCCATCGCGTCGAGATCGTCCTTGTCCCACTGGATCACCGTGCGATCGGGCATCGCCGCGTTCTCGACCGGCACCATCCGTTCGAGGAGGCCCCGTGCGATGACGAAGCCGCCGACATGCTGCGACAGATGCCGCGGGAAACCCAGCAGGTGGCCGGCGAGCGTGACGATGCGCCGCACGATGCGATTGTCGGGATCGAACCCCGCTTCCCGGATGCGATCGCGATGGATCGTGCAGCCGTCCCACCACGCGAACACGCCGGTCAGGCGATCGAGTTGCGCGAGGTCGAGACCGAACGCGCGGCCGACGTCGCGGATCGCGCTCTTCGGCTGGTAGGTGATGAGCGTCGCCGCGAGCGCCGCACGGTCGCGCCCGTATTTCGCATACACGTACTGCATCACCTCCTCGCGCCGCTGGTGCTCGAAATCGACGTCGATGTCGGGCGGCTCGTTGCGCTCGCGGCTGATGAAGCGCTCGAACAGCATCTCGCTTCGCGCCGGGTCGACCTCGGTGATCGAAAGTGCGTAGCAGACGGCCGAGTTCGCCGCCGATCCGCGACCCTGGCACAGGATGCCTCGCGAACGCGCGAACGCGACGATGTCGTGGACGGTGAGAAAGTACGGCTCGTAGCGAAGCTCCGCGATCAGCGCGAGCTCGTAGTCGATCAGCGCGCGCACGCTCGCCGGCGCGCTCGTGCAGCGGAACGCGCTGTCGCCGTGCACGCTGTCCTCGCCATACCGCTCGGCGAGACCTCGCTCGACCAGCTTGCGCAGCCACGACGTCGCCGTCTCGCCCGGCGGCACGATCTCCTCCGGATATTCGTAGCGCAATTCGTCGAGCGAAAAGCGGCAGCGGCGCGCGATCTTCACCGACTCCTCGAGCAGCGCCGGCGGATAGATTCCTGCAAGCCGCGCGCGCGAGCGGAGATGCCGCTCGCCGTTCGGATAAAGCGCGTGGCCGCATTCCGAAAGCGGGAGGCCCAGCCGCACCGCGGTCAGCGTGTCCTGCAGCGCGCGCCGCGCGCGCACGTGCATGTGCGCATCGCCCGCCGCGACGAGCGGCAGGCCCGCCTCGCGACCAAGCGCTGCACACTGCGCAAGCCGTGCCGCGTCGCCGGCCTGCGCGGTGAGCTCGACGCCGATCCACACGCGATCGTCGAACGCCTCGCGCACGAAGCGCGCATCGCGGCGCAGCGTTTCGTCGATGGCGCATGCGCGCAGATCGAGCGCCGGCAACCAGAGTGCGAGGCAACTCCCCGCGATCGCGACGTCCGCGCGCGAAAGCCGGTACGTGCCTTTCGTCGCCTGCCGGCGTCCGCGCGTGATCAGTTGCGACAGGTCACCATAGCTCGCGCGATCGGTCGCGAGCAGCACGAGCTTCAGCCCGTCGTCGAGCACGATCTCGCTGCCGAGCACGAGCGGCAGTCCCGCGTCCTTCGCCGCGAGATGTGCGCGCACCGCGCCGACGAGCGAGCACTCGTCGGTCAGCGCGAGCGCGCTGTAGCCCTCGGTCTTCGCGCGCTCGACCAGCTCCTCCGGATGCGATGCGCCGCGCAGGAACGAGAAATTCGACAGGCAGTGCAGCTCGGCGTACGCCGGCAGCAGGTCGGGTGACGCCATACCGCATGAATATACGGTATCGGCCGGAACTTGGCGAGTTCCGCGACCGACGCTAACGTAAGATGCGAATCCCGCAGGGATTTTCCCGTCCGTTCAATTCGCTTCCCCGAAAGTCGTCCTTCATGCCGCAGATCGCCTTCGATCGCTTCTACCGTCATGCCGAACTGACCGAGCTGCTGTACGCGTTCACGCACGAGCATCCCGAGCTCATCGCGATCGAATCGATCGGCAAGAGCCACGAGGGCCGCGACATCTTCGTGCTCACCGTCACGAACACCGCGACGGGACCCGCCAGCGAGAAGCCGGCGTTCTGGGTCGACGGCAACATCCACTCGACCGAGGTCGCCGCGTCGGCGGCCGCACTCTACTTCCTGAACACGCTCGTCACCCAGTACGGCCGCGACGACGAGATCACGCGCGCGCTCGACACGCGCGCGTTCTACGTCTGCCCGCGGATCAATCCCGACGGCGCGGAATGGGCGCTCGCCGACAAGCCGAAATGGGTGCGCTCGAGCACGCGCCCGTATCCGTTCGACGAGGATGACCTCGAGGGGCTCACCGTCGAGGACGTCGACGGCGACGGACGCATCCTGCAGATGCGCATCGAGGATCCGAATGGATTGTGGAAGGGACACCCCGACGCGCCGGACCTCATGGTGCGCCGCGAGCCGACCGAAGTCGGCGGCACGTACTACCGGATCCTGCCGGAAGGCCGTTACGACGATTACGACGGTTACACGCTCAAGATCAAGCGGCCGCGCCAGCAGCTCGATCTCAATCGCAATTTCCCGGCGAGCTGGCGACAGGAGTTCGAGCAGCACGGCGCGGGACCTTATCCGGCGTCGGAGCCCGAGATTCGCGCGATCGTCGATTTCGTCGTCACGCATCCGAACATCACGGCGGGCACCACGTTCCATACGTGGAGCGGCGTGCTGTTGCGGCCGTTCGAGCACATGTCCGACGACGAGATGGACGCCGAGGACCTGTGGTTCTACCAGCGCGCGGGGCGCAAGGGCACCGAGCTCACCGGCTATCCGGCGATCTCGGTGTTCCACGAATTCCGCTATCACCCCAAGTCGGTGATCGGCGGCACGTTCGACTGGATCTACGAGCACCTCGGTCTCTTTTCGTGGGTCGTCGAGATCTGGTCGCCGATGCGCGAAGCCGGCATTGCGAACTACAAGTTCATCGACTGGTTCCGCGATCATTCGTTCGACGACGATCTCAAGCTCTATCGCTGGAACCAGCAGAAACTCGGAGGCGCCGCGCATCACGGATGGAAGCCGTACGCGCATCCGCAGCTCGGAAAACTCGAGATCGGCGGTTGGGATCGCTTCCACGCGTTCGGCAACCCGCCGCTGCCGCTGCTCGAACGCGAGATCGCGAAGTTTCCGCGGTGGCTCCTGTGGCAGGCGCTTTGCTCGCCGAAGCTCGAGCTCGTCCATGCCGGCGCGGAACGCGTCGGCGACGGCACATGGAAGCTGATGCTGGTCGTGCAGAACGTCGGCTGGCTGCCGACGTACGTGACGAAGCGCGCGCTCGCGCGCAAGACCGTACGCGGCATTCGCACCGAGCTCGAGCTTCCCGCCGGCGTGACGCTCGAGGGCGGCAAGCTTCGCGACGACATCGGCCAGCTCGAAGGCAAGGCGTACAAGCACACGGGCGTCTCGTTCTGGCCCGACTACAACGTCACCGACGATCGCGTCAGGCGCGAATGGATCGTGCGCGGCGACACGGGCGCGACGGTCGGCATCACCGTGCGCCACGAGCGCGCCGGCACGCTGCGCGCATCGATCGCGCTGCGCTGACTGACAGGCGCCGATCAAATTTCGGCCGTCGGGCGAAGACGGCAATGCGGAGGAGGAAGCAATGGTGCTGCGAACCCGGGTGCATCGATACGTTGCGTGGAGCATCCTCGTGGCGCTCGCAGGCTGCGCGACACCGCCGTCGACCGAGCGCGCGGGGATCGAGCGCATCGATCACGTCGTCGTGCTCTATGCGGAGAATCGCAGTTTCGACAATCTCTACGGGCTGTTTCCCGGCGCGAACGGCCTCGCGAACGCGACGCCCTCGCAATCCACGCAGGTCGATCGCGACGGCACGCCGCTGCCGCACCTGCCGCCCGTGTGGAAAGGCAGCACGGCCGAGGCCGACGCCGCATTTCCGAAGGATCTTCCGAACCGTCCGTACCGGATCGACGCAGCGCCGATCAACCTGCCGCTTTCGGTCAAGACGCGGGATCTGATCCACGCGTTCTATCGCAATCAGGAGCAGATCGACGGCGGACGCAACGACCGCTTCGCCGAGGCGAGCGACGCGGGCGGACTCGTGATGGGCCACTACGACGGGTCGAAGCTGCCGATGTGGAAGTGGGCGCAGGATTACACGCTCGCCGACAACTTCTTCATGGGCGCGTTCGGCGGCTCGTACCTCAACCACGTGTGGCTGATCTGCGCGTGCGCGCCGACCGATCGGGATGCGCCCGCAAGGCTACGCGCGAAGCTCGACGAGCGCGGCTGGCTCGCGCGCACGCCGGCGTCGCCGGCGTCGGTGCTGAACGGTCCTCCGCAGTTCGTGCAATCGGGCCTGCTCACTCCCGACGGCTATTCGGTCAACACGACGCAGCCGCGCTATCAGCCGTCGCTCGTGCCGCCGGCGAAAGGCGGCGATCCGCGTTACGCCGATCCGGCGAAGTACACGCTGCCCCCGCAGACGCAGAAGACGATCGGCGACACGCTGTCGGCGAAAGGCATCACGTGGGCGTGGTACTCCGGCGCATGGGACGCCGCGGTGCAGGACGGCATGCAGCCGCCCGAGGTCAAGCGCACCGTCATCAACTACCGCGAGCCCGGCGGGCGCAACTTCATCACGCACCACCAGCCGTTCAACTATTTCGCGCGTTTCGCGCCGGGAACGGCCGATCGCGCGCAGCATCTGAAGGACGAGAAGGATTTCATCGCCGGCATCGAGCGCGGCAAACTCCCGCAGGTCGTGTTCTACAAGCCGCAGGGCTCGCAGAACGAGCATCCGGGCTATGCGGACGTCGCTTCGGGCGACGAGCACATCGCGAGCATCGTGGCGAAGATCAGGGCGAGTTCGCTGTGGCCGGGCGTGGCGATCATCGTTACCTACGACGAGAACGGCGGCTTCTGGGACCACGTGGCGCCGCCCAAGGGCGACCGCTTCGGACCCGGCTCGCGAATCCCGACGATCGTCATCTCGCCGTTCGCGAAGCGGCACTACGTCGACCACACGCAATACGATACGACATCGATCCTCAAGTTCATCACGCGCCGCTTCGACCTCGAGCCCTTGCCGGGTGTCAGGGAAGGCGCCGGCGATCTCACGGCGGCGTTCGCGTTCTGACGCGAAAGCGTGCGCACGTCGATTCCTCGCGGCGTATGGGTGCTCGGATTCGTCAGCCTGCTGATGGATACGTCGAGCGAGCTGATCCATGCGCTGCTGCCGCTCTACATGGTCGACGCGCTCGGCGCGTCGGTGCTCGTCGTTGGTTTCATCGAAGGCATCGCCGAAGCGATCGCGCTCATCGTCAAGGTTTTTTCGGGTTACTGGTCGGATGTATTTCGCCGTCGCAAGCCGGCGGTGCTGCTCGGCTACGGCCTCGCCGCCGTGTCGAAGCTCGCGTTTCCGCTCGCGCCGTCGCTGGGCTTCGTCGTCGCCGGCCGCTTCATCGATCGCGTCGGGAAGGGCATTCGCGGCGCGCCGCGCGATGCGATGGTCGCCGACCTGACGCCGGTGCCGGTGCGTGGCGCCGCGTTCGGACTGCGGCAGGCGCTCGACAGCGTCGGCGCGGTCGCGGGGCCGCTCCTCGCCGTCGCGGCGATCGCGTACTTCGCAGGCAACTTCCGCGCGGCGTTCTGGGTCGCGCTCGTACCCGCGGTGCTGTGCGTCGCGCTGCTCGCCTTCGGCGTGCAAGAACCGGATGCATCGACCGTGAAGAACGCCGGCAAGCGCGTCGCGTGGCGCGACGCCGCGCGGCTCGGCAACCCGTTCTTCGTCGTGACGGCGATCGCCTCGGTGCTGACGCTCGCGCGCTTCTCGGAAGCATTCCTCGTGCTGCGCGCACAGGACGTCGGCATGGGTCCCACCGGCGCGCCGTGGGTGATGGTCGCAATGTCGCTCGTCTACGCGGTGTTCGCGTACCCCGCGGGGCGGCTCGCGGATCGCGGGCACGCGACGTCGCTGCTGTCGGCGGGCCTTGGCGTCCTCGTCGCCAGCGACGTCGTGCTCGGCCTCGCGCACGCCGGGCGCGGCGCCATCGCGGGGGCGGCGCTCTGGGGACTGCACATGGCGCTGACGCAGGGTCTGCTGGCGGCGCTCGTCGCGGCGACGGCGCCGTCCGATCTTCGCGGCACCGCGTTCGGCGTCTTCAACCTCGCGAGCGGGATCGCGCTGCTCGTCGCGAGCGCGCTTGCCGGTTATCTGTGGCAGGCGGTCGGTCCGCCGTCAACGTTCTTCGCGGGCGCCGCGATCACGGCCGTTGCCTTTGGCGCGCTGATGCTCTACCGCGCGCGCGTGCCGACGCTTTCGCGGTGAGGACCGTTGCGCTCGCTTCGCTCGGCCGAATGCAGAACGGCGTAAGCTTTCGGCTCGTTGCGCGACATACGGTCGGCGGCCGGGGAACGCCCGCAGCTGCAGCCGATTCGCCAAGGAGCACGGTATTGACATGAACGACCCTGCGAGTGCTGGGGCGGCCACACTCGGCGCCGCTCGCGTTGCGACGCGTCGTCCGCATGCGCTCTACTACCGTCATGCGCTGGCCGTGCGGATCATGCACTGGATCAACGTCGTCGCGCTGACGATCATGCTGATGAGCGGGCTCGCGATCTTCAACGCGCATCCCGCGCTCTACCTCGGGGACTCGTCGTACAGCGGGCGTCCGGCGTGGCTCGAGATCGGTGCGCGCGAGGACGCGCAGGGGCGCGCGTCCGGCTATACGCGCCTCTTCGGCCACGAGTTCGCGACGACCGGCGTGCTCGGCATCTCCAGCGACGGCGGGCGCATGTACGCGCAGGGCTTTCCGTCGTGGCTCACGATTCCGAGCCATCAGTGGCTCGCGATGGCGCGCGCATGGCACTTCTTCTTCGCGTGGATCTTCGTCGTCAACGGCGTCTGCTTCATCGCCTATGCGATCGCGAGCCGCCACTTCGCGCGCGACCTGTGGCCGACGCGCGAAGACGTGCGCGGCATCGGCGCGTCGATCGTCGATCATCTGCGCTTGCGCCATCCGACCGGCGAGGCCGCGAAACGCTACAACGTGCTGCAGAAGCTCGCGTACCTCGTCGTCGTCTTCGTGCTGCTGCCGCTGATCGTGCTGATGGGCCTCGGCATGTCGCCGCGGCTCGACACGCTGTTCGGCGGCTGGGTCGACTGGTTCGGCGGCCGCCAGACGGTGCGGTCGATCCATTTCATCGTCGCGTGGCTGCTCGTCGCGTTCGTGCTCGTGCACGTGTTCGAGGTGATCGTCACCGGCTTCTGGAACAACGTGCGCTCGATGATCACGGGGCGCTATCGGGTTCCCGAGGAGAATCGCCATGCATGAAACCGTAGCCCGTTCGCGGCGCCGTTTTCTGAGCCGGCTCGCCGCATCGATCGGCGCGCTCGGCGTCGCCGGTTGCGATCGGCTGTCGCAGAGCGACTGGTTTCCGAAGGTGCTCGGCGCCGCGGAGCCCGTCAATCACGCGCTCGCGAGGCTCGTCACGCGCAAGGCGATGGCGCAGGAATTCACGCCGGCCGACGTGTCGCCGACGTTTCGCAGCAACGGCACCGCGGAGCCCGACAACCCGCAATACGCCGCGCTCGCGGCGAACCGCTTCGCCGACTACGCGCTCGAGGTCGGCGGCCTCGTCGCCAATCCGCAGCGCTTCACGCTCGCGCAGTTGCGGGCGCTGCCGAGCCGCACGCAGATCACGCGGCACGACTGCGTCGAGGGGTGGAGCGCGATCGGCAAATGGCAGGGCGCGAGGCTTTCCGCACTGCTCGACATCGTGCGTCCGGCCGCGAACGCGCGTTACGTCGTCTTGCACTGCGCCGATCCGATGGAGGACGACGGCACGTCGCCGTACTACGAGAGTATCGACATGGACGACGCGCGCCACGAGCAGACGCTCCTCGCCTATGCGCTGAACGACGCGCCGCTGCCGGTCAAGAATGGCGCGCCGATCCGGCTGCGCGTCGAGCGCCAACTTGGCTACAAGCATGCGAAGTATGTGATGCGCCTCGAGCTCGTCGAAAGCTTCGCGCACATCGCCGGCGGCAACGGCGGCTACTGGGAGGACCAGGGCTACCAGTGGTACGCCGGAATCTGAGCCGGCGCGCCGTCGCCTGACGCTTCGCCGCCGCTACGCCGCGCGATGCGGCTGCATTCGGGACGCGGCGTCGAGAAGCGCGTGCACCTCGTCGTCGGAGACCTGCCTGAAATCGTCGTACCACGCGCCGACCGCCATGAACGGTTCGGGCGTCGTCGCGCACACGACGTCGTCGACGATGCGGCGAAGCGCGCGGCACGTTTCCGCGGCGGCAACCGGTACGGCGACGATCGTCCTGCGCGGCCGTTGCCTCCGGACGGCGGTGGCCGCTGCAAGCATCGTCGAGCCGGTTGCAAGGCCGTCGTCGACGAGGATCACCGTCCGGTCGGCGATCGCGACGGGCGGCCTGTCGCCGCGGTAGAGGCGCTCGCGCCGCGCGAGCTCGACGCGCTCGCGGGCCGCAACGGCGTCGATCGTCGCCTGCGGAATGCCGGCATTTGTCAGGTCCGGGTTCATCACCATCACCTCGCCGGTCGCGATCGCGCCCATCGCGAACTCCTCGTGACCGGGCAGGCCCAGCTTGCGCACGATGAAGACGTCGAGCGGCGCATCGAGCGCCCGCGCGACCTCGAAGGCGACCGGCACGCCGCCGCGCGGCAGCGCGAGCACGATCACCGACGCATCGTCGCGGTAGCCGGCGAGCCGCTGCGCGAGAAACTGCCCGGCCTGCCTGCGATCGACGAAGCGCATCGCCCGCGTCCCCGGTCAGCGTCCCGATTGCACGACCAGGTATTCGACGAGCCACTCGGCGGCCAGCGTCGCCACCTGCTCGAGCGTGCCGGGCTCCTCGAAAAGGTGCGTCGCGCCGGGCACGACGTCGAGCCGCTTCGCGCAGCGGATCGCCGCAAGCGCGAGCTGGTTAAGCTCGAGGACGACGTCGTCGTTGCCGCCGACGACGAGAAGCGTCGGCGCCGCGACGCGCGCAAGCACGTCGGCGCTGGCGAGGTCCGGGCGTCCGCCGCGCGAAACGACGGCGCTTACGCGCCCGCTGCGCTCGACGGCGGCGACGAGCGCGGCGGCAGCACCCGTGCTCGCGCCGAAATAGCCGACCGGCAACCCGGCGAGCTCCGGCTGCGTGTCGACCCAGTCCGTCGCATCGACGAGGCGGCGCGCGAGCAAAGGAATGTCGAAACGATGCTCGCGCGTGTAAAGGTCGCGTTGCTCTTCGGTGCGCGTCAACAGGTCGAACAGCAGCGTTGCGAGTCCGGCGCGGGCGAGGCGCGCGGCAACCCAGACGTTGCGCGGGCTCGCGCGGCTGCTGCCGCTGCCGTGCGCGAACAGCACGATGCCGTTCGCGCCGGCGGGAACCGTGAGATCGCCGGCAAGCGTCGCCTCGCGCGCGCGAATCGTGACGGAACGTGCAACGTGATCGGCGAGCGGTTGCGACACGACGGTCCTTCGACGGCACCTGCTCTTGCTAGACTTTGCTCGCCCGATATCAGGAATGCAACATGATCGACACCCGGCTCACCAAAGCGTTCGGACTGCGGCATCCGATCGTGCTCGCACCGATGGGCGGCGTGGCCGGCGGCCGACTGGCCGCCGCGGTAGCGAACGCCGGTGGCCTCGGTCTCGTCGGCGGCGGCTACGGCGATGCCGAGTGGGTTGCGCGCGAGATCGCGCTGGTGAAGCACGCGGCGAGCGGCCCCTGGGGCATCGGATTCATCACGTGGTCGATGCGGCCCGAAGTCCTCGCGATGGCGCTCGCGCAGCGTCCGCGCGCGGTGATGCTCTCGTTCGGCGATCCGCGTCCGCATGCGCGCGCGGTGAAAGACGCCGGTGCGACGCTGATCTGCCAGGTTCAGGGCGACGAGGAGCTGCGCGTCGCGCAGGAGGCGGGCGCCGATTTCATCGTCGCGCAGGGGACCGAGGGTGGCGGCCACGGCGGCAGCCGCGCGACGCTTCCGCTCGTTCCCGCCGTCGTCGATCGCGTGGCGCCGACGCCGGTGATCGCCGCCGGCGGCATCGCGGACGGGCGCGGGCTCGCTGCCGCGCTGATGCTCGGCGCGGAGGGCGCCTTGATCGGCACGCGGTTTTGTGCAACGGCCGAAGCGCTCGGACGCGACGCGGCGAAGGCGCGACTCGTCAGCGCACGCGGTGGCGACACCGCGCGCACCCGCGTATTCGACATCGTCCGCGATTACGCGTGGCCCGCGCCGTATACCGGGCGCGCGCTTCGCAACGCGTTCATGGAACGCTGGCACGGACGCGAGGAGGCGCTTGCCGCCGCGCTCGACGGGGAGCGCGCGCGGTATCGCAACGCGGTCGACGAGGACGACTTCGCCACGGCGCTCGTCTGGGCGGGCGAGGCGGTCGATCTCGTCACGAGCATCGAGCCGGCGGCGACGCTCGTCGCGCGCATCGCGGCGGAGGCGGAAGCACAGCTTCGGATGGGCATTGCGCGCGTGCGCTGAAGCGTTCGCGCTCGCGTGCGCGCGGCTTTACGCGAAGAGCCCGTGCATGAACCACTCGCCGTCGTCGGTCGCGTAGCGGTGATCGCGGTAGATCCATGCGATCTCGCCATCGGGCGTCGCGGCGACGAAATAGTCGCGGCGGCAATCGCGGCCGTCCCACCAGCCCGATTCGATGCGCTCGGGGCCGTCGCGCAGCACCCAGGGCGCCGCTTCGAGGACGCCGCCGAGCGGCCGCGGGCAATCGAGCAGCCATAACGGCCGCGGCGCTTGCGCGCCGGTCGGGACGCGCGTCGTTTTCGCTTTCGCGCGGCGCGAGGCGGCCGATGCGCGTTTCGTCGCTGTGCGCGACGCCGCCTTCGATGCGAGCGCGGGAATCTCGCGGGCCGCCTGCTCGGGGCGGTGCTCGTCGGCGAGCGCGAGCGTCGTCACGACGCGCTCGCCCAATCGCGAGCGCAGGCGATCGACCAGCGGCACGACGACGGCGTCGACGCCGTCGTCGGGGAGAAGGCCGAGGTTGCGGCTTGCAAGCGGCGCGGTTTCGTCGCTCGCGAGCATGATCGCCTCGACGGCCGCCGGCAGCGCGACACGCGCGAGGCGTTCGCGCAAGACGGTCGCAAGATGCGCCGGCATCCGCGCCGGCTCGCCGAGCGCGAACGTCGCCACGGTCGGCGGCGTTCCGCGATCGCGCACATGACGCTCGTGCACGAGCGTGAGCGACATCCGCAGCGCGCCGAGGCCCCGCGCGGTGAGCCAGTCGGCGAAATCGCCGACGAGACGGTTGACGGCGAATTGCAGTGCCTCGACGCTTTCGACCGGTGCCGGCAACGGCAGGCTGCGCTCGAAATGCGGCGGCGAAACGAAGGGCACGCGCGGATCGCTCGCGCGGCCGAGCGCGCGGTCGAGGAGGTCGACGAGATGCGCGCCGAAGCGTCGTGCAAGTCCCGCGCGCGGCAGCGCCTGCGCGGCGGCGAACGTCGTCACGCCGGCGGCCTCGAGCGTCGCGAGCGTATCGGCGTCGATATCGAGCAGCGCGAGCGGCAGCGCCGCGAGCGCCGCGGGCAGCGCGTCGACGGCGAGCACGGGCGTCGTGCAGCCGCCGCGCGCAAGCAGAAGCGCCGCGGTCGGCGTCGGCGCGACGGCGAGTGTTGCGTCGTAGCCGCGCGCAGATGCCGCTCGGCTGAGCGCTTCGTCGAGTTGCGCGAGGCCGCCGAAAAGCCGCAGGCTGCCCGCGATTTCGGCGACGACTGCGTTCGGCGGCGCGAGGCTCGCGCGCGGCGTGAACGCCAGCAGCATCGTCGCGACGTCGGCGAGCGCCGCTTCTTCGGCTGCCGTGTCGCGCTCGCGGATGATGATGTCGGGCGCGAGCGCGAGCGCGGTCGCGATCGGCTGCTCGCGGCGGATGCCGGCGATGCGGGCGGCATCGCTCGCCGCGACGATGCGTGGATGATGACCGCCGGTCGTGACGACGAAAGGCGTATCGGCCTCCTGCGCACGCGCGAAGACGTCGAGCGGCAGCGACGGCAGCAGCAGGCTGGCCCAGAGCATTCGCTTGCTTATTCGGCGGGCGTGACGACGACCGACGCCGCCGATCGTTTCGCCGGCCCGTGATCGACGGCCTCGAGGTTGTTGCCGTCGGGATCGAGCGCGAACGCGGCGTAATAACCGGGATGGTAATGGCGCTCGCCCGGTGCGCCGTTGTTGCGCCCGCCCGCCGCGAGCGCGGCCGCATGAAAGCGCTGCACGGTGTCGCGGTCGGGCGCCTGGAAGGCGAGATGCACGTGCGAGATCGTTTGTCCCTGCTCGATTCTGCTGACGAAGAGCTCGTCGGCGAAGAAATAGCCGTCGCCTTCGCCCGACAGATCGCGGCCGAGCGATTGCAGCACCGCGCGATAGAACCGCTTGCTCGCGTCGAGGTCGGCGACGACGAGATGGACGTGATCGATCAGGCGGCCGAGATGGAAATTCATGATGCCTTCCTGTGCGGGAGCCGGGTGCCGTGACGGCGCGCCGGCAGCGAGGGTGAACCTGCGACACGCAACTCGGGAGGGCGCTTCGTACCGGCACGCGAGCCGGTACGGTCTTTCGAAGCGACAAGTGACGATGATTGGAACGGGTAAAGCGGCGCCCCGGGCGCACGCGCGAGATCGAGCATGATCGGTCGCGCGAGTTCGCCGCCGCGACGCTTCAGCACGCGCACGGCGAGCCGTCCCTGGCAAGGGCTGAGCGCAAGCCGCAACGGCGCAACCGCCGCGCGTGCCTGCTCGCCCGGGCGGCGCCACAACACGCCCCACGTGCGGCCTTCGCGCGCCGCCACCTGGAGCCTGCGCAGCACGCGCTCGTCGTGCGCAGGCATCCATCCGAACGCCGCGCCGCATTCGGGCGCGCGCAATGCCTGCTCGTACGCCCATAGCGCGTCGGTGCGCGACGCGCCGTGCACGACGATCAGTCGCGCGAGGTCGATCCCCGCAGCGGCGAGCGCCGGCGCGTACGGCCGGTACGGCGGCGCGATCCAGACGATGCTGTGTCCGGCGGACTGCAGCCGCGCGAGCGCCGGCAGCGTGAGGCGCAGTTCGCCGATGCCTTCACGCTCGAGCAGGATCTCGGTGAGCGCTGCGCGCGGCCAGCCGTTGCCCGGCAATACGGCATCGAGCTCGGCGAAGCCAGTGCCGATGCTCGCAGTCTCGGGCGCGCAATCGTTGCCGCGCCAGATGGCGGGATGCGACAGCAGCCGGGCAAGCGCGGGCTTCATCGGGATTAGTGTCCCATCCCGGAAATACCTTGCGCAAAAGTGGCGAGAAACGCCGCGGTGCTTTGTCGCATCGCTCGCGGATATTCCCGATATCCGCCTCGCTCTGCTTCGCGCCCGGCGCCGTTTTCGCCACTTTTGCGCGTCCAGCGGTGGCTATCGGCGATATGGTTAGGCAAGTTATTTCCGGGACGGGACACTTAAGACGCGAATGATGGATGACCCGATCGGCGCGAACGCGCGCCGATCGGGCGGGTTGCTGCATTTACTGTCGGACCGGCGGTATGAGCGCCGGCAGCCGCGCGATCGTATGTCGCGTGACCTGCGCCGCCCACTGCGAGTCGACCGCCTGCGGCAGGCCGAACGAGCTGTGCAGATCGAGCGACAGGTTCGTCACGTAGACGAAGCCGCCGACGATCACCGGGCTTGCCGGAAACAGCAATCCGATTGGCGATCCCTGCCGATCGATGCCGTCGAAGTCGCCGAGCTTGGCGATGGCGCGCCCGGTCGGATCGACGACGACGATCTCGTCGGCCTGGTTCGCGACGACCCACAGGTTGTCCGCGCCGTCGATCACGAGCCCGTCGGCGCCGTTGATGGAATTGACGAACACCTCGGGCTTGTCCGGCGTGCCGGAAGGTCCGCCCGGCAACGGAATGCGGATCACGCGGTCGGTGCTCGTGTTTGCGACGAACATCGCCGATGCATTGCCGTTGAACGCGAGGCCGTTCGCGCCGAACGGCGGGAAATCCTGCGTGCCGTTCGCAGGATCGCCGGGAATCGCGAGCAGCGGATCGACGACCCACGCCGTCGGCGCGCCGCCCGTTTTCGGCGTGCGCCAGATCGTTGCCTGGAACGAATCGGAAATGTAGACGTTGCCCGCGGCGTCGAAGGCGAGCGCATTCGGACCGCCGGATCCCGGAATCGGCGCGAACACGCTCGCCGCGCCGGATTGCGGATCCACCCTGAGCACCTGCGACTTGCCGAGATCGCAGACGAGCAGATCGCCCGTCGCCGGATTGAACGCGATGCCGAGCAGAAGCGGGCTTCCCTCGTTCACCTGCAGCGTGCGCAGCAGCCGTCCGTTGTGGTCGAACACGACGATCGTGCCTACGCTCGTGTTGCCGCTCACGTCGAAATCGGCGACGTAGAAATTGCCGTGGCCGTCGGCGGTGATGCCTTCGGGATGCGCGGTCCCAGGCGGCAGCGTCGCGAATTGCGTGGCCTGCAGCCGGTTCCAGCCGAATGCCGACGCGGCGAGCGATGCGCAAAGCGCCGCCGACACGACGACGATCCAGCGCTTGACATTCATGGTATTTCCTCCTTTTTTGATCGAATGCGGCGTCAACTGTCGACCGGCGCCGGCGAACTGTCAATCGCCGGCCGTCGCCGCCGGCTTCGCCGGCCAGTTCCGTGTGAAGACCGGCGCGACGTCGGGATGACGCTCGATGCGCCGCAACGTTTCGAAGAACGCCGGCCGATGCGCTTCGAGATGCTGCCGCGATCCCGACCACTTCGAGACGACCGCGGCGAGCAGATCGAGCGCGCCGACGTTCTCGCCGGAAAGATACGGCTGCGCGGGAAAGAGATCGGCGAACATTTCCCAGTGCCTGTGCACGCGCGCGCGCGTGCCGGCGCGGATGCGCTCCTGCACTGCTTCGTCGTCGTCGGCGCCCGCGCACCAGCGCTGCGGGAAGTCGATGATGCTGATCGCCGCATAGCAGTTGGCGGCGATGAACACGAGTCCGCGCACGACCTGTGCACGCTGCGACGCTTCGCGCGGCAGCAATTTCGCATCCTCGTGCACGCTGCCGAGATGCATGAGGATCGCGGCGCTTTCGGAGATCGCGCTGCCGTCGGCGAGGACAAGCGTCGGCACCTGCCCGAGCGGATTCACCGCGAGCAGATCGGCATACGCCTCGTTCTGATCCCACGACGCGGTCTCGACGAAACGAAACGGCGCGCGCGCGATGGCGAGCGCCGCCTCGACCGCGGCCGATCCCGAGCCCGCCTTGCCGTAGAGCATGTACATCGTCGTCCTCCTTGCGCGCGATCAGCTCGACTTCTTCTCGTCGTGCATCGCCGCCATCCGCCGTTGCATTTCGTCCATCGACACGTCCTCGCGATGCGTGCTGACGGTCCACACGTGGCCGAACGGATCGACGAGCGTGCCGTTGCGATCGCCGTAGAACTGATCGGCGACGGCGCGCCGCTCGGTGGCGCCGGCGGCAAGTGCGCGCGCGAACGTTGCGTCGACCTCCTCGACGTAGAGCATCAGGCTCACGCCTGCGCCGCCGAGCATCTGCGGTCCGGGGAACTCGCGCGACTCGTCGGCGAGCATCACGTGCGAATCGCCGATCTTGATCTCCGCGTGCCCGATCTTGCCGTCGGGCATCGGGAAGCGCATCACTTCGCGCGCGCCGAACGCTTGCGCGTAGAACGTGATCGCGCGCGCGCCGTCGCGCACCATCAGGTACGGCGTGACGCTGTGATAACCGGCGGGAATGGGGTCGACCATGATGGCCTCCATGAAGGGAGAGAAAAACCGGCCGCGAAGGCCGGGGGAACGATCTACCAGCCGCCGCTGCGGACGAGTCCGACGGCGACGCCTTCGATCGCGAACGGCGTCGTGCGCGGATCGACGACGATCGGCGCGAACGCGGCGTTCTCGGGAAGGAGGACGATGTCGCGGCTGCGCTTGCGCAGCCGCTTGACGGTCACTTCGTCGCCGGCGGCGCTGCCGAGACGCGCGACGACGATCTGTCCGTTCCGCGCTTCGCGCGTGCGATGCACGGCCAGCAGATCGCCGTCGAGGATGCCCGCATCGCGCATGCTGTCGCCGCGCACGCGCAGCAGGTAGTCGGCGCGCGGGGAGAACAGCGCCGGGTCGACGCGGTGATGCGACTCGATGTTCTCGACGGCGAGAATCGGCTGGCCCGCGGCGACGCGGCCCACGAGCGGCAGCGTGCCCTGGATCGGCACGCCGGGCATTTCCTTCAGGCGCAGGCCGCGCGATGCGCCCGGCAGGATCTCGATTGCGCCTTTCCGCGCGAGCGCCTGCAGATGGTCCTCCGCCGAACTCGGCGTCGAGAACCCGAGTCCGCCCGCGATTTCGGCGCGCGTCGGCGGCATGCCGGTCGTTTCCAGATAGCCGCGGATCCAGTCGAGGATCTGCTGTTGTCGCGCGGTGAGCATCGGTGGCGTCACCGCGGTGGCGCTGCGAGCGGATACGCGTGGAGCGGGAGCGGAACGGGCGGGCATCGGCATTACCGTATAAATATCCGGTAGTGCGATTATAGAGGCGTCACCGGCGACGTCAAGGCCTGATCTGCGTCAACCAGCGACGATGGAACCGCTCTCTCGTCGAAGGAACCGGCGCGCGCGATCGCGGGTCTTCTTGCGATGGACAGGCGATCGCTGAGCGCGGAAGGCGCGGCGCGCCGGCGCTTTCTCTGCGGGACCGGTGCATTGACGACGACGCTTGCGCACGTGCCTCCCCTTATCGCAGCCGACAACAACGCATCGACACCGACACGCGAAGCACGCGGACCCGGTGCGCCCCGGCATGTGCGGCTGGACGTCAACGGCTACCCCTACGACGTCGTCGTCGAGCCGCGCGTGACGCTCCTCGATGCGTTGCGCGAATACATCGGCCTGACCGGAACGAAGAAGGGCTGCGACCGGGGACAATGCGGCGCCTGCACGGTACTCGTCAACGATCGTCGGATCAATGCGTGCCTGACGCTCTCGATCGCACACGAGGGCGACCGGATCCGCACTGTCGAAGGCCTCGCGACTGCGAATGCGCTGCATCCGGTGCAGGCGGCTTTCATCGCGCACGACGGCTTTCAATGCGGGTACTGCACGCCCGGTCAGATCTGCTCGGCGGTCGGCATGCTCGACGAAGCGCGCCGCGACACGATCAGCGCGGTGACTCGCGACGTCCGCCGTCGCGGGCCTGTCGAGTTGACCGATGACGAGATTCGCGAGCGGATGAGCGGCAACCTCTGCCGCTGCGGCGCATACGTCGGCATCGTCGACGCCCTCCGCGAAGTGTTGAAGAAATCGGCATAGCGATGCGTGCGTTCGATTATGTCCGCGCCGAGCGTGTCGACGACGCAATCGCCGCGCTCGCCGATCCGAACGCGCGCTGCCTCGCGGGCGGCACGAACCTGCTCGATCTGATGAAAGGCTACGTCGAGCAGCCGACGCGGCTCGTCGACATCACGCGGCTGCCGTTGGCCTCGATCGAACCGGCTGCCGACGGCAGCCTGCGGATCGGGGCGCTCGTTTCGAACACCGACCTCGCGAACGCACCGATCGTGCGCGAGCGCTATCCGCTGCTCGCGCAGGCGCTCGTGTCGGGCGCGTCGCCGCAGCTTCGCAACATGGCGAGTGTCGGCGGCAACCTGCTGCAGCGCACGCGCTGCCATTACTTCGTCGATGTCGGCTTCGACATGTGCAACAAACGCAAGCCGGGATCCGGCTGCGCCGCGCGCGAAGGCTCGAACCGGATTCACGCGATTCTCGGCGCGAGTGACCACTGCATCGCCGTTCACCCGTCGGACATGTGCGTGGCGCTCGCGGCGCTCGACGCCGTCGTCGAGGCGCGAAACGGCGCCGGCGTGCGCCGCATTCCGATGAGCGAGTTTCATCGCCTGCCCGGAACGGCGCCGGAACGCGATACCGAGCTTCGTCACGACGAACTGATCACGGCCGTGATCCTGCCGCCATCGCCGTTTGCCGATCATTCGCACTATCTGAAGGTGCGCGACCGGGCGAGCTACGAGTTCGCGCTGGTGTCGGTCGCCGCCGGGCTCGAGATGGACGGCAAGCGCGTGCGCGACGCGCGGATCGTGCTCGGTGGCGTCGCGCACCGCCCATGGCGCGCGAGCGGCGCCGAGCGGGCGCTCGTGGGTCATGCGCTCGACGACGACACGCTCGCGAAAGCGGCGCTGGCGGCAACCGAAGGTGCGCGGCCGTATCGCGACAACGCGTTCAAGGTGACGCTCGCGCAACGTGCCGTCGCGCGCGCGCTGCGGGAGGCTGCGTCGGCATGACGACCGACACCGGCACGGGAAGCGTCATCGGTCGTCCGCTCGACCGAACCGATGGCTCGCTGAAGACGACCGGCGGCGCCCGGTATGCGGCGGAGTTCCGGCTCGCCGATCTTTGCCATGCGGTCATGGTGCTGTCGACGATCGCGCGCGGGCGGATCGTCGACCTGGACAGCACGCGCGCCGAGAACGCGCCGGGTGTGTTGCTGGTTCTTTCGCACCGCAATGCGCCGACCTTGCCCGAGCACGGCCGCGCTGCGTTCAAGCCACCCGCCGGCCGCGCGCTGTCGCTATTCCAGGACGACGAAGTTCATTACAACCGGCAGCCGATCGCCGTCGTCGTCGCTGACACGTTCGAGCACGCGGTGGCCGCGGCGGCGCTCGTCGACGCACGCTATGCGCCCGAGGTCGCACTGCTCGACTTCGAACGCGAGCGGGCGAGTGCGTATGCGCCGAAGGAGATTTACGGCAAGCCGCCCGATGCGTGCTGGGGCGACGTCGACGCGGGCGCGCGCGTGGCCGACGTGCACGTCGATGCCACCTTCACGACGCCGATGCAGAACCACAATCCCCTCGAGCCGCATGCGACGATCGCCGACTGGGACGGCGAGCATCTGACGCTCTACGACGCGACCCAGTACGTCTCGGGCGTGCGCGACGCGGTCGCGAAGACGCTCGGCATGCCGGCCGACAGCGTTCGCGTCGTATCGCCGTTCGTCGGCGGCGGCTTCGGTTGCAAGGGTTCGGCGTGGTCGCACGTCGTGCTTTCGGCCATGTGCGCGCGCAAGCTCGCGCGGCCGGTGAAGCTCGTCGTCGATCGCCAGCAGATGTTCGGACCCGTCGGCGGCCGTCCCCGTACGCTGCAGCGCGTCGCGCTCGGCGCGCGCAAGGACGGAACCCTCACGTACGTGCGCCATGAGCTTTTCGCGAACACGTCCGACTTCGAGGACTGGACCGAGGCGTCGGCCGTCGTTTCGCGGATGATGTATGCGTGCCCGAACGGCGCCACGACCCACCGGCTCGTCAAGCTCAACACGGGCACGCCGACGTTCCAGCGCGCGCCGGGCGAGGCGACCGGCAATTTCGCCCTCGAGGTCGCGATGGACGAGCTCGCGATCGCACTCGCGCTCGATCCGCTCGCGCTGCGGCTTCGCAACTACGCAGAGCGCGAAGCCGACACCGGCAAGCCCTTTTCAAGCAAGCATCTGCGCGAGTGCTATGCGCGAGCCGCCGAGCGCTTCGGCTGGGCGCGGCGAAATCCATCGCCGCGCTCGATGCGCGACGGCCGTGACCTCGTCGGCTTCGGCATGGCGACGGCATCCTATCCGGCGCACCGGATGACGGCGCAGGCACGCGCAGCGTTGATGCCCGACGGCACGTTCGTCGTGCAATCCGGCACGCAGGACATCGGCACCGGCACCTACACGGTGATGACGCAGGTCGCGGCGGATGCGCTCGGTGTCCCGCCCGCGCGCGTGCGCTTCGAGCTCGGCGACACCAACCTGCCGCGCGCGCCGGTGTCCGGCGGCTCGATGAGCGCCGCGAGCGTCGGCCCCGCCGTGCAGGCCGCGTGCCGCAAGCTTCGCGAGATGGTGATTGCCCAGGCGGCGCGCGACGGCGCGTCACCGCTGCAGGGCGTCACGCCCGGCCGCGTCAGTGTCGACGACGGCGTGCTGCTGATTCGCGACGAGCCTTCGCGACGCGAGTCGATCGCCGCGCTCGCCGGGCGGGCGGAGCGTCCGTTGGAAGCGACGGCAGAAGCTGCGCCCGGCAAGGAGAACGAGCGTCTTGCGCTGCATTCGTTTGGCGCCGTGTTCGTCGAAGTCCGTGTCGATCCGGATCTCGGCGTGATCCGCGTCCCTCGCATCGTCGCCGCGTACGACATCGGTCGCCCGCTCAACGAGAAGACCGCGCGCAGCCAGCTCCAGGGCGGAATCGTCTGGGGGATGAGCTTCGCGTTGCTCGAGGATTCGCTGATGGACGCGCGCAACGGCCGCATTGTCAACGCGAACCTCGCCGAGTATCACGTACCGGTCAACGCCGACGTCGGCACGATCGACGTCACGTTCGTCGATCATCCCGACTACGCGTTCAATCCGCTCGGCATTCGCGGCATCGGCGAGATCGGCATTACCGGCGTTCCCGCGGCCGTCTGCAACGCGATCCATCATGCGACCGGCCGGCGGTTGCGCGATCTTCCGATGACGCTCGACAAGCTGCTCTCGAACACGCCGCCGTATTGACGAACGCGCGGCCGCAGCGTCTCATGCAGGCTTCGACGCGTCTTTCTGCACCCGCGAAAAGGAGCGCAACCATGGCACGCAAGGCTGCAGCGACGAAAAGCAGTGAGCACGCTTCAGGCAAGGCACGCGGCCGCAAGCGCTCGCCGCCGAACATCGAATCCGGTGAATCGACCCGACACGCACAGGGCGCGAAGGCGACCGGCGCATCGACGTCGCCGATGCCCGGTATTGGCGACGTCGCAAAGATAGCGACCGTGATGACGCCCGAGCAGGCGCTGGATCTCTACCGGACGAACGCCGCGCTTGCGCTCGAGGTGATCAACGCGGCGATCGAAGGCGCGAGTCGCGTGCGCAGGAAGCAGTTCGAAGGCGAGGAGGAGGCGCGCGAATTCCAGCGGCGGCATGCGAAGTCCGCGGCGCAGGCGCGCGATCCGCAGGCGCTCGTCGCGGCGGGGCAGGGTGCCGCGCAGGAAGCGATGGAACGCTCGCTTCGCTACTGGAGCGAGATGTTCGACCTGATCGTCGAGATCCAGAAGCGGCTCTTCACCCTGATGGAAGAGCAGATGGAAGGCGTGCCCGGCGTCAAGGAGACGCGTGCCGCGATGTCGATGCTGCCCGACATGAGCCAGATGCAAAAGGTCGTTTCGGCCATGCAGGGAGTCGTGTCGTCGGGCGAGTCGACGTTCGCCTCGATGCAGCGCGTGATGGGCGATTTCGCAAAGCTCGCACCGGGGTCGGCAACCGGCGGCCATCGCTGACAACCGCGGAGGCGGCCGGAGAGCATCGCCGACACAGCTCCTTACATCGCATTTGTAGGTGGACGTCTTACAAATTTGATACGATCCATCCCGGCATTGGCTGGAGTGTGGGATGGATCGTCGGGTCGACTGGATCTTGCGCAAGGGCGCGCTCGCCGCGTCGCTCTACCTCGCCATCGTTGCGGGCGTCGATGGCCTTTTCTACGTGATCGCCGCCCTCGTCTGGTGGCCGCTTCTCACGAACCTGTCGTCGGTCCCGCTCGGGGCTAACTGGCGCGCGTCGGGTCCGGCGCCGCTGCCGCCGACAGCCGCAATGACGTTCGATCTCGCGGCGCTCGGATCGATGTTTCTCGCGCACTGGTACTGGACCGCGTTTGCCTACGCAGCCGGCTGCGGTTTCGCCTTGCTCGTGCAAGCACGCGCAATCAGCAAGTCCTAGTCCCCGAACGCAACGCAAAGCTTCAGCCTTCGCGCGCCGGATCGTCGCCGGGCAGCACCTCGCGAAACGCCGGCTGTCGTTTCCATCCGGGAACGGGCGGCGCCGCGCCCTCGCGGGGCGTGTACGGCGACAGCTCGACGATGGGCATCCGATGGATATAGCGCGGGCAGTTGGGAAAGATCCGGCTTGCCTGTACGCGAACGACGAGCTGCGCGCCCGGAAAGGCTTCGCGGAGCGGATCGTCGTCGGCGACGCTCGCCGTGCCGAGCACGCGCAGACGCCGCGGCTTCTCGAAGTCGATGAAGAGCAGCGCGACCGCCGGGTTGCTCCGGACGTTGCCGAGGCTGCGGAACATGCCGTTGCCGTCGTAGCTCGGAAACGCGAGCTCGTCGGGCGCGCTCACGCGCACGAAGCCCGGCGGCCCGCCCTTGTACGAGCAGTCGGGCTGTCCTGCCGCATCGGCCGTGGCGAGGAAGAACAGCGAACGGCTTTCGATGAACTGACGATCCTCGCCCGTGAAAGCGCGGCGCGCGAGCGTCTCGTCGAGCCGGTCGGCGAGGCGCCGCGTATCGAAGCGGTCCTGCAGCGCTCGCATGCCTTCGTGATACGCGCCGTCCCGGCGCTTGCCGTCCTCCATCACGACCTCCTGCGTCCGTGTCGCTTGTACACTTGAAGTGCAATCGGCGCAGTCGCGGGTGCGCCGGCGTCGGCGCAAACAGCGCCGAAGTGATCGCCTGCGGGGCTTGCTGCCGCACCGGCCGCGTCGGCCAATGACCTTTGCGTCGGCGCCCGCTATCGGGTCTCGAACGCGAATATGGCGCTGCAGCCTCTCTCAACCAAGAGGCCGTCGGGCTGAAAGCCCCACGTGCGGTCCTGAACGTATGGCGACTGCGGCCGCTGCTCGTGGATCCCGGCGCGGATGCCGTCGCGCTGGGAGCGCTGCTCGATCAACCACGCGCGCGCAATGCGACGCTCGCCCGGACAGAAGCGCCGCTCGTAGTTCGCCGGCCGGGCAATGGTTCCGCTGGAAGTCGCGGCTTTCGCACGTCATGCGTGCGCCGAACGCCGCGGATCCCAAAGAGCGTCAGGAGCGCGGCCGCGAGCGTTGAACCTCATGGCGTCGCGGTCACGTCGCTTCGTTCGCGTTGCGCGTCGTGTGCCCGGGACCGGACTCGAACCGGTATGGCCTCGCGGCCGAAGCATTTTAAGTGCCTTGTGTCTACCTGTTTCACCACCCGGGCGATCCTG
>DATJFI010000015.1:0-209794 GCA_035495715.1 Casimicrobiaceae bacterium
ATCGCGCGATGACTACGGTTTGGCGGCGGCCGACGTCGTCATCGCCGCGTTGCGCTTGCCGCTGCCGCCGGCGCCTGCCGTGCGGACGGCCACGCCGGAGTGCGCCGCCTTCGTCCGGCCGCTCTTGGCATGATGATGCGACGCCTGCGCGGCGCGGGCGGGCGCGACGTCGCTCGTCACGCGAAGCTTCTGCCCGGCGCGCACCGAGTCGTGCGTCAGATGGTTCCAGCGCCGCAGATCGGCGATCGTGACGCCGTAGCGCGCCGCGACGTCGGTCAGCGTGTCGCCGCGGCGCACCGCGTAGTAGAACGTGCGGTTGACGGGCACCGTCGTGAACACCGCGTCCTCCAGCGACGCGGCGGCCTCGGCCGACGGCTGCTGCATCGGCACGAGCAGCGCGTAACCGGTCGGCACCGTCTGCCGCGGACCGATGCCGTTCACCGAGCGCAGCGTCTCGATCGACATCCCGTAGCGCGCCGCGACCTGCGGCAGCGCTTCACCCTTCTTCATCCGGTGCGCGCGCCAGGATACGAGCGGCTGCGCGACGAGATCGAGTTTCGCGGCGAAGACCTCCGCCTTGTCGATCGGCAGCAGGATCGCGTATTCGTCGGCGCCGGAGATCACGGGCCGGTTGTGCTGTGGATTCAGCGCCAGGAACTCGTCGAGCGGCAGCTCGGCGAGCTCGGCGGCCCGCTTGACGTCCATCCGCACTGTCGTGCGGACGACCGTGAAGTACGGCGCGTTCGGCACGTCGGCCATTTCGAGCCCGTATTTCTGCGGATCGGCGATGATGTTCTTCACTGCCTGCAGTTTCGGCACGTAGTTGCGCGTCTCGACGGGGACGCCCTGGAGGCTCGCGAAATCGACCGGAAGGCCCCGCGCGCGATTGCGCGCGACTGCGCGGCGCACGTTGCCCTCGCCCCAGTTGTACGCGGCGAGCGAAAGCTGCCAATCGTTGAACTCGGCGTTCAGCGTCTGCAGGTAATCGAGCGCCGAGCTGGTGGCGGCGATCACGTCGCGGCGCGAATCGATCCACCAGTTCTGCTTCAATCCGTAGGTCTTGCCCGTCTGCGGCATGAACTGCCAGATCCCCGATGCGCGGCTCACCGACAATGCGTTCGGATTGAACGCGCTCTCGACGATCGGCAGGAGCGCGATTTCCGACGGCATGCCGCGCGCTTCGACCTCGCTGACGATGTGATACAGGTAGCGGCGGCTGCGCTCGACCATCCGCGCGACGTAGTCGGGCCGCTCGGCGTACCACTGCTCCCACTTGTCGACCAGCGGCCCGTCGATGTCGGGCATCGCATAACCGCGGACGATGCGGTCCCACAAATCGCCGGGCGACGGCGACAACGGCTCGAGATCGAGCTCGCCGGCCCCGTCGAACGGATCGACGAGCATGATCGGCGCCGGAGCAGGCGCGAATTCGATCACCGGAAGCGGCGTTGACGAAGCGGGCGAAGGTTCGCTCGCTTGCTCGGGAGGCGCGGTCGCGCACGCTGCAAGCGCGAGCGCGGCTGCGAGAATCAGGATGCGTCGATAGGCCGCCAATTCGAGGGCTCGAATGCCGTTGTCATACAAAAGTCCGGCGATGGTAGGCTGCATTGCGCGAAGCGTCAACCCGAAAACGCCCGCGCTTGCCGCCGCTCGTCAGGCAAATCCGTTCTTCCATTCACGCAGCGTCGCGAACGCGTCGACGACGTTCTTCATCGGCCGCGCCGCGTGCGCGGCCGCCGCCGCCGTCACGTTCGGCAACTCGGCGCGCAGAAACGGATTGGTCGCGCGCTCGGCGCCGATCGTCGACGGCAGCGTCGGCAATCCCCGTTCGCGCCTGGCGGTCTCGTGCGCGGTGCGCGCGCGGATGTCGGCGCTGTTCGGCTCGACGGCGCCTGCGAAGCGCAAATTCGCGAGCGTGTACTCGTGTCCGCAATACATGCGCGTGTTCGGGTCGAGCGCTGCGAGCTTCGCGAGCGACGACCACATCTGATCGGGCGTGCCTTCGAAAAGGCGCCCGCAGCCCGCCGCGAACAGCGTGTCGCCGCAGAATACGAGCGGCTCGGGCGGCAGCGCGTAGTACGCGATGTGGCCCGCCGTATGGCCCGGAATGTCGAAGACGCAAAGCCCGATCTCGATGCCCGGCACGACGATCCGGTCGCCCTCGGCGAGCGCATGCGTGCGCAACGGGATCGACTCGCGCGCGGGACCGTACACGGGAACGTCGTAGCGCGCGCGTAGCGCCGGCACGCCGCCGACGTGGTCGGCATGATGATGCGTCGCGAGTATCGCGGACAACTCGACGCCGTTCGCGTCGAGCCATTGCAGCACCGGCTTCGCATCGCCGGGGTCGACGACCGCGGCGTAGCGGCCGCTTTGCACGGCCCATATGTAGTTGTCCCTGAAAGCGGGGATGGGGATAATCGAGAGCATGGATCGATCCTCCGGTGCTGCGGACAGCGTGTCCATGACGTTCGCGGCGTGGCTCGCGACACCGCTCGGAGAGTACCTGAGGGAACGCGAGCAGGCCTACTTCGACCTGACCGTCGCCGACATCTTCGGTTTCCGCGCGCTGCAGATCGGTCTTCCCGAATGCCGGTTCCTCGCCCAGAGCCGGATCGTGTCGCGCTGGACGCTCGATTACGATCCGCCGGCCGACATCATCGCCGATCCGCACGGCCTGCCGCTCGCCGAGAACACGCTCGACCTGATCGTGATGCCGCACGCGCTCGAGTTCACCGACGATCCGCATCTGATGCTGCGCGAGGCATGGCGCGTGATCCGTCCCGAAGGTCAGATCGTCATTTCCGGATTCAATCCGTTCTCGCTGTTTGGAACCAAGCGTTACTTCGGGCGCGGATCGACGCCGCCGTGGAACGGCAATTTCATCGCGCTCTATCGGTTGAAGGACTGGCTGTCGCTTCTCGGCTTCGACGTCGTCGGCGGCCGCTTCGATTGCTACGTGCCGCCGTTCGCGCAGCAGAAATGGCTGCGCCGCTTCTCCTTCTTCGAGCGAACCGGCGACCGCTGGTGGCCGATCACCGGCGGCGTCTACTATCTGCGTGCGATGAAGAAGGTGCTCGGCATGCGCCTGCTCACCCCGGCATGGCAAAGACGGGAGCGGCGCACGAAGGCGCTCGCGCCCGCGGCCGGCGCGAGCGAGAGCCTGACCACGCAACGGCGCGGGCGATGACCGATATGAGCGCCGAAGGGCCGCCCCGAGGCGCAAGTTGCGCACCCTCCGGGGGCAGCGCAGCGGCGGAGCCGCAAGCGTGGGGGGACCACGACGGGGCGCGCGTCACCGTCTACACCGACGGCGCGTGCAAGGGCAACCCGGGGCCTGGCGGCTGGGGCGTGCTGCTGATCGCGGGCGAGCGCGAGAAGGAGCTCTTCGGCGGCGAGCGGCATACGACGAACAATCGGATGGAGCTCACGGCCGTCATTCGCGCGCTCGAGGCGCTGACCCGCGCATGCGACGTCGACGTCTACCTCGATTCGCAATACGTCAAGCAGGGCATCGAAAGCTGGATCCACGCCTGGAAACGGAACGGCTGGCGCACGAGCGATCGCAAGCCGGTCAAGAACGCGGAGCTGTGGCGCGAGCTCGATGCGCTGCGCGCGCAGCATCGAATCCGCTGGCACTGGGTGCGCGGCCACGCGGATACGCCGGGCAATCACCGCGCGGACGAGCTCGCCAATCGCGGTGTCGCGCTCGTCAACGGTTCCGCCTAAAGCCTGCGCTCGATGCGCCGCGCGAACACGACCATCTCCTTCTCGGCCTGCCGGTCGCCGCGCTGACGCGCGACGACGATGCCGCGCCGATACGCATCGAGCGCCTCGGCGTCGCGACCCGCACGCTCGAGCGCGCTCCCGTAGAGCTTCCACGCCGCGGTGTAGGTCGCGTCGAGCGCAACGGCGTGCTCGAGCGCCTCGATCGCGGCATCGTGATTGCCCGACTTCAAATGCTCGTTGCCGATCGAATAGCGCAATAGCGCGCTGTCCTTGCCCACGGCGAGCATGCGCTCGAAGCTCACGAGCGCCGCGCTCTTGGCGGACTTCCCGGCGTCGGATTCGCGATCAGTCGTCATCACGTAAGAACTAAGGAACCTAATGCGTGATGAGATCTCCGGTCTCGCAATCGACGCGCCGCAGCGGGTAGATGACTTTTTTGTCGCCGCCTTGCAGGCCGCCCTCGATGGTCTCGTAGAGCCAGCCGTCGGCGCCGCGCCGATACGATAGACGCGCCGGAAACGTCCGCGCCATGTTCGCGAACGTGAAGATCGTATCGTTGCCGTCGGTCGTCGTGTTCTCGAGCCGGAACGCGGCTTCCTTGCGATCGGCGCCGAACTGGCTGAAGACGACGCCGTCGAACCGGGCTTCGATCCGCAGGAATTCGTAGTCCTGCATCTTGCCCCGCATCACCTGCTGGCCGGCGCCGATCAGCATGCCACCCTCGAACGGCAGCCACTGCTCGCGGTAATCCCGCTGGTTCACGCTGCCTTTCCAGCAGCCGGCAAGCCATGCGAGCGGCGCGACCGGACCGGCATCCGCGGCTGGCGGTGCGGGCGTGGGCTGCGCCGGCGTCGGCGGGCGGTGCACCGGCTCGGACGGCGAGGGCGCCTGTGGCTGCGCGCACGCGGCGACGCACATGCAGGCGAGCAGCGACGCCGTCATGCGGCGCCGGATCGATCGATCGATGGTCATCGGCAACGAATCATTGCGGCCGCGCGAGCGGCAGGTTCATCAAGAGGTTCTGCGGCTTCAGCACGAGACGGTTGTTGGCATCCATCGCCATCGCGAGCCACACGGGTCGGCCCGCGATCGCGCTTCGCATGTCGTTCGGATCGACGAAGTCGAGCCTGAACAGGCACAAGAGGCGCCGCATTCGCGCATCGTCGACCGCCTCCCGATTGTAAAGGTCGTTCAGGATCCCGCTCGCCTCGGCATCGAGACCGACGTGCCAGCGCCATTGCGCGTCGTCGATCTCGCGCTCGATGCGGATCGTGACCCTGACGCCGAGAAAGTGCGCGATCCACGCCTCCATCACGCGCAACAGCGCGTCGAGCGCCGCGCTTCCGCGATTGAGGCTCACCGAGAAGTCGTGACGCTCGTCGCGCTCCCAGTACGATGGCGCCTTCTCGCGATCGAGGACGTCGAGATCGATCGTGCGCAACGGCGTCCGGTTCCGTGCGAGCAGCTCGCCGAGCGAGCCGAACGCGGCGCCTGCCGCGTAGACCTCGACGGTGGCCTCGTCCGCGGCCATCACGCCGCCGTCGTCCGTCAGCGCGATCCTCTGCGGCCGGAACAGCATTTCGGCCGCGCGCGCGGCCAGCGGATCGGCGTCGTCGCCGAGGATGTGGCGCAGAAGAATCTCGGTGAGCTGCGCGACCAGAAGCGGCGGCACGTCGACGCCTTCGCCGGCGAACAGCCGCATGTAAGCCGCCTCGATCGAAGCGGCGGCGGCGAGACGGTCGCGAAAGCGCAGCCAGATCGCGTAGTTCTCGCGCGCGTCGGCATCGTCCACGTTGTCCAGCGTCGAAGGTGTTACGACGCGTCGCGGCGATTCGATCAGCGCGTCGTGCAGCGCGAGCTCGGCTGCACCCGATTCGGGAACGGGCGCGAGCTCGGGACGCGCGAGGAGGCTTCGCAGGAAGTCGTCGGTGAGCCGAAGCGTGCCGTCGCCGTTTCGCGCGAGCAGCCGATAGCCGCAGCTCCGCCAGAAATCAGGCATGTCCGCCCCCGCCCCCATCGCGGACCGCGGGCATGCGGCCGCGCGCGGCGGTCAGAACGTGTACGTGAGCTGCAGCGAGAAGATGTTGACGTTCGACTCGTAGTGGCCCTTGACCAGGCCGTTCGCCGCCGTCGAGCCCGCATTCTGGTTGATGTCCGCGTCGCGCATCGGGATGTAGACGTATCCCGCGTCGACGGTGAAATTGGGATTCAACCGGTACTGCGCGCCGATGGCGATCCAGACGCGATCCGAGTCGGGCAGCCGCGGCGTGCGATCGGTCGTGTTCACCGGCGACTGGTCGTAGGCGAGGCCGCCGCGGAAGCTCCATGCGTCGTTCCAGTGGTACGTCGCGCCCACCGAGAAGCGCCAGACGTCGTCGAAGTTCTCCGGCGTGTTCTGGAGAACCCTGCCGTTCGAGCGGACGAATTCGAGCTCCCTGAACGTCGACCAGCGCGTGAACTGCAGGTCGGCCATCACGTCCCACTGGTTGTTGAGTCGATGGAAGATCGACAGGTTCGCGATGTCCGGCAACTTGATGTCGGCGGAGAAGCCCGTCGACGTGCAGCCGGGCGCATTGACGCCGGGTCCGCCGCAGATCGCGCTGTTGACGCCGCCGGCGAGCAGTTGCAACACCGGAACGATCGGCGCGGGCGCCGCCGGGAGCGCCGGATAGTCGAAGCTCGCCGTGCCCGAAACCGTGTACTTGACGGACGACCGGTACTGTCCGCCGATCCGCGTCTGCGGTGTCACGTCCCACAGGAAGCCGATGTTCCATCCCCACGTGCTGTCGTCGCCCTTGACCTTCGCGTTCGCTTCGAGGCCCGGCGTGAGCGCGACGATCTGCGGCGCGAGCGCCGGTGGAATCAGGCCGCCCGCAGCCGCCTGCGCCGCGCCCTGCGCAAGCCCGGCGCTGTAGTTGATGCGACTCGTGAGCTCGGCGTCGACGCGCTGCCAGCTCACGCCGAGACCCACCGAGAACGCATCGTTGACGCGCCACGCGGCCGACGGGTTGACGTTGATCGTCTTGATGTCCGACTTGACGGCCTGGAAGCGACCGAGCCAGTTGTTGTCGTACTCCGTCACGAGCCCGAACGGTGCATTCACGCCGACGCCGAAACTCCATTGCGGAGTGAGCGGCACGACGACGTAGAGGTTCGGAATCACGTTGAGGCTGCCCGCATCGCCACCCGTTCCGCCGAGCGGCTGGAATGCAGCCGGCTGCGAGCCTTCGTCGTGGAAATTGAACGACGGCGTGACGAAGTGGACCGCCGCGGCGAGCTGCGGCGACGTGAGGCGCGTCATGCCGGCGGGATTCGACCACAGCGTGCTCGCATCCTCGGCCGCTGCCGCGCCACCCGCGAAAGCGTTGCCCATCGCACTGCCGGAATTCTCCTGAAGCGCGAAGGCGGCGCCGAACGCGTGGCCCGCGAAAAGTCCCAGTACGACACCGCTCGCCAGCGACACATGCGCGCGCAGTCCGTGGTTCATGTCGTGTTCTCCCTGTTGACCGATAGCGTTTGCAGCCCCCGGGCAGTTGCGCCACACGCCGCATGCCGCATGACAGCGGCATGAGCCAACTATACGTCGATTTCGGACGCGAATCGGCCGCGGCACGCAGTGCACGCGGCGCGATTGCCGCGACTGTGGCGGCCCCGACACAAACGGCGACCGAACGGCGGCCGCCGCCTCACCCGTCGAGCGGCGGCAGTTCGCGCGGCCGGCGGTCGGGACCGACGGCGACGTACGTGAGGCTCGCCTCCGTCACCTTGACGGTTATCTCCTCGTCGGGATTGCGCTGCGCGTAGACCTCGACCGACACCGTGATCGACGTGCGGCCCGTCCGCTCGATCGACGCGAAGAACGAGACGAGGTCGCCGATCAGCACCGGCTGCTTGAACAGGAACGAGTTGACGGCAACGGTCGCGACACGTCCACGCGCGCGCCGCGACGCCGGGATCGAGCCCGCGAGGTCGACCTGCGACATGATCCAGCCGCCGAAGATGTCACCGTGAAAGTTCGCGTCGGCCGGCATCGGCGTCACCCGCAGGGCGGGCATGCCGGGCGGCAGTCGTGCGTGGCGTTCGTCCATGGCTCTCCTCGATACGGGTCTACGCCGGCTGCTTCGCCTGCTCGCGCAGTTCGCGGCGAAGAATCTTGCCGACGTTCGATTTTGGCAGCTCGGCGCGAAACTCGACGTCGCGCGGGCATTTGTAGCCGGCGAGGTGCGCGCGGCAGTGCGACATCAGCGCTTGCGCGGTGAGCCCGCTGTCCCTGGCGACGACGTAGAGCTTCACCGCCTCGCCCGACTTGCGGTCCGGCACGCCGACGGCTGCGCACTCGAGCACGCCCTCGTGCATCGCGACGATGCCCTCCACCTCGTTCGGATACACGTTGAAGCCCGAGACGAGGATCATGTCCTTCTTGCGATCGACGATCCTGATGTAACCGCGCGCATCCATCGTGCCGATGTCGCCGGTCATGAAATAGCCGTCGGCCGTCATCGCCTTCGCCGTCTCGTCGGGCCGCTGCCAGTAGCCGGCCATCACCTGTGGCCCCTTGATGCAGATCTCGCCCGGCTGTCCGAACGCCACGTCGCGCCCCGCATCGTCGCGCAGCACGACGTCGGTCGACGAGATCGGCAGGCCGATCGCGCCGCTGAATTCGGCCTGGTCGAGCGGGTTCATCGTCGCTGCGGGCGACGTTTCGGTGAGGCCATACGCCTCGACGAGCGGCACGCCGGTCACCGCCTTCCAGCGCTTCGCGACCGCCTGTTGCACCGCCATGCCGCCGCCGAGCGTGAGCCGGAACGCGCTGAAATCGAGGCGGCGGAAGCGCTCGTTGTTGAGCAGCGCGTTGAAGAGCGTGTTGACACCGGTCATTGCGGTGAAGCGGTAGCGGCGCATCGCCCGCACGAAGCTTCGGATGTCGCGCGGATTGGTGATCAGCACATTCTCGCCGCCGATCGACATGAACACGAGGCAGTTCGCGGTGAGCGAGAAGATGTGGTAGAGCGGCAGCGGCGTGAGGATCACCTCGCGACGGCTTTCGTCGAGAAACGGCCGCAGCCAAGCGCGCGCCTGCAACAGGTTCGCGACGATGTTCCGGTGCAGAAGCATCGCGCCCTTCGCCACACCGGTCGTGCCGCCCGTGTACTGCAGGAACGCGATGTCGTCGTGCCCGATCGGCATCCGCGTCATCGTCCGCTTGCGTCCCGCCTTCATCGCGTCGGCGAAGCGGATCGCGCCGGGCAGCGACCATTCGGGGATGACCCGCTTCACCCGGCGCAGCATCAGGTCGACGGCGCGGCCCTTGACCGCCAGAAGCTCGCCGATCGACGTGACGATCACGTGGCGGATACGCGTGCTCGCGATCGCCTGCGACAGCGTGCGCGCGAAATTCTCGACGACCACAATCACCTCGGCGCCGGAGTCGACGAGCTGGTGCTCGAGCTCGCGCGCCGTGTACAGCGGGTTCACGTTGACGACGGTGCAGCCGGCGCGAAGCGTTCCGAACACGCAGATCGGGTACTGCAGGATGTTCGGCATCATCAGCGCGACGCGGGTGCCGCGCGTCGCGCCGACCGACTGCAGGAAGCCGGCGAACGTCGCCGACAGCGCATCCAAATCGGCGAACGTGAGCGTGCGCCCCATGCACGTGAACGCGGGGCGCGTCGCGTACTTGCGGCAGCTCTCCTCGAGCACCTCGCGCAGCGACTCGTATTCGCCGACGTCGATTTCCGCAGGAACGCCGGGCGGGTACTGTGCGAGCCACACGCGTTGCACGGTTGCGCTCTTCTATGCGGCGGAAAGCGAGCGCGCGTAATGGATCGGCCCGCCGCGAAACGGCGCGAACCCCGCGCCGAAAATCGCACCGGCGTCGACCAGGTCGGCGTCGTCGACGATGCCTTCGTCGAGCGCCGATTTCGCCTCCGTGACGAGCGGATCGACGAGACGACGGCCGAGGCCGGCCGGCACGCTGGCCGGCGCTTGCTTCTGCGGACGGCCGTTCGCCCATGCATAGAACCCGCGCCCCGTTTTCCTGCCAAGCTCGCCCGCGCCGACGTGCGCGGCGAGCGCGCGCGGCGGCTGCGCCTGCGGGTCGAGCAGGCGGCCGACGGCAAGACAGATGTCGAGGCCAACCGTGTCGGCGAGCTCGATCGGCCCCATCGGCATGCCGAACGCGACGGCCGCCTCGTCGATCGCCTCCGGCGCGACGCCTTCGTCGACGCAGCGCATCGCGGTCATCAGGTACGGCGCGAGCACGCGATTGACGAGGAATCCCGGCGCGCTCTTCACCGGCAGCGGCAGCTTGTCGATCGCGCGCACGAATGCGGCGCCGCGCGCGACGAGCGCCGGATCGCTGTCGCGGCCCGCGACGACTTCGACGAGCATCATCTTCGCGACCGGATTGAAGAAGTGCAGGCCGATCAGCCGCGAGGGGGCATGCAGCACCGTCGCGATCGTTTCGAGCGGGATCGACGACGTGTTCGTCGCGAGGATCGCATCGGGCTTCGCGCGCGCCTCGACGTCGGCGAAGAGTGCGCGCTTCGCATCGGCATTCTCGAAGATCGCCTCGATGATCACGTCCGCGTGTACGATGCCGTTGCCGCGCACGTCGGGGATCAGCCGGTCGAGTGCGTCGCGGACGCGGCGCGGATCCCTGAGCCGGTCGCGGAAGAGCGCCGCCGCTCGCTTGATCGCCGGGGCGATCCGCTGCGCGTTCTGGTCCTGCAGCGTGACGATGAATCCGCGCGAGGCGCACCACGCGGCGATGTCGCCGCCCATCGTGCCGGCGCCGACGACGTGCACGCGCGCGACGTGGGCCAGGGCTTCCTTGCCGAGCGACTTCAAACGCTCCTGCAAATGGAACACTCGAATCAGGTTCGCCGCCGTCGGCGTCGCGAACAGGGATTCGACCGACGCGGGATCGCCGGCGGGGGCTGCCAGCGGATCGCCGTCGAAGCGCTCCCAGAGCTCGAGGATCGCGTACGGCGCCGGATAGTGTTCGGGCCGTGCGCGCTTCGCGACGCGCTTGCGCGCGGATGCCGCGATGTAGCGGCGCGCGAGCGAGACCAGCGTCAGCGACAGCGGCCAGCGCAGCGCGCGCGGCGGCGGCTTCGCGAGCAACACGCCACGCGCCGTGCTGTCCATGATGCGCGGAGGCACGCATTCGTCGGCGAGGCCGATGCGCTTCGCGCGGCGCGCGTCGACGGTTCTTCCGGTCAGCATCATGTCGAGCGCGACCGGCGCACCGACGAGACGCGGCAACCGCGCGACACCGCCCCATCCCGGGAGGATGCCGAGCATCACTTCGGGCAGGCCGAGGCGCGTCGACGGCTCGTCGACGACGATGCGATAGCGGCACGCAAGCGCGAGCTCCAACCCGCCGCCGAGGCAGTAGCCGCGGATCAGCGCGAGCGTCGGATAGCCGACGTGCGCGAGTCGCTCGAACGCGTCGAGTCCGCGCGCGAGGATCGCGCGCACGCCCGCGGCGTCGTGAACCTCGTCGAACTCGTCGACGTCGGCGCCGGCGATGAATCCGCCGCTTTTTCCCGAGCGGATGACGAGGCCGATCGGCGGGTGCGCGTCGAGGCGATCGAGCATGGCGACGAGCTCGGCGAGCGCCGCTTTCGACAGCGTGTTCGTCGATGCGCCGGGCTTGTCGAACGTGAGCCATGCGATGCCGTCGCGATCGCGCTCGAGACGCCAGTTCTCGATTGACGCATTGCCGAACCCCTCACCTGCCTCGCTTGCGCTCGGCTCCCTCACCCCGAGGGGGAGAGGGTTGGGGTGAGGGGGATGAGGCACCTGTTCTGTTGCGTTCATACCCGCTCCACGAGCATCGCGCCCCCTTGCCCGCCGCCGATGCAGATCGCCGCGACGCCGCGGCGCCCGCCGGTGCGCGCGAGGACATCGAGCACGTGCATGACGATCCGGGCGCCCGACGCGCCGACCGGGTGCCCGAGCGCGATCGCGCCGCCGTCGACGTTGAGCTTCGCCGGATCGATCGCGCCGAACGCACCGGGCAGGCCGAGCTCGTCGCGACAGAATGCTTCATCCTGCCACGCGTGAAGGCATGCGAGCACCTGCGCGGCGAACGCCTCGTTGATCTCCCACGCGTCGATGTCGGCGACGTCGAGCCCGTGACGCGCGAGCATCGGCGTTGCCGCGTAGACCGGCCCGAGTCCCATTTGCGCCGGATCGAGCGCCGCCCATTGCGAGTCGACGATGCGGCCGAGCGGCGTCAGCCGATGCCGCGCGAGCGCCTCCTCGGTCGCGAGCAGCAGCCACGCGGCGCCGTCGGTGATCTGCGAGCTGTTGCCGGCCGTCACGTTGCCGTACTTGCGATCGAAGAACGGCTTCAGCTTCGCGAGGTTCGCCGGCGTCGAATCGTCGCGCACGCCGTCGTCCTTCGCGTACAGATGGCCGGCCCGGTCGTAGATCGGCACGATCTCGCGCGCGAGGCGACCGTCGCGCTGCGCGGCGAGGGCGCGCGCGTGGCTCTCCGCGGCGAACGCATCCATGTCGCTGCGCGTAATGCCGAACCGGTACGCGAGGTTCTCGGCGGTCTGGCCCATCAGCAAGCCGACGACGGGATCGGTAAGACCCTTCATCAGCCCGATGACGGGTGCCAGGTAACGCAGCCTGAATTGCGCGAGCGCGGCCGCGCGCGCGCCGAGGCTTTTCGCGCCGTACCAGCCTGCAAGCCACGCGGTCATCGCGTCCGAGAACAAGAGCGGCGCGCGGGACAGCGCATCGACGCCGCCCGCAAGGACGAGCGACGAGCGGCCGACGCGCATCGAATCGATCGCCGAGTCGAGCGCCTGCATGCCCGACGCGCAATTGCGCATCACCGTCCACGCCTGCACGTTGTGGCCGCAGCCCATGCGCAGCGCCGCGACGCGGCCGATGTTCACTTCGTCGACCGATGGCGCCGCGCAGCCCAGGATCACTTCGCCGATGTCGGTCGGCAGGAACGGCTGGCGCAGCAGCAACGCACGGCCGGCGTCGGTCGCGAGATCCGACGCGGCGAACGGGCCCGGCCGGTTGCGCGACTTGAGGAACGGCGTGCGGGCCGCGTCGACGATGTAGAGCGGTGTGTTCATGTCGCGTTCGATGTTCTCAGGCAACGGCCCGCCGTGTCGAGTGCGGTTGCGTCGACACGCCGCGCCCGGCATCGCCGCTTTGCACGAGCAGCGACGTGCCGAGATCCGGCCCGAAATCGTCGACGCGCACGACCGCCGCCGCAAGCTCGCGTTGGCGTGCGAGCAGCGCGGCATCGGCTTCCGAAATGACGCCCGACGCGACTGCGCGGCGCGCGAGATCCGCGTCGCCGCCGCCCGCCGCGGTGGCCGACGCAAGCACGCCGGCCCGCACCGCATCCGCTATCCGGCGCTCGACGGGCTCGGCCGCGATCGTCGCCGCGAGCGCGCGTTCGAGCACGCCCACCGGCTCGTCGGGCGAGCCGATGAACATGCCGGCCGTGAGCCGCTCGCGCGTCGCCGACGGCTCGATCAGCCGCTTCGCCACCTCGTGGCCGAGCGCGTCGCTCGGCACGACGTACGGATGTCCGAGCGGAAAAACGACACGGCGCATCAGTGCGCCGAGCAAGGGGTTGGGAAAATTGTCGAGCACGCCGTCGAGCGCGGCTTGCGCCTTGAACATCGCGTCGCGGATCGCCCAATGCATCAGCGGCGCGTCGTCGGCGTGCCGGCCCTCCTGCTCGTAGCGCCAGAGCGTCGCCGAGCAGAGATAGAGCTGCGACAGCACGTCGCCGAGGCGCGCAGAAATTTTTTCCTTGCGCTTGAGCGCGCCGCCGAGCGTCGCCATCGCAACGTCGGCGATCAGCGCGAGCGACGACGAAACGCGGGTCGCCTGCTGATAGTAGCGCCGCGTCTCGGGCGCAACGTCGTCCGGCACGCGGACGAAATGCGAGCCGGTGACGCCGAGGACGAGCGTGCGCACGAAATTGCGCATCGCGAAGCGCAGGTGGCCGTAGAGCGCGGCGTCGAATTCGCGCAAGGCGCGCCGGCGGCTGCGCTCCTGTGTCGCCGCCATTTCGCGCAGCACGAATGGATGGCAGCGCACGGCGCCCTGCCCGAAGACGATCAGGCTGCGCGTCAGGATGTTGGCGCCTTCGACCGTGATCGAAACGGGCATCTGCATGTACGCGGCGCCGAGGAAATTCGACGGCCCCATGCAGATGCCCTTGCCGCCCACGACGTCCATCGCGTCGTTCACGACCTGCCGCGCGCGCTCGGTGATGTGGAGCTTGGCGATGCCGGACAGCACCGACGGCTTCTCGCCGCGCTCGACGAGCGTCGCCGTCAGCGCACGCGTCGCGTCCATCGCGTAGAGATTGCCGCCCATTCGCGTCAACGCTTCCTCAATGCCTTCGAAGCGGCCGATCGGCGTCTTGAACTGCCGGCGAACGCGCGCGTAGGCGCCGGTCGCGCGCACGGCGAGCTTCGCCATCCCGGTGTTCGACGACGGCAGCGAGATGCCGCGGCCTGCCGCCAGGCACTCCATCAACATCCGCCAGCCCTTGCCGAGCATCGGCGCGCCGCCGATCACCCAGTCCATCGGAATGAACACGTCGCGGCCGGAGTTGGGACCGTTCTGGAACACCGCGTTGAGCGGCATGTGTCGCCGGCCGATCTCGACACCCGGATGCGACGTCGGAATCAGCGCGCACGTGATGCCGACGTCGTCGCGATCGCCGACGAGGTGGTCCGGATCGTACGCGTGGAAGGCGAGGCCGAGGAGTGTCGCGACCGGCCCGAGCGTGATGTAGCGCTTGTCCCACGTGACCCGCAGCCCGAGCACGCGCCGACCCTCGTGCTCGCCATGACAGACGATGCCGAAATCCGGAATCGACGCCGCATCGGACCCGGCCTGCGGATTCGTGAGCGCGAAGCAAGGAATGTCGAGCCCTTGCGCGAGGCGAGGCAGATGGTGCCGCTTCTGCGCATCGGTGCCGTAGTGCAGCAGGAGCTCGCCGGGACCGAGCGAGTTCGGAACCAGCACGGTGACGGCGACGCTCGCGCAGCGCGTCGACAGCTTGGTGACGATCTCGGAGTGCGCGTACGCGGAAAAACCGAGACCGCCGTACGCCTTCGGAATGATCATGCCGAGGAAGCCGTGCTCGCGGATGTACTGCCACACCTGCGGCGGCAGATCCTTGTGCACGTTCGTCGTCTCCCAGTCGGAGACCATCGCGCAAAGCGTCTCGACTTCGTGATCGAGGAAGTCGCGCTCCTCTGCGGTGAGCGTCGACCGCTCGATCGCGAGGAGCGAATGCCAGTCGGGCCGGCCGCGAAAGAGCTCGCCGTCGAAGCTCACCGTGCCGGCTTCGAGCGCCTCGCGCTCCGTCTGCGACATCCGTGGCATCACCTGCCGGAAGCGCAGCAGCAGCGGCTTGCTGACGAGCGCACGGCGCAGCGGCGCGACGACGACCGGTGCGGCGAGAAACGCGACGAGCGCAACGAGCGCGGCGAGCCAGGCAAGTGCGAGCGTCATCGCGCTCTCGGTTGCTTTGACCCGCGACGCCGGGCGGGACCTGGTTTCGAGTCGAGCGGTCGCAGCACGCCGTCCGCGTCGGGTAGCGGGGCGGTCAGGCCGGCCAGCAGGAAGGGCGCGAGCCTGCGCAGCAGCACTTCGTCGTTCGCGGTCGCGTGCGGATTGAGCTCGGCGATCAGCTTGAGCGCGTCGGTGCCGGCGAGCGTGTACGACAGCGCGCCCATGATGAAGTGCAGACGCCAGGACAGCTCGCGCGCCGGCAGATGCGGCAGCGCACGCGCGAACGCGGCCTTGAAGCGCGCGATCGTCTCGCCGTATTGCTGCGAGAGGAAGTGGCGGATGAACGGCGCCGGGTCGGCGTAAGCGCGTCCGAGCAGGCGCAGGAAGTCCTTGCCGCCTCGCTTCGGGTCGCGCGCGAGCGACAGCGCGGGGATCAGGAACGCCGTGAGAATCCGCTCGCACGGCAGCGCCGCCGGCGCGCATTGCGCCTCGAGGCGCGACAGGAGCTCGAGCCGCTTCCGGTTCATCGGATCGAGCCGACGCGCAAGCACCGACTGGAACAGCTCTTCCTTCGAGCCGAAGTGATAGTGGACGGCCGCGAGGTTGACGTCGGCGCTCGCCGTGATTGCGCGCAGGCTCGTCGCCTCGAAACCGTGCGCCATGAACAGCGATTCGGCCGCATCGAGGATGCGCTCCTTCGTCGCGCCGGCGGAACCCGTCGCGCGGGCGTCGCCGTTCGCGGCGGGCGGTCGGTTGCGGGTTGCGGGTGCGACGGTGGACTGCGGCTTCATCGTTGCCAGTCAAACGTTTGTTTGAATCGTACGACTGTCCGACACCGGCGTCAAGCTGCGCGCGCACGGACGCGTACGATGCCCGCGATGGCGACGATCCGGATCGAGCGGCCTCACCGTCTTTCGCACGACGACGCGAAGGCGCTTGTCGAGCGCGTCGCGCGCGACCTCGAAAAACGCTTCGACCTCCGCTGGTCCTGGGACGGCGACGAGGTTCACTTCACGCGCCCGGGCGCGTCGGGCTTCATGCGCGTGGGCGCGACGAGCCTCGTGCTCGAGGTCCGGCTCGGATTGCTGCTTTCGCCGCTCAGGCCCGCCATCGAGCGGCAGATGAACGCGCACCTCGACGCGCTCGAAGGAGACTCGCGCCGGGCGTAGATGTCGCCGGCCAGCGTGCGTACGCGCGGCAATTCCCGCCGCGTGGCGGCAGACGTGCCGGCATCAGTCCGGCGCGCGATCCCGATGCCGGGCGCGCCATGCCGCGAGCGCGCGTTCGTAACGCTCGCGCGCTTCCTCGTAGAGATCGAAGACGCACGGCGTGCAGCCGCCGCCGCAGCATTCGTCGTTCCCGGGGCGCCGCGGCGCGACCGGACGCGGGTCGTCGTCGGCTTCGTCGTGCACGCGTATCAGTCTAGCCCGGACCGCTCCCGCGCCCTGCAAGGCTGGCGTCGATCTTGCATGGTGCCGCGCCATGACCACCGCCCGCATGCTCGCGGCGGCGCTCGCCGTCTGCGCCGCTCTCACCGTTCCGCCGGCGCTCGCGCTCGCGCAGGACGCGTCGAAACCCGCCGACCCGATCGACACGCTCAAGCGGATCAAGGACACCGGCGCCATCATGATCGGTGTCCGCGAGGCGAGCGTGCCGTTCTCCTTCGTCGATGCGCAAAAGCAGCCGCAGGGCTACTCGATCGACCTGTGCCTGCGCATCGCCGACGCCGTCAAGAACGAGCTCAAGATGCCACGGCTCGACGTGCGCTTCCTTCCGGTGACGTCGGCCAACCGCATCCCGATGGTGAAGGACGGCAAGGTCGACCTCGAATGCGGATCGACGACGAACACGCGCGACCGCCAGAAGGACGTCGCGTTCGCCTACACGACGTTCGTCGCCGGCATCAAGATGCTCGCGAAGAAGTCGTCGAACGTCACGAGCATCGAGGACCTGCGCGGCAAGACCGTCGTTGTGACGAAGGGAACGACGAGCGAGAAGATGCTGAAGCAGATGAACGAGGACCGCGTGCTCAAGCTCACGATCCTCGAGACGAACGATCACAACGAGTCGTTCGCCGCGGTCGCCGACGGTCGCGCCGTCGCGTTTCCGATGGACGACATCCTGCTCTACGGCCTGATCTCGAAGGCGTCGAAGCCCGACGACTTCGCCGTCGTCGGCCGCTACCTGTCGGTCGAGCCGTACGGGATCATGCTGCGCAAGGACGATCCGGTCTTCGAGCGCCTCGTCGACAAGACGCTGAACGACCTCTTCCAGAGCGGCGAGGTGAAGCGCATCTATGCGCGCTGGTTCGCGACGCGGGAACTGACCGTCCCGATGAACCAGTACCTGAAGGAAGCGTTCGTCATACCGAACACCTATCCGGCCTGGCCGTAGTCGCGGCCGGCGCCGGCTTCGCAACCGTGCGCCGTTCGTCTTCGATCTCGCTTTTCACGAACGCGAAGACATCGGCGTCGCCGAGCAGCGCGTTGTGACCGACGCCGACGATCGCGGCGTCGACGGCGCCCGGCAATTCGGAGGATGTCTGCGGCGCGACCATCGAGTCGTGCCATGACCATAGCGATACGAAGCGCAGCGCCGGATCGAGACGCGTGCCGTTCAGCGCGGCGAGCCACGCGTTGCCCGGCCGCATCTGCTCGAGTGAAGCGCCCGGGAAGAACCACGCCATCATGCTGCCGTGATGCGGCGTGCCGATCGTCACGACACGAGCGATGCGCGCGCTTCCGTATCGCCGCAGATAGGCGCGCGCGACGAGGCCGCCCATGCTGTGCGCGACGACGATCACGCGTGGCGCGCCGGTCGCGGCGACGACCGACTCGATCTTGCGGTCGAGCTGTTCCGCGAAGCGTTCGATCGATGCGCACGGCGGACCATACGAAAGGCTGTAGAGGCCGCGCACGCCGTTTCGATCGAGGTGGCGCGCAAGGCGAACCCAGACGCCCGCGTTGCAGAGCACGCCGTGCACGAGCAGAACGGGCACCTGCATGGGCTCGGGATCGGGGTCGGGGACCAGCAATCCATACAGCATGAGCCGCGGCGGCGACCCGGCGAGCGTCGCGTATTCATCCCACCACAGCCGCAGCGTCGCGCGCACGCCGAGGCGGACGTCGTGGGGTCGCCGCGCGCGCCAGATCCACGAAATCGTGAAGTAGCTCACGCAAAGCAGCAGGATCGCGCCGAAGTAGAGCACGACCGGCGCGACGATCCAGGGAGCGACGCGGCCGCCGTGCATGACGCCGCGCACGGCCAAGGCGGCGTATGCGGCGCCGAGCCCGAGCGTCGTTAGCCAAAGCGAGACCGCCGTCCACATCCGCCGATGATACGGCGGCTTCGCCGTTCAGCCCGTCACCGCGCTCGCGACGTTGGCGCGCCAGTTTCGCAATGCGGCGACGCAGCCACCGAGGTCCGGGAGCAACACGATCCCGGGCAGCGTCTTGCGCACGCGCCGCGTCATGTCGCCGCCGGCCCACAAGGCGACCGTCGCCGGCAGATGCCGGCGCAGCCGCGCGAGGCTCTCGGCCGCCTGCCGAACCGGGAATGCGCTCGAGAACGACAGCGCGACGATGTCGATCCCATACGCGTCGACGGCAAGACGGATGTCGGCGAGCGGTGTCTGCGGCCCGAGCGACGTGCAGAGCACACCTTCCGGCGCGAGCAGCGCCTCGACCATCAGCAAGCCGAGGCTGTGCTGCTCGCTCGGCAGCGTCGTCAGCAGCACGCGCGGGCGGCCGCCGTGCCGCGGGAACGTGTTGATCGCGCTGCGGAGCGTAGCCTGCACGAGCTCGGTGTAAAGGTGCTCCTCGAAAACGCGCAACTCGCCGCGCATCCACGCCTCGCCGACGACGCGGTTGAGCGGTGCCAGCGTGTCGACGACGAAGCGCTGCAAGCCTTCGCGCATCAGCCATTGCGCGAGCGACTGCTGGAGCGCTGCGGCATCGTGGGCGCCGAGCAGCGCGACGGCGTCGCGCTCGACGGCCGGCGACGCCGGTTCGCGCCGCAGCGGCGCGCGCGCGTCGGCGAGTGCGTTCAGCTCCTCGAGCGACAGGCCGATGATCTTGCCCGGCCGCGCGCCGATGTCCATCAGCCGCTTGATCGCGCGTAGCTTCGCGGTTTCGGCAACCGTGTATTGACGTTCGCCGTTGTCGTCGCGCGCGGGCTTCGGAAAGCCGTAGCGGCGCTCCCACATGCGCAGAACGTCCTTCGAGAGGCCGGTTTCCCGCTCGACGGCGCTGATGTTCTGGGCGAGCTCGGTCAATTCCGACTGCATGCGTGTCAGCGAGCGTCCGATTGCCGGGTTGTAGCGGCAGCGGTATCGTACTGCCTCACGCGTCGTAAGGACACCGATGGACGGGAAGCGCATCGCGCTTGCGGCGATGGCGATCGCAATCGTCGTCGTGATGCTGCTCGCCGGCGGTCGCTTGCTGCGCGGGCATCCGGGCCGCGTCTTCGCCGACGCCGTCGCGCCGATCGCGACGATCGACAAGAGCGATGCCGAAGCTGAAAACCCGCGACGACACGGCTTGGGCCGAGGCGACAACGCGTCGCTCCCCGTGCCCCAGCCACTCGACGATTCACGCGTCGTCGATGCGATGGCGCCGCTTGCAAGGCTTTCGTGTCGTCGCGACGATCCGCCCGGCGAGCGATCCAGCGACGCGAACGCCGATGCCGATCCTCTCGCTGCCCCGCTCGCTTCGTGGCCCGCCGATCGCGAAAGCAGGGGACCACTGCTCGCCGCGGCGCTCGCGCCGCTGACGCCGCTGCCGGCATCGCAGTCCGAGCGGCTTGCCGAAGCGAAGCCCGAGCAGCCGGCCGACTGTCCCGAGTTGCTGCGATACGACTTCAACCGCTTGCAGACCGGCGAGGCGCAGTCGCTCTGCCAGTTCCGCGGCAAGGTGCTGCTCGTCGTCAACACGGCGAGCTACTGCGGCTACACCGACCAATACGAGGGACTCGAGGCGCTCTACCGGCGCTACAAGGGGCGCGGCCTCGCCGTGGTCGGTTTTCCGTCGAACGACTTCGGCGGTCAGGAGCCTGGAACGAACCACGAGATCGCCGAGTTCTGCCGGCTCACCTATGGCGTGCAGTTCCCGATGTTCGAGAAATCGAGCGTGACGGGTGTCGCCTCGAATCCGCTGTTCGCGGCGCTGAGCGCGAGCACCGGCGTCGCGCCGGAGTGGAATTTCTACAAGTACGTCGTCGACCGCCGCGGCCATGCGGTCGCCGCGTTCCCGAGCGAGACGAGGCCGAACGACGCGAAGCTCGTGCACCTGGTCGAGCGGCTGCTCGCCGAGCGCGCGCCCGAAGGCTGAACACGGGACAGAGCCCCGGCAAAATGGGCAAGACGTTCGATGCGAGGATGCACGATCGACGTCGCGTCGCGTTGGTGTTTTGGCGGCGCGGTGGGAGCGGGCTGCAGAAGTGTTGCCGCTATAATAGCGGCCACAAAGGCGAGCTAGCTCAGTTGGTTAGAGCAGAGGAATCATAATCCTTTGGTCGGGGGTTCGAGTCCCTCGCTCGCTACTCCAGAACGCAGTGTACGTCCCGAAGACATGGGTAAACGGATTGCGTCTTCGGTAAGTGCGACGTCTCCGAACGCCTCGGCGTCCTGCCGGGGCGTTCGCCTTTCTGCATGAGCGGCGCGCGTTCTTGCGCCGCGATGGAGTGAGCATTGCTGCCGAGCAACGCGATGCAATCGTGCGAACGTTGCGCGGCGCGCGTGAACGTTTGCTCTAACCCGCCGGCCTCCGCACGAAATCCTCGATCGAAATGGCGTACGCGTCCTCGCCGGGCAGATAGCGGACGCAGTAGCGCGTCGGATACGCGCCCGCCACCTCGAACGCCTCGGGCTGGTTGATCTTCGCGCACATGCTGGGCTTGCTCGCAATGAACGCGAGTGTGACCATCGGCTCGAGGAACGTGATCTTGCCATCGTAGGCGCCGAAGATGAACGTGTGCGTGAACGGCGGGCCGCCCTTCGCGAGTTCCGGCGACTTCGAATCGATCAGATGGTTGCCCATGTCGGGCACTGCCGCCCCGACGTCGATGTGGTCGGCGTGAACGTACTTCGCCGGCACCGGCTTCGTCGCAACCTTGAAGTCCTCGCAATCGATCATCTCGCCGCATTTGCCGGTACGAAGACGCTGCACGACGTCGCGCGAAACGAGATAGAAATGGAAGTCGAAGTGCGGCGCGGCCCACGGCGGCGGCGCCGGCGAGCCGTGACCGTGCGGATTCCAGTTCATTGCCACCCACTTGAACGGCGCGACCGCCTGCCCGGCCTCGCCGGGAATCGTGAACACGAACGCGTAGTCGCCGACGCACTCGTCCGGCTGGATCTTGCCGTCGCCGTTGCGGTCGAAGCAGCGGCTCGTCGCGTTCGGCTCTTTCGGCAACCCTGCGAGCGCATCCTTGTCGAGGCGAACGCCGATCGCAAGCGGGGATCCGTCGCCGTTCAACGCGACGTAAACGCGCGCCGATCCGTTGCCGAGTTTTTGCGGCTCGGTCGTAATCACCCTGGGTTCGGACGCGAGCGCGTTCGCGACGAAGACGATCGCGACCGCGGAAAAGACGCCGAGTGCCGGCCATCGCGACATCGTCATCGCATGCTCCTTCAGTCGACTGCTGGTTGATCAAGCCTTGCGCGTCGGCCACACCATACGCCGGCGAAGCGTCGTCCACAAGCACACTGCTGGTGTCCCGTCCCGGAAATACCTTGCACAAAAGTGGCGAGAAACGCCGCGGTGCTTTGTCGCATCGCTCGCGCATATTCCCGATATCCGCCTCGCTCTGCTTCGCGCCCCGCGCCGTTTTCGCCACTTTTGCGCGTCCAGCGGGTGGCTATCGGCGATACGGTTAGGCAAGTTATTTCCGGGACCGGACACTAGCGCAGCAGCAGCACCTCGCCGCCGTTCGCGCGCTGCTCGACGGCCGTGCGCGTAAGGTTGGGCACGACGTTGGCAAGTGCGACGCTCGCCGACGGCTCGCGCGGTTCCGTCCGCGCGACCAGCAGCAATCCCCACTGCGGATGCGCATGCTCGGTCGTGATCATTCCATCGTAGATCGGCCACGAAGTCGGGCCTTCCGTCGCGTCGGCGACGTGCCACAGTCGGATCACGTCGCGCGTGCGCGGATCGCGCGCCTTGACGAACGTAAGTGCCGCCGCTCGCCCCTCGTGCCATTTCGGCACGACGGGCAATTGCTCGATCGGCGTCGATGGCACGAGCCACAGCAGCACCGACGACGATTTCCATCGCGCCGGCGCCTTCCAATCGCCGGCGGTCAGCGCACGAGCGACGCTGTCGTGCATCCCGACCCACTGCACCGAAAAGCGCTCGTTGCTTCCACCGCCGATCTCGGTGCGCGCCGCCGGCAACTCGCGCCAGCCGCCGCTTTGCCACGCGTCGATCGGCATCGACGGGCGCACGTAAAGGCTCGCGTAGCGCTCGAGGTCGCGCGCGTGATGCCGTGCCGCGTACGGGCCCCCGACGAACACCAGCACCGCGACGACGATCGCGAGAAGCGGCGCCGTGCGGAGGGTCGGCTCGCGGACGTGCTGGATGTAGCCGATGCCGAGCAGCGCGATCCACGCGATGCCGAGCCCGAATCCCGCGATGACGTCGGACATCCAGTGCACGCCGAGGTACAACCGCGAGAACGCGACGAGCGCCGCGATGGCGGCCGCCGCGAGCGCGAAGGCGCCGTGCCTGGAAATTGGCTTGCCATGTCCGAGCAGGAAAGCGAGGAACCCGTAGACGACGATAGTCATCGCCGCATGGCCGCTCGGAAACGAGAACTCGTCGATCGCCACGTACGCGGTCGGAGGACGGGCGCGCTGCAAGCCGTACTTGAGCGCAAGCACCAGCACCTGCCCGAAGGCCGCCGCCGCGAGCCAGTGCGCGAGCGTCAGAAAGCGCCGCGTGACCGCGAGCCAGAGCGCAACGGCGGCAATGACCGCGAGCGTCACCTGCACGCCGGCGAGTTCGCTGATCGTCACCATCACGTCGTCGCCCGCGCGCGAGCGCAGACTCGAAAGCCATCCGTACACGGCACGATCGACGTCGACGAGACGGTCCTGCGTCACGACGTCCTCGACGACGCCAAGGAACAGCCAGGCGCCGGCGACGAGCAGCGTCGCCGAGACGAGCAGCGCGAGCGGCTCGTTGCGCGACGGGTCGAGCATGTGCGCGACACCCTTCGCGACGAGGCCGCTTCCGCTGCTGGCGCGTACGTACATGCGCTCGCCCAGGCGCTTGAGATACGGCCAGCCGCGTCCGGTGACGAGACGGATCAGGCGCGTGACGATCCAGAACCCCACGGCCAGGATCGCGACGAGCGCCACGAGTCGCGAGCTCACCGCTCCGGCGAGTTGCAGCGAGGCACCGAACAGCACGCCCGGGACCAGATGCGCCGCGGCCCAGGCGACAGCGGCAAGCGCGTCGATGCCGATGAAATGACCCGCGTGCATTCTCGACATGCCCGCGACGAGCGGCACCAATGCCCGTATGGGACCGAGAAAACGCCCGACGAAAATGCTTTTGCGTCCGTTCGCCGCGAAGTAGGCCTCCGCGCGCGCGAGGATTCCCGGAAACCGCCGCATCGGCCACACGTCGCGGATCACGCGGCGATAGCGCCGCCCGATCACGTAGCTCGTCGTGTCGCCGAGCATCGCGCCCGCGACGGCGAGCCCGCCGGCGAGCCACGGATCGACGACCCGCAGGCCTGCGAGCACGCCCGCCGCGAAAACGATCGTGCTGCCGGGAACGACAGCGCCCGCCAACGCGAGCGATTCGAGCAGCGCGCCGGCGAAGGCCGCAGCGAGCGCGAGCTGCGGATGCGCCGCGAACCAATCGATCAGCGATTGAACGTGCGCTTCCAGGGGCCCGGGCGCTACGTGGCCGGCATGCAGCGTGCGGGAGAACCGATGCGCGGCCAGTCGTTCATGCGTCTGTCTCGGCGGGCTCGGCCAATGCGCCACCTCGCGTCGCGACGACGCGCGAGTAAAAGAGCGCGCTGTCCTTCGGCGTGCGCTTCTGGCTCGCGAAATCGACGTGCACGATGCCGAAGCGCTTCGAGTAGCCGTTCGACCATTCGAAGTTGTCGAGCAGCGACCACGCGAAATAGCCGCGAACGTCGACGCCGGCCTCGCATGCGTCGTGCACCGCGCGCAGATGCTTCCGGTAGTAGTCGACGCGCAGCGGATCCGAGAGCCGATCGCCTTCGACGAGCGGCGGATCGAAGAACGCCGCGCCGTTTTCGGTGACGTAGATCGGCGGGTTGCCGTAACGCGATTTCACCCAGGCGAGCGTGTCGACGAGACCCTGCGCAAAGACTTCCCACCCGGTTTCGGTGTACGTCGCCTGTCTTTGTCGCACCGGCGACGCGCGAAGCGGCCACGACGCTGCGTCGAAGCGCGTCACGCTGCGCGTGTAGTAGTTGACGCCGACGAAATCGATCGGCTGCCGGATGAACACGAGATCGTCGTCGGGCCATTGCGGCCATGCTTCGCCGAAAATCTCCCCGAGCGCTTCCGGATAGCGCCCGAGGAAGATCGGATCGAGATATTGCCGGTTCATGTACGCGTGGGCGCGCGCCGTTGCCGCGCGATCCTCCACGCTTTCGGACGCGGGATATTTCGGCTCGAGATTCACGACGATGCCGATCCGGTGCCGGCCGTGCGCGCGGTACGCCTGCACCGCGGCCGCGTGCGCGCGCAGCAGGTGATGCGTCGCGATCGGCGCGGCGAACACGCTGCGCTGTCCCGGCGCGAGCGTGCCGTGCAGATAGCCGCCGTCGGTGACGACCCACGGCTCGTTCAGCGTCGTCCACATCGGCACGCGATCGTCGAGCCGGCGGAACACGATCGACGCGTAATCCGCGAACCACTGCGCGATGTCGGGGTTGAGCCAGCCACCGCGATCGTCGAGAGCTGCCGGCAGGTCCCAGTGATAGAGCGTCGGCGCCGGCGCAATGCCGCTGGCGAGCAGCGTGTCGACGAGCCGCTCGTAATGGTCGAGGCCTTTCGCGTTCACCGCGCCGCGTCCCTGCGGCAGTATCCGGCTCCACGCGATGCTGAAGCGGAAGGCGTTCATGCCGAGCCGCTTCATCAACGCGACGTCGTCGGCATACCGGCGATACTGATCGCAGGCGACATCGCCGGTGTCGCCGTCGCGCACGCAGCCCGGCGTGCGCGTGAAGCGGTGCCAGATGCTCGGCCCCGCGCCGTCGGCCAGCGGCGAGCCTTCGACCTGATACGCCGACGTCGCCGTGCCCCAAAGGAACGATTCGGGAAATTGAAGCGCGCGATCGCGTCCGTTCATTTCGCCACCCTGTTCGCGCTGCCCGGCAATTCGAGCACCACGCGAGCCTGCAGTTCGTCGATGCGCACCTCGTCGCCTTGCACGGCCACCGGCTTGCCGCTGATCGTCGCATGCAGCGGCCGCGCCCACGGGCCCGCGAGCACGAACCCGCCCGGCGGCACGCTGCCGCTCGCCGTCAGCGTGAGTTCGGCGATGCGGTCGCTGATCCGCGCGAGCGAATAGGAAAGGGTACCGTACGGCGTGCGCAGCCCGCGAATCGACACGCCCGCGCGATCGAGCCAGGCGGCGGGAATGCCGCGCGCGAGGACCATCGCGCCGTCGGCGCGCGCGTAGGCGAAGAGATCGAGCACCGAGCGGATGAAGTCCGACGCGACCCACGCATGCGGCAGATCGCCGACGAACGTGACGGCGCGCGGATCGTGGCCGACGACCTCCGGCCACTGGTTCCAGGCAGCGGGACGCCGGCCGGTCAGGAAGAAGTCGAGCAGCGCGTGCGCACGTTCGCGCCATCCGAGGCGCACGAACGCGCCGACATTGCGAAGCTCGTAGGGCGTGTAGTCCTTCCACTGCACGGTCCCGTCGCGGCGCGCCACGAACTCGCGCCAATAGCGCTCGAACGTCGGCGCGACGAGCGACGGCGGCAGCACGCGCTCGTCGCCGAGCGGCGCGAGCGCGATCGTCGACGACGTCGGGTCGAAATCGCCGAGCTCGACGGAGCCCGGAAGGTAATCGATGCCGTGCGCGGCGGCGGTTGCGCGCAGCGACGCAAGCAGGTCGGCCGCGAATTCATCGTGCGCCTCGGAGAGAGCGCGCGCGTCGCCGGCGCGGCCGAGCGCTTCGGCGATCGTCACCGCGCTCGCGTAGCCCTTGAGCGCCCAGAAGTCGTCCCAGTACGAGTGCACGGGCTTTTCCGAATAGCCCTCGTGACTGATCGACGCCGGCATCATGCCGTTCGTGGCCGGCCGCGCGGCGCGGCCGGCGCCCGGCTGGCGCTCGGCGTGGCGAAGCGTGCCCATGTAGGCGGCGGCCTTCTCGACGTGCGGCCACATCGCCTCGAGCAGCGCGCGGTCGTGCGTGTAGCGGTACACCTCCGCGACGAGGAAGATGAATTCGCCGGCGCTGTCGTTCTCGGGAACCGGATCCGCGCCGCGAGCATCGACGCAGCACGGGATCTTGCCGTTCGCGAACTGATACGGCGCGTACCAGCGGAGGTAATCGGCTGCGATCGACGGATGCCCGAGACGCAGCAGCGCCTCGGCGATCAACGTGCCGTCGCGAATCCACGAACGCGCGTACGCACGCGTGCCGGGCCGCAGCACCGGCCCGTCGCGCGAGACCAGGATGTTCGCGAGTGCCGTATGCAGCGCATCGGCGAGCGGCTGCGCTTCTTCGGGCACGCGGATCGTGACGCGATCGAGCTTCGCGCGCCAGACCGCGACGGTGCGAAGCTGCTCGCGCGTCAGCCACTGCGCAGGCGTCCGGTCGCCGAGCGCCGGCGCAGCGCCATGATCGGTGAGGGGCACGACGATGCCGAACGTGACAGTCTGATGCGCGGACAGCGTCCCGGGGAAGAACAGCGCACCCGATGCGTAGCCGAACTCGTCGTGCACGTTCTTGCGTGCGCGTGGCAGCGGCGCCGCAAGCGACGGCACGAGCGGACCCGCGTCGAACGCACGCAGGCCGACGCGCGCCGGCGCGGCGAGCGGATAGACATTGCGCACGCCGTTGACGGTAAGGCTGCCGCCGTCCCACGCGAGGTCGTGAATCGGGCTCGCGCCACCCGCGGTGTTCAGGAATTGCGCCGGCGGATTGACCTGGAACGGGCGCGCCGCGAGCGCGAGCGTCAGCGGCAACGGCTGATCGGTCGTGTTCGTGAGGTCGTAGCGCGCGACGAGATGCACGTCGTCGGCCGCGCCCGTCGCGAACGTCGTGACGCGAAGCGTCCAGTGCGCGGCCGTCCACTCCACGCCCGGCATCGGCAGGTCGTCGTCGACGAGGAACGGCCGCGACGCGACGTCGGCCCACGTCGCGACCTTGCCGCGCTCGACGACGAACGGCTCGATCGTGAAGCCCGATTGGCCGATCTCGAGCGCGCCGTCCTCCGACAGGAGTCCGCTGTCGTGACCGCCGTCGACGCCGACCAAGGTCCATGCGCCCTGCTCGTTCACGAAGCCGCGCGGGAAATAGCCGCGCGGCGCATCGTGCGCGAGCGCCATGAAGAATGCGTTCGGCGATGCGCCGAACGCGATGTCCTCGACGACGAGCTCGTTCAGCGCGTATTCGCGCAGCGGACCCTCGTACAGCAGCAGCCGCAGGTAGCGCGTCTCCGATTCGCTCAAGAGCAGCGCGGCGCGCCCGCCGCCGCCTTCGACGACGTGGCGCACCGTTCGCCACTTGCGCCCATCGTCGGAGAACTGAACGTCGTAGCGCGACGCATACGCGTTCTTCGACCAGTCGAGGACGAGTCCGCCGAATTCGCGCGGGCGGCCGAAGTCGATCTCGAGCCACTGCTCGCGGGTGCGTCCCGGCTTGCTGCGCCATGCCGTCTTCACGTTGCCGTCGAGCACGCGGTCGCCGGCAGCCCCGCGATCGGCGGACGACGTGCGCACCTTCGGCGGCGGGTAGGGCGCGCTCTCCGGCGGCCGCTCCTGCAACGCAAGATCGCTGACGTAGAGCGCGCCGTGCCCGCCGCCGCTGCCTGCGGCAACGGCGATCTCGATCGCGGCGACGTGGCGCAGCGTTCGATCCTTCGTCGGCCCCCATGCGAAGTCGATCTGCCGCTTGCGGATCGTGATCGGCTGCCACTCGGACGGAAACGTGAAATTCGGCTGTCGGTACCACCAGACGTCGTCTCCGCTTTCGTCGACGAACTTGACCTGCAGGTCGTTGACCGGCGCGTCGGCGCGAAGCCAGAACGTGATCGCGTAGTTCTCGGGCAGATCGAGCGGCAGCGCGCGCCGCGCGAGCGCGTAGCCGGCGGTTCCGCCAAGGTCGAAATCGAGCCGCATCGCAGCGCGCTTGCCGTCGACGACACGCGCGATCGACGCGGTGACGCCGTCGGAGGCGACGGCCTTCCACGCCGTCACGTCGTCGAAGCGGTCGAGAGTCCGCGCCTCCGACGGCGGCTGCGCGTACGCGATCGTCGCGACCATCGCGGCGACGAGCGCGAGCGCCATCGCGAAGCGTTTCGTCGTCATCCCTTGACTGCGCCCAGCATGAGCCCCTGCATGTAGTAGCGCTGCAGCGAGAGGAACACGACGAGCACCGGCAGCGTCGTCAGCACCGCACCCGCCATCATCAGCTCGTTGTCCTGCACGTGCTCGCGCGACAGGCTCGCAAGCGCGACCGGCAGCGTGTAGAGATCCTGGTCGGACAATACGATCAGCGGCCACATGAAATCGTTCCACGTCCCGAGCAGCGTGAACACGGCCAGCGTGACAATGATCGGCTTCAGCAGGGGCACGACGACCAGGACGAAGATCCGCCACTCGCTCGCGCCGTCGATGCGCGCCGCTTCGAGCAGGTCGTCGGGAATCGACAACGCGTACTGGCGCACGAGGAAGATGCCGAAGATGCTCGCGAGCGCCGGCACGATGACGCCGCCGTATGTGTTGACGAGGCCCATGTGCTTCAGCAGCAGGAAAAGCGGCACCATCGCGACCTGCCCGGGGATCACGAGCGCGCCGAGCATGAGGCGGAAGAGGCGATCGCGGCCGCGGAAGTCGAGCTTCGCGAACGCGTAGCCGGCCGTCACGTTGAAGACGAGCGACAGCGCGGTCGCCGCGACCGCGAGCAGCACGCTGTTCGCGAGGTAGCGGCCCATGCCGGCGTGCGCGAAGAGCTCGCGATAATTCGCCAGCGTCGGGTGCGAGGGCACGAGCGGCGGCGGATACGCGCTCGCCTCGCCCGGCGCCATGAACGACGCGGCCAGCATCCACAGAAGCGGGAACAGCGCGAGCGCCGATGCGCCGATCAGCAGGGCGTTGACGACGATCGTCCCGGTGCGCGGAAGCGGAACCGCGACGCCGCTCATCGCGCGAACTCGCCCCGCGCCGCGCGCGTCTGCAGCAGCGTCACCGCGAAGATCAGCAGGAACAGCAGGAATGCGACGGCCGACGCGCTGCCGAGGTTCCAGTACTTGAAGCCTTCCTCGTACATCAGGTACAGAACCGAGAGCGTGCTCTGCAGCGGGCCGCCCTGCGTCATCACGTACGGCTCGGCGAAGAGCTGGAAGTAGCCGGCGACCGTGAGGATCGCGACGATCGACAGGATCGGCGCGAGCATCGGCAGCGTGACGAAGCGGAAGCGCTCGAACGCCGATGCGCCGTCGATGCGCGCCGCCTCGTAGAGCTCGCGCGGAATGTTCTGCAGGCCCGCGAGCAGGATGATCATGTTGTAGCCGAAATTCTTCCAGACGGCGAACAGGATGATCGCCGGCATCGCGAAACGCGGGTCGCCGAGCCAGTCGATCGGCCGGACGCCGAACACGCCGAGCGCGTAGTTGAGGTAGCCGTAGCGGGTGCCGAGCAGGTAGCGCCAGATCACCGCGACGGCGACGACGGTCGTCACGACCGGCGCGAAGAGCGCGGTCCGGAAGAACGGCTGGAAACGTGCGAACTTAGAATCGAGCAAGAGCGCCGCGCCGAGCGACGCGCCGAGCGACAGCGGCACCCCCGCCGCGACGAAATAAAGCGTGTTGCCGAGCGCCTTCCAGAACAGCGGCCGCTCGAGCAGGTCGACGTAATTGCGCACGCCGACGACGCGCAGGTTGGAAATGTCGGCGAGCGCGTAGATGTCGAAATCGGTGAGGCTCATCGCGAGCGCGGCGACGACCGGCAGCACGAAGAAGACGCCGATGACGACGAGCGCGGGCGCCGCGAACCACCACGCCACCTGCCGGCGGCCGATCAGGCGCACCGATGCGTGCTCACTCGCGTCCCCGCGCCAGCAGCCAGCGCCGCTTCTCGAGGATGCGGTCGGCGCGCGCGTCGAGCTCGCGCGCCGCCTCGTCGACCGTCCACTGTCCGCGCGCCGCGCGCTCGGCGACGTTGCGCATCTCGTCGGCGATGCGTTCCCACTCGGGCACCTTCGGAGCAGGTTTCACGCGCTCGAGCTGCTCGCGAAAGGCCCGTGCATGCGGATCGGCGGCGAGCGCCGGATCCCGCCATGTGCTGCGACGAGGCGGCAGATCGCCGGTCATCTCGCGAAAGCGCAGCTCGACATCGGGTCGCGACAGGTATTCGATGAGCTCCCATGCGGCGTCCTGCGCACGCGACGCGCGAAACACGACGAGGCTCGAGCCGCCGGCGATCGAGGCGCCGGGGCCCGACGGCCCGGGCAGCGGCGCCGTCGCCCACGCATTCTGCAACGAGGCCGGCAAACGGCGCTCGAACTCGCCGATGTTCCAGGGGCCCGAGATGTAGAACGCGAACGTGCCGCGGCCGAACTCGGTCCACACGTTCGTCATCTGCGAGGCCGTCATCGGCGGCGCGAACCCGCGACGAAACGTGTCGACGTAGAACGAAAGCGCGCGGCGGAAGCCGGCGCTTTCGAAATTGCCGTAACGGCCGTCGTCGCGAAGCAGCGGATCGTTCTGCTGCAGTGCGAGCGCGAGCAGCGGCTCGGCTTCGTTGAGCGGCAGCAGGATCGCGTAGCGATCGGCAGTCGCATGCGCCTTGACCGCCGCGAGCGCCCGCGTCCACTCGGCCCACGTCGTCGGCGCCGAGGAAACGCCCGCCGCGTCGAGCAGATCCCGGCGGTAGAACAGTAGCCGCGTGTCGACGTACCACGGGACGCCGTACGCGACGCCGTCGATCACGTTCGTCGCGAAGATGCCGGCGAAGAAGTCGTCGCGGTCGACGCTCGAATGCGCAAGCCGCGCGTCGAGCGGCGCGAGCGCGCCGAGCGCGACGAATTCGGGAAGCCACGTGTTGCCGAGCTGCGCGATGTCGGGTGTCGAATCGCCGGCGAACGCTGTCAGGAGCTTCTCGTGCGCCGCGGTCCACGGGAGCTGCTGGACGACCACGTGAATGCCCGGATGCGTGCGCTCGAACTCGGGCACGAGCGCGGTGACGACTTCGCCTTCGCGGCCCATGGCCCAGAAGCGCACGGTCGTGACGCCGGGCGCCGCCCGATCGCATGCGGCAAGAAGGCTCGCCGTCGCGACGAGCGCGAGCGCCGCAACCTTGCGGCGCGGGAACCAACCGCTCACTTCGCCGAGGCGGTGAGCCAGCCTCCGGAGAACCCGGCGCGCTCCAGACCGAGGCGGACGTACGTATTGCCGCGCATGACGTTCCAGATGAGGCCGCTGCGGTAGTTCTCGATCATCGCGACGAGCGCGCCCTGGTCGATGCCGAGGTAGTCCTCGTCGACCCAGCCGAAGCCCGGAATGCAGCGGCCGTGCGAAAGCTGCTCGTCGGCGAACGTGAAGCTCGGATTGAACGCATCGAGGAAGCCATAGGTGCCGTAGATGTAGCGGCCGAACTGCCGATACATGTTGACGACGGCGGGGATCGCGAGTTCCGGGGCGAACGGAATCGATGCGACGGCGGCGGTCGGCGCCAGCGTGCAGTCGTCGTGGGCGGCGGCACCGCCGATGCCGCGCGCGGTATACGCGCGGAATACGCGCCTGCCGATCGAGTCGTCGACGACGATTTCGCCGGGGCCGTCGCTCGCCGTGATGCCCCAGACCGTCGCGCCGTAGTCCTTGCAGCGCAGCGGATTGGCGATCGCATAGGCGCGCTGCGCATAGATCGCGCGCCGCGTGTTCTCGAAATAGTCGAGGCCGCGGCGCTTCATGTACGCGTCCTGCACGTCGCGGAAATCCAGCCACACGTGCGAGTACTGGTGGCCGAACAGCGGCCCGAACCCGAGATACTCCTGCCCGAAATTCGTGTGCCAGTCGTACGTGCTCGTCCACTGCGCCCAGGCATCGGAGCCGACCGGGTGCGTCGGCGACGCAAGCGCGAGCACGTAGACGAGCATCGCCTCGTTGTAGCCGCGCCAGTCGTATTCGAGGAAGCCGTCTTCGGGACTCCAGCCGAGGTTGATCGCCGGCGCGTGGGGCTGCGCCCACGTCCAGTCGACGCGGCGGTAGATCTGGTCGGCGAGGCGCCGGATCTCGACTTCCTCGGGTTGGTCGCCGTCGAAATAGGACTGGCAGAACAGCGCACCGGCAAGCAGGAGCGCGGTGTCGACCGTCGAGAGCTCGCTGTCGTCGAAGCGCTCGCCGGTCTTCATGTCGAGGAAGTGATAGAAGAAACCCTTGTAGCCCGACATCCCGTGCTGGTGCGTGCCCTGCGGCGCGTTCCACAGGAAGCGCAGCGTCGTGAGCACGCGCTTTCGCGCCTCCTTGCGCGTGATGTAGCCGCGCTCGACGCCGATCGGATACGAGGTCAGGCCGAAGCCGACGGCGGCGATGCTCGCGAAGGACGGCGTCGGATAGCGATCGGGGATCAGCCCGTTCTTCGGATTCGCGGTGTCCCAGAAGAAGCGGAACGTGCGCTCCTCGAGGTCGATCAGGATCGGCTCGACGAGCGGGCTGCCGTTGCGCGGCGGCGCTTCGTGCAGCGTGCTGAGGCGCCGCGGCATGTTGCTGCCGTAAGCGATCGCGCGATCGTTGAGCGACGCGGCGGCGATCACCAGCAGCGCCACGCCGAGCAGCGCCGCGACCAGCAGGCGGCGACGGATCACGCGCCGCGCCGGCGGGTGGGAAGGCTGTTGCATGTCAATGTCATTTCCGGACTGCCCGCGAAGGATACCGGAAACGTCGTCCACGAGCGACACGCGCGACGAATAAATGAGATCAACGGCGCGATCGGGGTCGCGAGCGGCCGTTGATGCTTCGATCAAAAAGGGCGGTTCGGCCTCATGATCGGATGCCCCGGTCTCTTCCGCCGCCGAGGATCTCAGAGAAGTAGCCAGCCGCGCAGGCAGGCTGCAGGACGAGGCTGTAGACGAACGCGTACGTGAGGAAGCCGGAGAGGTTGCGCCGCACGCGCAGGCCGTTCGACGCGAACATCTGCGAGCCGACGCGATACATCGCGTAGTTGATCGCGACCGCCATCGGCAGCAACGCGAGCGTCAGCGGACCGGCGATCCACCAGACGCCGAACAGCGCGAGCACGACGCCGGGAACGAAAAGGACCGTGTACGTGAGGTCGATCCACGGCAGCAGCAGGTTCCACCAGACGAACAGCGTCGAGAGCCGCGGGACGACGAGGATGTCGGGAAAGCGGCGAAACGCTTCGACCATGCCGCGCGCCCAGCGCTGGCGCTGGCGCACGAGCGCACGCAGCGTCGTCGGGGCATTCGTGAAGCAGCAGGCGTCCTCGGCATGGCCGACCCGCCAGCCCCTGCGCAGCATCGCCCACGTGAGCACGACGTCCTGCCCTTCGCAATCGGCCCAGCCGCCGACGTCGCGCAACGCCGCGCGCTCGTAGAGCGAGCAGGCGTCCTGCGCGACCAGCGTGCCCTGGTAGAGCGATTGCACGCGCTTGATCGCGGCGATGCCGTGGAAGTAGTCCCATTCCTGCGCCTTCGTGACCCATGTGCGCCGCGAATTGCGAACGAGCATGGTGCCGGCGACCGCGCGCGTGTTCGGCGGATCGGACAGGTAGCGCTCGACCAGATTGCGCAGTGCGTCGCGGTAGAGGAACGAATCGGCGTCGAGCGTGACGATCAGATCGAAGTGCGCTTCCGCGAGACCGCGGTTCAGCGCCGCCGATTTGCCCGAACGCATGGGCTGGCGAACGAGATGCAGCCAGTCGTGATCGCACCCGCCGACGATGGCCGCGCTGCGATCGTCGGAGGCGTCGTCGACGACGTACACCTCGAACGCGCCCGGATAATCCTGGTTCGCGATCGAGCGAATCGTGTCGGCGATCGACGCCTCGTCGTTGCACGTCGGGATCAGGATCGAGATCGCCGGGTAGCGGCTAGGCACGCTGCGCGCGGGCCTGCGGTCGAGCAGGACGCTCGCGATCAGGAACGCATTCATGAAGCCGGGCACGAGCGCGATCGCGCCGATCACGAGCCACGCGAGCGCGGTCCCGACGTGCGAGGACAGCTGCGCGATCCACGGCAGGGCGATCAGCAGCGTCGCGGCGAACCACGCGCCGCTCGCCAGCAACGCGACCGCGAACTTGCTGCGAACGCCGACGTAGAAAGGCGCATTCGACGTGGCGCGCTCGCTCGACGCGAGCGTGCGCGGGCTCTCGTAGGCCGAATCGGCGAGCGGCCGTATGACGGCGCGTGCAAGCGCGATCTCGGCGCCGTTGCGGGGCGCCGGTTGCGGGTCGAGCGCCTCGCCGTCCCGCGGCGCGCGGCCGCCGTTACGTGCATCGTTTCGCATGATGCGGCGAGCCGCGGCAAGTCGCGTGCCATGCTCGCCAGGCCCCCTCTTCGCGTGCGAGCGCCGTCGGCCATGTCCCGGAACAGGTTGCGGGCTACAACCGGAGCACGCGCGCTAAGATGCCGCTAGGGAACCCGTTCGTGGATGCCGATCCGTTCGCCGCCGAGCTCGACGCGCATCGCCGCTACCTGCTGCGCGTCGCGCGGCTGCAGCTTCGCGACGGCGATCTCGCCGAGGACGTCGTGCAGGAGACGCTCGTCGCGGCGCTGGCGGGCCGCCAGGGCTTTTCGGGGCGTTCGAGCGTCCGCACATGGCTGACGGGGATACTGAAGCACAAGATCGTCGACGCGATCCGGCAGAAGCAGCGGCGCCCGCTCGCCGCCTCGGCATTGGACGAGGAGGCCGACCTCGAGGCGCTCGATCCGCTGTTCGCCGACGACGGCGCCTGGCAGACGCCGCCGGCGAGCTGGGGCGACCCCGAGGGCGCACTGTCGCAGCAGGAATTCATGGAGGTCCTCGAGCGTTGCCTCGAGCGCCTGCCTGCCGCGACCGCCCGCGTCTTCGCGATGCGGGAGATCCTCGAGCTTTCGACTGACGAAATCTGTAAGGAATTGACAATCACCGCGAATAACCTTTGGGTGATCCTTTACCGGGCGCGGATGGCGCTGCGCCAGTGCCTCGAGCAGCACTGGTTCGCGGCGAAGCCGCGCGGCTGACGATCCGATCTCGACGATGCTCCTCGACCCCACGCACCTCGTGTCCTGCAAGGAGGCGAGCCGGCTTCTCTCGCAGCGCGAGGACCGCCCGCTCGCGCTCGGCGAGCGGGTCAAGCTCGCGCTGCATCTCTGCGTCTGCATCGCGTGCACGCGCTTCGCGCGACAGCTCGTGGTCCTCCGGCGGGCGATGGCGCGATACCGGACGCAGGATGTCTGAAGGGATGGTCACGGTCAGCGTGAACGGCGTGCCGAAGAGCGTCGCGGCGGCCACCGTCGCGGATCTCGTCGCGGCGCTCGGCCTCGCCGGAAAACGCATCGCGGTCGAGCGCAACGGCGAGATCGTGCCGCGCAGCCGTTACGCGCAGACGCGCATCGCGAACGACGACCGGCTCGAGATCGTGGGTGCGGTTGGCGGAGGCTGACAGCACCGCAGGGCGTAAAATTCGCCCATGAACGCCCCACAACACCCGGCGATCCTCGCCGATCCGCTCGTCGTCGCCGGGCGCGCGTATCGCTCGCGGCTCCTCGTCGGCACCGGCAAGTACCGCGATTTCCACGAGACCCGCGAGGCGATCGTCGCATCCGGCGCAGAGATCGTCACCGTCGCGATCCGCCGCACGAACATCGGCCAGACGGCGGGCGAGCCGTCGCTCGTCGATGCGCTGCCGCCGTCCGAGTTCACGTATCTGCCGAACAGTGCAGGCTGCTACACGGCCGACGAAGCCGTCCGCACGTTGCGCCTAGCGCGCGAATTGCTCGACGGCCATCCGCTGTGCAAGCTCGAGGTGCTGGGCGACGCGAGCTCGCTCTATCCCAACGTGCGCGAGACGATCGTCGCCGCGGAGCGTCTCGTCGCCGACGGCTTCCAGGTGATGGTCTACACGTCGGACGATCCGATCGTCGCGCGCGACCTCGAGGCGATCGGCTGCGTTGCGATCATGCCGCTCGCATCGCTCATCGGCTCCGGCATGGGCATCGTCAATCCGTGGAACCTGCGGCTGATCCTCGAGCAGGCGCGCGTGCCCGTACTGGTCGACGCCGGCGTGGGGACGGCGTCGGACGCGGCGATCGCGATGGAGCTCGGCTGCGCAGGCGTGCTGATGAACACCGCGATCGCGCAAGCGCGCGAACCGGTGCGCATGGCGCGCGCGATGCGGCTCGCCGTCGAAGCGGGACGCGAAGCGTTCCTCGCCGGCCGCATGCCGCGCAAGCTTTACGCGGCAACGCCCAGCTCGCCGACCGGCGGCCTGATCGCTTGAAACGCGTGGTTCGCTTGTGCGCGCGCGGAGCCTGCGCGTTCGCGGCGCTGCTTCTGCCGGCGCTCGCGCCCGCGACGCCGATCTCGCGCGCGGATCTCGTATCGCTTTGCGCCGATGCCGAGGACCAGGCGCAATGCGCGCGCCTCGTCGAGGCGAAGCAGATGCGCGCGGTGTCGCGCTTCGTCGAGCGCGACGGCAGCGAGTTGCGCGTGCAACTCGTGCCGTACGGCGTGTCGGTGTTTCGGGACACCGACAGCGCGCTCGGTGGCGGGACGGCTTACGCCGTCTGGGACTACCTCGCGGACCTCGACACGCTCGTCCTCTTCACCACGCGCGGCGAGCGGACCGGCTTCCTGTTGCTGCAGCGTAAAGGCGGCGGCGAATATCCGCTTCCGTCGGAGCCCGTCGTTGCGCCGGACCAGCATCACTTCGCGACGGCCGACGTTTGCGCGCAGGGTTGCGACAACGAGGTGGCCGTCTGGCGCATCGGCCGCGACGGCGCACGCAAGGAAGCGACGTGGAAGCCGCCCGTCGACTGGACCGACGTGACCGTCGCCTGGCGCGGCACTAACGCGATCGCGATCGAGTACGCGGTCGCAAACGACACGCAGCCGCGCACGGTCGAGCGGCGTCTCGACGACGCGAGCTGGGTGCGCGTGCGGTGACGCGCGACGCCGGTATGCGAGCGGCGTCGCCGGATCCGCGTTCCGTCATCGCCGCGGACGATGCGCGCAGCGCGCATCGCGCAGTCAGGAGCTTCGTGCTGCGCCAGGGGCGGATGTCGCCTGCGCAGCAGCGCGCCTGCGACGAGCTCTATCCGCGCTACGGCGTCGCACCCGCGACGCCGCTCGCATTCGGCGCCCTCTTCGGCCGCGACGCGCCGGTCGTCCTCGAAATAGGCTTTGGCATGGGCGAGACGACGGCGGCGATCGCCGCCGCGCAACCGGACGTCGATTTCCTCGGCATCGAAATGCACTTGCCGGGCGTCGGCGCGCTGTTGCGGCGGATCGAATCCGAGCGGCTCGCGAACGTGCGCGTGATGCGTCACGACGCGGTCGACGTCGTCGCGCGGATGATTGCGCCGGCGTCGCTCGCGGGCATCCACGTCTTCTTCCCCGACCCGTGGCCGAAGAAGCGGCATCACAAGCGGCGGCTGCTGAAGCCGCCGTTCGTGCACGCGCTCGCCGTCGCGCTTGCGCCACGCGGCTACCTGCACGTCGCGACCGACTGGCCGGACTACGCGGGCGAGATTCTCGCCGCGCTCGACGCGGAGCCGATGCTCGAAAACACCGCGGCGGGCTTCGCCCCGAGGCCCGCATGGCGCCCGCTCACGAAGTTCGAGCAGCGCGGTCTCACGCTCGGGCACCCGGTGTTCGATCTGCTGTTCGTTTTGAAAGGGCGAGCAGCGCGCTGAGCGCGTCGCGCGCGACATCGCGCGAGAAGTGCCGCGCGATGTTCTCGCATCCCGCCGCCGACAGCCGTTGCCACAGCGCGCGATCCTCGTGCAGGCGTGCGATCGCCGCGGCGAAGTCCTCGGGCGTATCGGCGACGAGCACGTCGACGCCGTCGACGAGGTGCATTCCCTCGATCGACGCCGTCGTCGCGACGACCGGCAGGCCATGGCTCATCGCCGTGTTGATCTTGCCCTTGACGCCGGCGCCGTAGCGCAGCGGCGAGATCGAGACGCGGCATCCGTCGAGATAAGGCGCGATGTCGGCCACGTAGCCGAGGACGTCGATGGCGTCGTTCGCGAGCGCCTCGATGGACGCCGGCACGCGGCTGCCGATCACGTACGTCGGCACGCCGCGCAGAAGGCGGCGCAGATGCGGCACGATCGCCTGCGCGTACCAGCGCATCGCATCGACGTTCGGCGGGTGCTCGAAGCCGCCGACGAAGACGATCCCGCGGCGCCGTTCCCACGGCGCGACCTGCGCGACCGGCTCGTGGATCGTCGACAGCAACATCACGCGCGACGCCGGCGCGAGTTCCTTCAGCACGGCCTGCTCGACGTCGGAAACGACGAGCGTGACGTCGGCCTTCGCGATCAGCGCGATCTCCTCGTCGCGCTTCGAGCGCGCGGAGAGCGCCGCAAGCCGTCCGCCTTCGATCTCCGCGAGCCGTTCCTCGCGCAGGAAATGCAGGTCGACGGTATCGAACACGACGAGCGCGTCGGGTGCGGCCTTGCGCACCGTGTCGATGTGCCGCGCCGCGATGTAATGGCGCGACAGCATGATCACGTCGAATTCGCGGCCGCGCGTGACGAGAAGCTCCGCGATCGAGCGCACGTAGGGATGGAACAGCACCTCGACGCCGCGCTGCGTGAGCGCGCTGACGTACGGCTCGCGGTGCTCGAGGTTGTCGGGGGCGAACGTGACCTTGCAGCGCAACGCCGTCGCGATCTCGAGCATCGCCTGCATCCGCACCGATCCGGCGTCCTGGTCGGGCGTCAGCATCCGCGCGTCGATGACGAGCATCCGCCGCGACGCCCAGCGGTCGCGTGCGCGCTCGACGTTTGCGCCGTTCGCGCTGTGCGCGGCAAGCGCCTGCGACCACTTCGCGGCGAACGTCGACCGGTTGATCGCCTGGTGGCGCTTGACGCCCTGCGTGACGTCGGTGCCCGATGTGCGGCCTTCGAAGTGCACGATCGTCGTCGCCGGCTGATAGAAAACCTTGCGCCCGGCGGCGCGCACGGCGAAGGCGAGGTCGACGTCTTCGTAGTACGCGGGCGCATAGCGCGCGTCGAAGGCGCCAAGTTCCGCGAACAGCGTGCGCGGAATCGCGAGGCAGGCGCCCGAGCAATAGTCGGCTTCGCGGAGGTACGCGTACTCGGGGCGCTCGGGATCGTCGTCGCGGCCGAAGTTCCACGCGCTGCCGTCGCGCCAGACGACGCCGCCCGCCTCCTGGAGCCGCCCGTCGGGATAGACGAGTTTCGCGCCGACGAGCCCGGCGTCGACGTGCTCGTCGAACACGCGACAGAGGGCGTCGAGCCAGCCCTCGGTGACGAGCGCGTCGTTGTTCAGGAACACGAGCAGGTCGCCACGCGCAAGCGCCGCGCCGCGATTGCAGGTGCCGATGAAGCCGAGGTTCGCGTCGTTGCGCTCGAAGCGCACGCCTTCGACACCCGCAAGCGCGGCAGCGAGCGGCTCGGGCGACGCGTCATCAACAACGATGACCTCGAACGCGCCGTCGGTGTGCCGCGCGACGCTCGCGAGGCAACTGAACGTGAGCAGCGGCTCGCCGTACGCCGGGATGACGATCGACGCGCGCGGGCTTGGCGACGTCGCGATCGCGAGCGGCACGATGTGCGGCTCGAGGCGCCACGTCGCCCGCTTCGGCACGAACCGCGGACGCGCCCGGAGCTTCCCGACGATGCGGCGCGCCAGCGCCTGCGCGCCGTCGTTGCGCAGCACGGTGAGCGCGGTGCCGGCGTAACGCGGAAGCTGCCGCGCGACACGCCATTGCGTGCGCATCGTCGCGAGGGCGACCTTCGCCCGGTGCGCACCGGCGCGGACCGGCCGCGTCATCCGCCAGGTCGTCGACATTTCGATTTCCTGCGTGCGTGCGCGCGCCGCGGCGAGGCTGTCTTCGAGCGCGCGGACGTTCTGCCGCAGCGCAGCCAACCGGCGCTCGGCCTCGAGCAGCCCGAGCGCCATCCCCGCGCCGTTGTCGCCGCCGCGGCGGCGCGCCTCCTCGAGCGTTGCAAGCTCCCGCTCGGCGATCTGCACGCGGCGACCGAGTTCCGTGCGCGCCTCGGCATGGCCGCAGAGCGCGCCCGCCTCGAAAAGCTGCGAAAGCGAAAGCGGCGTCGCTTGCGCCGCGGGCGGGATGAAGTGGCGCACGTCGAAATCGGCGACGTCGGCCGGCCGATCCGGTTTCGCGCGAAGCGGCGCGAGATAACGCTCGACGTAGCGCTGCGGATCGCTCATGTATCGGCGTGAAGCGGCGCCGCGGCTGCGACGCCGGCCTCACGCATGCCTTGCTCGCGGATCACGTCGAGGAGCGCATCGTTCCAGCGCGCGGGCGCCGCGTCGAACGGCAACAGGCGCACGCGCCGGCGTCCGGCAAGCCGCTCGGGAAAAGCGCCCAGCGCCGAGGCGACGATCGGCGTGTCCGTCGCGAGCGCGACCGACAGCGTGTACGCATACGTCTCGGGAACCTGCGCGGGAAAGAACAGCGCATCGGCACGCTCGGCGGCAAGCAGCACCGGCAACTGCTCGTCGGCGTACGAGCCCCTGACCGAGAGCGGGACTTCGGGCGCTTGCGCGATGGGCCGCGCGGTCGCGCCGAGCACGCGAAAGGTGAGCGGCAGGTCGCGCGACTGCGCGTCGCGCGCGCAGGCGGCCACGACGTCGAGTCCCTTTTCCGGCGACAGATTGCCGAGCGTCACGACACTGAATGGTGGCGTGGGGACGCGCATCGGGTGCTCCGGATGCGGCCACACGAGGATCGGCAAGGCCGGGAAGTAGCGGCGAATCCGGGTCTCGACGTCGTGCGACGGTGCGATGACCCGATCGGTGCGCGCCAGGAAATCGCCGAACAGCGCACGCCACGCGCCGATGTCGAGCGGCCATTGCGGGTGGCGATGTGCGAGGCAGGTTTCGCATCCCTCGCGATCGGGCTCGCCGCAGTAGCGCCCGCGCTCGTCGGTGAGGTGATACTGCGGGCAGATCGCGAAGTAGTCGTGCAGCGTGCAGTCGTAAGGCGCTCCGAGCTCCCGCGGCAGATCGAGAATCGACTGCGGCAGGCCGTGCACGTGATGGAAATGCAGCCGCGCGACGCCGATGTCGCGCAGCATCGCGCAGAGCGTCGCCATGTCCTGCGGCAGGTGGAACCACGCTTCGAACGCCTCGCCGTCGCGTGGCCACCAGAGCTTGACGCCGCCGTCACCGGCAGGCTCGAGATACAGCACGTCGGCGTGCATGGAGACGAGCGCGGCGAGGTCGTTCATGTGGCGGCGTATGCCGCCGCCCCACGCATGCGAGACGAACACGATCGCGGGCCGGGGCGATGCCGCGAGACGCGCGAGGTCGAGACGCCGCGCGAGCGGCAACACCGCGTTTCGCGACGGATCGCCGGCGGGAACGTCCGGAGATTCGCGGCGCACGACGAAGACGTCGCCGGCGACCCGCGCGCGCAGCCGCGCGTTCGCGATCGACGAAGCGAGCGTTCGCGCGATCGACGCCTCGTCGTCGCCGGGCGGTGCGTCGCCGAGCGCGTCGAGCGCGGCGCGCGTCACGAAAACGGACGGCCCGTCGAGGACGTCGACGTCGCAGCCGCGCTGCGCATTGGCACGCGCGCAAAGGGCGTCGAGCGTCGCCGCCGTTTCGCCTGCAGGCAGCGGATTCGCCGTTCCCGCACGCGGATAGGCGGCCGCACCGCCGACGTTCGACAGCGTGCCGACGGCACCGGTGTTCGCCTCGCGTGCATGAAAGGCCAGCCGATCGAGCCAGTTGCCGTGCACTTCGGCATCGACGGCGAGCAGCACGACGTCGCGCCCGCGATGGCGGCAAAGGATGCCGGCAAGCGGCTCGCCGCGGCCTGCGACGGTCACCCGTCCGGCATGCGGACCGTCGCGAAGCACGTCCTGCGCGTCGCTCTCGAAATTCACGGGACAGACGATCACCTCGAACGGCGTCTCGTTCGCGCTCGCGAAGAGGCAGTCGAGACAGCGCAGCAGCGCGCCTCGGTCGCGGTCGACGCGAACGACGACGTCGACGACGCGTTCGGATCGTCCCGGCGCGTGCGCCGTCACGGCGTGCACCGCGCGGCGGGCATCCCCATCACGCGAACGTCAGGATCACCGGCTGATGGTCGGACGCCTGCGTTAGCCCATCCACGCGGATGTCGCGCACGCGCTTGCGCAGCTCGTCGCCGACGAAGATGAAGTCGCAATGCAGCTCCGGCTCGTCCGGTATCTTCTTTTCGTAGATCTTGAACGTCGGCGGATGCGGCACGCCGGTATGCGCGACGTCCCATGCGTCGCGAAGCGGCGGCGTTCCATCGGCGAACGGCGCGAGCATTCGCCGATGCTCGGGCGAATCGGGCTCGAAGTTGCAATCGCCGGTGATGGCCGTCGCGCGCGGGCGAACGAACGTCTGAAACGGCCCGCCGTCGTCGCCCGTCACCTGCGCCACACGTGCATAGGCGTGACCCTCGGCGTAGATCGCACGCAACGCGTCGACCTGCGCCATACGTTGCTTGGCCGAATAGTATTCGAGGTGCGTGGTGATCACGCGGATGTCTGCGACGACCGCCTCGAGCGCGATGCGCGGCATGCCCGGTACGCCGGGATCGCACGGATAAGGCAACGGGTAGCGATAGACCTGCTGGACGGGAAGACGCGACAGGATCATGTTGCCGAAGCGGCGTCGACGCCCGCCGCCCGGCTGGTCGACGGCGACGCCGGGCACCGCCGTGTAATCGGGAAGAAGCCTGGCCATCGTCGCGAACTGGTCGTCGCCGTCGCTGCCCGCAAGTCGTGGATCGGGGTAGTTGTCGGCGATCTCCTGCAGGCACAGCACGTCGAAGTCGGCGAGTCGCTTCGCCTCGGCGACGATGCGGGCCGGATCGACGCGGCCGTCGACGCCGCGGCACCACTGGACGTTCCACGTGATCAGGATCATCGGATGCCTGCGCGGATGAACGACTGGACGAATTGCCGCTGGAAGAGCAGGAACGCGATGAGCAGAGGTCCCGTCGTCATCAGCGTCGCGGCGCTGATGATCGACCAGTCGATCCCCTGGTCCGTTGCGGAGAATACCTGCAGGCCGACGGTTACGGGCCGCGATTCCACCGAATTCGTGATGATCAGCGGCCACAGGAAGTTGTTCCAGTGGTACGAGATCGACACGAGCGCGTAGGCGATGTACGTCGGCTTCGCGAGCGGCACGTAGACCTTCCACAGCGTCTGCAGCGGCGAGCAGCCTTCGACGCGTGCCGCCTCGTCGAGCTCGCGCGGCACCGTCTTGAACGTCTGGCGCAACAGGAAGATGCCGAACGCGCTCGCCATGTAGGGAAGCCCGATCGACAGGATCGTGTCCTTGATGCCGAGCTGCGTCATCGTCCGGTAGTTCTCGACGATCAGCACGTCGGGCATCACCATGAGCTGCACGAGCACGAGCGCGAAGGCGACGTTGCGACCCGGGAAGTCGAAGCGCGCAAAGGCGTACGCGGCGAGCGTGACGAGCACGAGCTGCGCGGCGAGCACCATCGTGACGAGGATCACCGTGTTGACGAAATAGCGCGCGAACGGCGCGGCCTGCCACGCCTTGACGAAGTTCGCGAGCGTCAGCGGCGCAGTCAGCGTGAAATTGGTCGAATAGGCGGACGGATGGAACGCGGTCCAGAATGCGTAGGCAAGTGGCAGCAGCCAGAGCAGGCCGAGCGCCCATGCCCCGAACGTTTCGAGTCCGCGCGCAAGCGGCGAGATCGCGTAGGCGTTCATGACGGGATCATTGGTAATGCGTGCGCCGCTCGAGGAAGAAGAACTGGAACAGCGCGACGGCGCCGAGCAGCACCAGCAACACCATCGTCAGCGCCGCCGCATAGGACGAGTCCCAGAACCGGAAACCGATCTCGTAGATGTAGTAGAGCAGCAGCGACGTCGCGTTGTCCGGGCCGCCGCGCGTCATCACGACGATGTGGTCGACGAGGCGGAACGCGTTGATCACCGCGTTGACGAGCACGAAGAGCGTCGTCGGCATCAGAAGCGGGAACGTCACCCGGCGAAAGAAGTAGGCGCGCGAGGCGCCTTCTATCGCGGCGGCCTCGGCGAGATGCGGCGACATCGACTGCAGCGCCGCGAGGTAGAAGATCATGAAAAAGCCGGATTCCTTCCAGATCGTGACCACCATCAGCGCCGGCAACGCCGTGCTCGGGCTTCCGAGCCAGTTATGGCTGCCGAATCCCAACGCGTGCGTGATCTGCTCGAGCAGTCCGTAGCCGGGTGTGTAGAAGAAGAGCCAGATGTTCGCGACCGCGATCATCGGCAGCACCGTCGGCGTGAAGTAGGCGAGCCGCAGGAAGCCGCGGCCCGGCAGCCGCCGGTTGACCCACAGCGCCATCGCCAGCGCGATGCCGATCGATAGCGGAATCGTGCCGAGCGCGTACCACAGGTTGTTCGTGAGCGCTTGCCAGAAGATCGGATCGTCGACAAGCGCGTGGTAGTTTTCGAGGCCGATGAACTTGGCCGGCCGCGCCGCTTTCGGCGTCGACAGGAAGCTGTGCCACAAGTTGGCAATGGCCGGGTAGTGCGTGAAAAGCGCGAGCAGCGTCGCCGCCGGCAGCAGGAGCAGCCAGGCGTAGACCCACTCGCGCGTGCGCGTCATCGAATCACTTGTAACTGCGCAGCAGCCGGTCCGCCTCGCGCTGCGCGTCCTTCAGTGCCTGCGAAGCGCTCTTCGTGCCGGTCAGCGCCGCCTGCAGCCCGTCGTTCAGCGCCTTCGTCACGCGCTGGTTGTCGTGCGTCGACAATTCGGCCTTCGCGTACGGCAGCTGATCGCGCGCAACCGCCGCCGCCGGAAAGCCGGCGACGTACTTCTTCATCGCCTCGGTGTTCCATGCGTCGGCGCGCACTGCGACGTAGCCGGTGTCGATCCCCCATCGCGCGGCGCGTTCGGGCGCCGTCACCCACTTGATGAACTTGAATGCGGCCTCACGCTGCGCGGGCGTCGACTTCTTGAAGATGTAGAAGTTGCCGCCGCCGGTCGGGCTCCCGCGCTGCTTGTCCGCCGGCAGCATCGCGACGCCGAAGTCGAACTTGGCGTTGTTCTTCACGTTCGTCAGATTGCCGGTCGTCGTCCACATCATCGCGACCTTGCGCTCGAAGAAATCCTTCGGCGTCGTGCCCCACTCGACGATGCCCGGCGGGTGCACCTTGTACTTGTTCACGAGGTCGAGCCAGTACTGCAGCGCCTCCACCACCTGTGGCTTGTCGTAGTAGACCTCGGTGCCCGCCTGGTTCATCAGGTTGACGCCGGCCTCGATGGCCAGACCCTGGAACAGCCAGTACGGAAAGCCCGAGGAAGGAATCTGCACGCCCCATTGCGTCACGTTGCCCGACGCGTCGCGCTTGGTGAGCTTCTGCGCGTATTCGCGCATCTCGGTCCACGTTGCCGGCGGATGGTTCGGATCGAGTCCCGCTTCCTTGAACGCATCCTTGTTGTAATACAGCACCACGGTCGAGCGCTGGAACGGAATGCCCCACGTCTTGCCGCCGGTCTGGCTGTTCTCCATGAACGCCGGATAGAAGCTCTTCAACCACGCCTTGTCGTCGGCGGTCTTGATCAGATCGTCGAACGGCACGATCGCGTCCTCGTCGATCAGCGTGAACATGTCCGTCGAAAGCAGGATCGACGTCACCGGCGGATCGCCGCTCTTCACCGCGGTCAGCGCCTTCGCGATCGACTCCTGGTAGCTTCCCGAATAGATCGGACGCAGCTTGATGCCGGGATTCTCCTTCTCGAAGTCGGCCGCGAAGGCGTCGATGATCTTCGTGATCGGACCGCCGACGGCGACCGGATAGAAGAACGGCACCTCGACGGGCGCCTGCGCCGATGCCGCGACCGCGACCATCGCGAGCATGCCGGCCACCAAACACGCTCCTGCCTTCGCAAACCAGCTCATCGTTCCTCCCTCGTGTTGACGTTCAAGCCAGCAACGTGATCGGCGCCTCGCGCGGCTCGACTGCCGCGTGCGCGCCGCTCGAATCGAAGTAATGCTGTGCACCCGGCGCCCAGCGCAGCCACACGGCGTCGCCGCGCGACACGCCGACGCCGCCCGCGACGCGCGCGGCGAGCGGCTGTCCGCCGACGCGACAGCCCACGAGCGAGTCGCCGCCGAGATACTCGACGTTGTCGACGACGGCGCGCACGCCCCGCTCGAGCGTGAGGTCGACGTGCTCGGGCCGCACGCCGAGCATCCCGGTCGCGAAACGCGCATCGAGCACGCAGGGACCGTCGGTGCCCGCGATCACGGCACCGCCCGCGCCGGCTTCGAGCCGGAGCAAGTTCATCGGCGGCGTGCCGATGAAGCGCGCGACGAACGTATTGGCCGGCTGCTCGTAGAGCTCGATCGGCGTGCCGTTCTGCTCGATCCGCCCTTCGCGCATCAGCACGACGCGGTCGGCCATCGACATCGCCTCGACCTGGTCGTGCGTCACGTAGACCATCGTGATGCCGAGCTTGCGCTGCAGCGCGCGGATCTCGCCGCGCATCTCGGCGCGCAGTTGCGCGTCGAGGTTCGACAGCGGCTCGTCCATCAGGCAAACCGGGGCCTGCGCGATGATCGCGCGGCCGAGCGCGACACGCTGCTGCTGGCCCCCCGAAAGCTGCGACGGCTTGCGTTCGAGGAGCGGCTTCAGTCCGAGCAAGTCGGCGACGCGCGAAAGGCGATCCGCGCGTTCGGCGGGCGGGACACGCCGCACGCGCAAGCCGAAAAGGATGTTCTCCGCGACCGTCAAATGTGGAAACAGTGCATAACTCTGGAACACCATTGCGATCGATCGCGCCGCCGGCGGCAGCCGCGTCACGTCGCGCCGGCCGATCAGGATGCGCCCGGCATCGCACGTTTCGAGACCGGCGATCAGGCGCAGCGTCGTCGACTTACCGCATCCCGACGGACCGAGCAGAACGTTGAGCGTGCCCGCGTCGAACGCGAACGAGACGTCGTCGACCGCGCGCACGGGCGACGCGCCCGTCATCCAGACCTTGCTCACGCGCTCGGCGGCGATCGCGGACATCGCGGGAAGCGCCGTCAGTCCCCGAAGAGCGCGCCGAGCGCGGCGCCCGGATCGGGTGCGCGCATGAATGCCTCGCCCACGAGGAACGCGTGGACGCCGTGGCGGCGCATCTGTACCACGTCGCGGCGCGCGAGGATGCCGCTTTCGGTGACGACGACCCGATCGGACGGGACGCGCGGCGCCAATTCGATCGTCGTCGAAAGCGCGACGTGGAACGTGCGCAGATTCCGGTTGTTGATGCCGATCAGCGGCGTCGCGAGCCTCAATGCGCGATCGAGCTCGCGCTCGTCGTGCACTTCGACGAGCACGTCCATCCCGTAGCCGCGGGCGCACGCTTCGAGCGCCGCGAGCCGCGCGTCGTCGAGCGCGGCCACGATCAACAGCACGGCGTCGGCGCCGAGCGCTCGCGACTGCGCGACCTGGTATTCGTCGACGATGAATTCCTTGCGCAGCGCCGGCAGTGCGCATGCGTTGCGCGCGTCGACCAGGTACTCGGGAGCACCCTGGAAGAACGGCCGGTCGGTCAGCACCGACAGGCACGTCGCGCCGCCGCGCGCGTACGACGCGGCGATTGCGGACGGATCGAAGTCCTCGCGCAGCACGCCCTTGCTCGGGCTCGCCCGCTTAATCTCGGCAATGACGGCCGGTCGCCCACCCGCAATGCGGGCGCGAATCGCGTTCGCGAATCCACGCGGCGCAGGCGCCGCACGCGCTTCGCGCTCGACGACATCGAACGGGCGCTCGACCTGCGCGGCGATGACCTCCTCGGCCTTCGTCGCAAGTATTTTTTCGAGGATGTCCGACCGGGACTGGCTCTCCAGCGCTCGAGCGGTCATGTCGTCGATCGCTCCTGCTTTGCGATCGCTTGCGTCGCCTCGACGAATGCGTCGAGCTTGCGCCGCGCGGCTCCGCTCGCAATCACGTCGCGGGCGCGCGCGATGCCGTCCGCGATCGAATGGGCGATGCCGGCCGCGTAAAGAGCAGCGCCGGCGTTCAGCACGACGATCTCGCGCGGCGTGCCCTCGACGTCGCCGAGTGCCTCGAGGACCATCTCCTTCGACTGCTGCGCGTCGGTGACCTTGAGCCCGCGGTTCGACTTCATGTGCAGGCCGAAGTCCTCGGGATGGATCTCGTATTCGCTGATCTCGCCATCCTTGAGCTCGCCGACCATCGTCGCGGCGCCGAGCGAAACCTCGTCCATGCCGTCCTTGCCGTAGACGACGAGCGCGCGCCTGCTGCCGAGGCGCTGCAGCACGCGCACGTGAATGCCGACGAGATCGGGATGGAACACACCGATCATGCTGTGCCCGGCGCCGGCCGGATTCGTGAGCGGCCCGAGGATGTTGAAGATCGTCCGCACGCCGAGCTCGCGGCGCACCGGCGCCGCATGCTTCATCGCGCCGTGGTGGCTCGGCGCGAACATGAAGCCGACGCCCGTGTCGCGAATGCAGCGGCCCACCTGCGCAGGCGTCAGCATGATGTGGGCACCGAGCGCCTCGAGCACGTCGGCGCTGCCGGATTTCGACGACACCGACCGGTTGCCGTGCTTGGCCACGCGCGCGCCGGCGGCCGCGGCGACGAACATCGAAGCGGTCGAGATGTTGAACGTATGCGACGCGTCGCCGCCGGTGCCGACGATATCGAGCAGCGCATCCGGATTCGGGACTTCGACGCGCGTCGCGAACTCCCGCATCACCTGCGCCGCCGCGGCGATCTCGCCGATCGTCTCCTTCTTGACACGAAGGCCGACGGTAAGCGCGGCGATCATCACCGGCGACACGTCGCCGCTCATGATCCGCCGCATCAGCGACAGCATCTCGTCGTGGAAGATCTCGCGATGCTCGATCGTGCGCTGCAGCGCGTCCTGAGGCGTGATGGCCATCGTCGGTTCCGACGGGCGAAGGTGTCGCCCGAAGTCGAAAGCCGGGAGTTTAAACGGTCGCCGCGAGGAAGTTCTCGAGGAGCTTCCGCCCGTGCTCGGTCAGAATCGCCTCGGGATGGAATTGAACGCCTTCGATCGGCAGCTCGCGATGCCGGATCGCCATGATCTCGCCGTCGTCGGCAGTCGCCGTGACGTCGAGAACCTCCGGCAGGCTGGCCCGTTCGACCGCGAGCGAGTGGTAGCGCGTCGCGTTGAACGGCGACGGCACGTCGGCGAAGACGCCGCGCTCGTCGTGAACGACCGATGAGAGCTTTCCGTGCATCACGCGCTGCGCACGCACGATCCGCGCGCCGAATGCCTGCCCGATCGCCTGGTGCCCGAGGCAGACGCCGAGAATGGGCACGCGCCCGGCGAAGCGCCTGACGAGCGGCACCGACACGCCCGCCTCGTTCGGCGTGCAGGGCCCGGGCGAGATCACGATGCGCTCGGGATGCAGCGCCTCGATGTCGTCGAGCGACATCGCATCGTTGCGCACGACTTTGACGGCGGCGCCGAGCTCACCCAGGTACTGGACGAGGTTCCAGGTGAAGCTGTCGTAATTGTCGAGCATCAGGACCATGGAATCGCGCCTTTCGCCGGCTTGCTTCGCAACCTCTCGAGCGAGCCTGCGCGCATCATTCTAGCGCGCAAAAAAAAGACCCCCCGAACTCGCCGTTCGAGGGGCTTTCGAGGTAATCGGTCCTGATGCCGCCTGTCTTCGAATGTGCTGTGAAGCCTTCGCCGGGGAATCGTTACGGCGAGCGCCGGAACATGCCCACGAGCAGCGAGATCACGAACAGTGCGAGGAAGATGAAGAAGAGGACCTTGGCGATCTCGGCGGCGCCGACGGCGATGCCGGTGAAGCCGAACACGGCCGCGATCAACGCGATGACGAAGAAAACCGCAGCGTATTGCAACATGACTTGACCTCCCGAAGTTGACCCGAACAATTCCGCGAAGACCCGTTGGGTGACGAAGCCTCGCAGTCCTACTCGTCGTAGAAAGCGCTTACCCGAAACCGCGCGAACCGGTCCGCATCCGAATCGAATTCGCCCGATGCATCCGCACCCGCGTTGATCGACTCGAGCAGCGCCCAATCGTCATCCGCCGGAAGCGAGCTCGCGTCGAGCAGCGGGATCGGATTGAGTTGCGACGCGACGGGGTCGTGAAGATAAGGACGCATCGCTCATTCCTCCTCGTGGCCCGGCCGCGGGACGTCCGCAGACGGTGGACGGTCGAGGGCCGGATCCTCGCCTTTCGCGCGCCGCTTGCCCTCGGCTTCCGCGGCGTCGAGCTCGCGCGCCTCGCTCTTCGACTTCGGCGCAGCGGCGCGCGCGGCGTCTTCGACGCGCCCCGACTCGACGTACTTCTTCGTCGCGTCGTCGTACTGGCGAGTCGCTGCGTAGTTGCCTTCGCCGTGCAGGTTCTGACCGGTCTGCTGGCGAAGCATGTCGCGCTGCTCCCGGTTCTGCTCGCGCCCTTCGTTCTCCATCCGGTGCGCGAAGTCCTTGTGGCCGCCAAGCTGGCTCTGTTGCCGTTCGGCGCCGCCGAGCTGGTTCTGCTGGCGATCGTTGCGCTGGCCCTGCGCGCCCTGTTGCCGGCTGCCTTGGCGTCGTTGACCCGGACGGCTGTTCCGTGTGCCCATGAAGCCTCCTCGTTATTGCACCGCATCGGGGCCGACTGCACCCGGCGGCGACGTGGAGGCATTGTGCGGCGGGGCTTCGGGACGACGCAGTCGGAGGAGCGCCGATTCGCGGGGCCGCCGTCGCGGCAGGCCGCTGTCTCCTTCAGTCCTACTTCAGCCCTGCGCCGGCCTGGTCGCACGCCTTAGCGCGCGGCAGTCGAAATCGCGAGCGTCGTCGGCAGCGGAGCGGCGAGTCCCGCGGCCGCATCCTCGACCGCGCTGAACGCGACCTCCGGCATGCCGCCGCGCACGTTGCCGAACATCGTCGCGAACGCGACGTCGGCTGCATCGCGGCCGGTGCCGATGCGGATCAGGCCGGTGAGCGGCGTGATGCCGGTCGGGTCGAAGAGCCACCAGCGATCGCCGATCCAGGCCTCGACGTAGGAATGGAAATCCGGCGGGCCGAGCTCGCGCGGCGCGCCGTAGTCGACGCCGGTCACGAAGCGCGCGGGATAGTTGAGCGCGCGCAGCAGCGCGATCGTCGCGTGGACGAAGTCGCGACAAACGCCACAGCCGCGCTCGAGCGTATCGATCGCCGAGGTCGCCGGCGTCGACGTGCCGACGCGGAACTCGACGCGCGAGCGCACGTGGCGGCACACGGCATCGACCTGTGCGTAGCCGGGCGTGACGTCGCTGAACTCGCGCCATGCGAGCGCCTGAACGCGATCGGACTGGCAATAGCGGCTCGGGCGCAGGAAGGGCAGCGCGCTTGCAGGCAAATCGGCGATGTCGCCGGCGAGGACACGGTCGGGCTCGGCGATGTGGTGAACGACCTCCACGCCGGCCGCGTAATGCACGTCGAGTGCTCCCGCGCCCGACCGCAGACGCAACAAACGGTTGCCGGACGTCGGCTCCGTTTCGACGCGCCAGGGGACGTGGGGCTGGACGACGACCGCCTCGCGCAGCACGCGCTGCTGATCCGTCTGCGCCGCATGGATGCTGAAAACGAAGTCGACGTCGCCGAAGACGTCGTAGTGGAGATCGACCGTGTAGTCGAGCCGAGCGCGGCTGCCGGCGATTTCAGCCGAGTCGTGTCGCATCGGCGGTGGCGGCCGCCCGCGCTCAGCCGGCGGGCAAATCGAAATACGGATTGAAGCCGTGCGGCATCGGCGAGGCGTCCTGCGCGCTCACCGCAGGATCGAAATCCACGAGAGCGACTGGCCGCATCACCTCTGCGTCGACGAGCACCTTGCAGCCGGGCGTCAAATCGAGTCCCGCCGCCGAATATTGCGGCGCCACGGCCGGATCGGGATCGACGATGTACCAGGTGCGCCGGCGCTTGCGCCTGTCGACGGTGATCACGATCGAATGCAGAGCGCCCATCGGCGCACATGCCTGGCGGGCGCGCGCCTTGTCGAGCGGCGGCGGCGTGCGACGGCGGCGCGTGATCGGCGTCTCGTCGATACGGACCTTCGCCTGCTCGCGCGTCGTGCGCGGCGGGGGCTCGTCGAGAGGCGGAACTGTACCCTGTGCGGCGCGGATGAAAGCGCGCGCGGCGGCGCGCATCTGGATCTTGTCCATGGAAGTGTGGAAGCTCGTCGAATACTTGACGCGAGCAGTCGTCGTGCCAGTCGCGACGCCTGCGAAATGCGTGGCAAATCAATGCCGGCCGCGCGCTCACCACCGCCGCGATTACAGCAGGATTTACCAGCGACTGTAAAGCTTGCCCGGGCGTGCAGGACGCGCGCCCGAGTGAACCTCTACGCCTCCGCGTCGAGGCCCAGTTGCACGAGCTCGGCGGCGCGCAACACGGCTCGTGCCTTGTTCAACGTTTCCTGCCATTCGGCCTCGGGCACCGAATCGTGAACGATGCCCGCACCGACCTGCACGTAGAGCATGCCGTTGCGCAACACCGCGGTGCGAATTGCGATCGCGAGATCCATGTCGTCCTGGAAGCTCACGTAGCCGACGGCCCCGGCGTAGACGCCGCGTCCGCTGGGCTCGAGCTCGTCGATGATCTCCATCGCGCGCACCTTCGGCGCGCCGCTCACCGTGCCCGCCGGAAAGCTCGCGGACAGGACGTCGAAGCTGGTCGTCCCCGGCGGCAGCGTGCCCTCGACGTTCGACACGATGTGCATCACGTGCGAATAGCGCTCGATCGTCATTTGCTCCGTCACATGAACGGTTCCCGTGGCGGCGACGTGACCGACGTCGTTGCGTCCGAGGTCGAGCAGCATCACGTGCTCGGCGATCTCCTTCGGGTCGGCCGCGAGCTCGCGCGCGAGGCGCTCGTCGGCGTCGCGGTTCTCGCCACGCGGCCGCGTGCCGGCAATCGGCCGCAGCGTCACGGTCGAGGCTTCCTTGCGCACGAGGATCTCCGGCGACGCGCCGACGAGGTGAAAGTCGCCGAAATCGTAATAGAACATGTATGGCGACGGATTCAGCGAGCGCAACGCGCGGTACAGCGACAGCGGCGACGCCGCGAACGGCAGGTGCATCCGCTGCGACAGCACGACCTGCATGATGTCGCCGGCCGCGATGTAGTCCTTCGCGCGGCGCACGGCCGTCTGGAACGCCTCGGGCCCGATCTCGCTCTCCGCGCGCGTAACCTCGGTCGCGGTCTGGAACGGAATGGGCACCGGCGTGCGCGAGGCGCGCCGCAACTGCTGGAGTCGCTCCTGCGCGCGCGCGTACGCGTCGGCCTCGCCCGGATCCGCGTACACGATCAGATAGATCTTGCCGGCGAGGTTGTCGATGACGGCGAGCTCGTCGGTGAGCAGCAGCAGCATGTCCGCGAGGTCGTCGAGCGCATCGTCGTGGTTTGCCTTGCGCGACCCGAGGCGCGGCTCGATGTGGCGAACGGTGTCGTAGCCGAAATAGCCGGCGAGGCCGCCGCAGAAGCGCGGCAATCCCGGCTGCGGCGCGGCGCGGAAACGGCCGAGGAACGTACGCAGGAATGCGAGCGGGTCGCCCTCGTGGCGCTCGATGACGCCGCGTGCGTCCTCGACCTCGACCTCGGTACCCTTGACGCGAATGCGCACCTTCGCAGGCAATCCGATGAACGAGTAGCGTCCGAACCGCTCGCCCCCGACGACCGACTCGAGCAGGAATGTGTAGTGCTGGTGCGCGAGCTTCAGGTACAGCGACAGCGGTGTGTCGAGGTCGGCGAACGACTCGAGGACGAGCGGTATCCGGTTGTAGCCCTGCGCGGCGAGCGCCCGGAATTCGCTTTCTGTAATCATCTCGGAAGCGCGGCGATCATGCCTGAAGAGCCGCGCGCATCGCCGCGATCGTCGCGCGGTAGTCGGGCTGGCCGAAGATCGCGCTGCCGGCGACGAACGTGTCGGCGCCGGCGCGGCCGATCTCGCCGATGTTGTCGACCTTCACGCCGCCGTCGACCTCGAGCAGGATCTCGCGCCCGGTGCGCGCGACCGCGGCGTCGACGAGCTTGCGGGCCGCGCGCAGCTTCTCGAGCGCGTGCGGGATGAACGACTGCCCGCCGAAGCCGGGGTTGACCGACATGATCAGCACGAGATCGAGCTTGTCGAGCGTGTGCATCAGCCAGTCGAGCGGCGTCGCCGGATTGAACACGAGTCCCGCCCTGCATCCGTGATCGTGGATCAGGTCGATCGTGCGGTCGACGTGCCTGGACGCCTCGGGATGGAAGCTCACGTACGACGCGCCGGCCTTGGCGAAGTCGGGCACGATGCGATCGACCGGTTCCACCATCAGATGCACGTCGATCGGCGCGCTCGCGTAGGGCTTGATCGCCGAACAGACGAGCGGCCCGACGGTGAGGTTCGGCACGTAGTGATTGTCCATCACGTCGAGGTGCACGAGATCCGCACCGGCGGCGACGACCGCGCGCACCTCGTCGCCGAGGCGCGCGAAGTCCGCGGACAAGAGCGAAGGCGCAATGCGGATCGGGCGCATCATCGCGGACTATAATCCGAGATCGGATCAGGCGGCAGCGGATCGGGCAGCATCGACATGGCGGAGCATAAACGTTACGAAATCTCCGTAACGCCGAAAGTCACCTTCCTCTCGGAACAATCGGATCCCGACAAGAACCACTTCGTGTTCGCCTACACGATCACGGTCACCAACACGGGCGACGTGACCGCGCAACTGGTGAGCCGGCACTGGATCATCACCGATGCCGAACACCGCGTCCAGGAAGTGAAGGGGCAGGGCGTCGTCGGCAAGCAGCCGCTGTTGCGGCCCGGCGAGAGCTTCGAATACACGAGCGGGGCGAGCATCCCGACACCGGTCGGCACGATGCGCGGCTCCTACCAGATGGTCGCCGAGGACGGCGTCACGTTCGACGTGCCCATTCCGGCGTTCACATTGTCGGTGCCGCGTACGCTGCACTGAGCGCTACTCGGAGAGCGCCGAGTACGCCATTCATTCGCTCCGATCGCGCTCGTCGCCGCGCGGCCGACGGCGGCGCCCCGGCATCATCGTCCAGGCGACGATTCCCACCAGAATCAGGAATGCGACAGCCGATTCGAGCAGCAGCCAACCCATTGCGTACGTTCCCCGGCGGAGTCGATCGACACCTGTCGCTGCGCATCGTCCGCGCGGCACTCGTCGCGACGGTGCTCGGCCTCGCCGGGTGCGTGACGCCGCCCACGCCGCCGCCGGGTCCAGCGCATGCGGTGTTCACGCCGACCACGTTCGACGCGCTCCCCGGCTGGCGCGACGATCGCGTTGCGGATGCATGGCCGGCGTTTCGCGTCGGCTGCAAGGCGCTCGTCGCGCGCCCGCGCGCGCAGGCGACGTGGCAAGCGCCCTGCTCGGCGGCCGATGCCGTGGACGTCGCCGATGCGCAAGCGGTGCGACGCTTTTTCGAAGCGAATTTTACGCCGTATCGCGTAAGCGCCAGCGACGGCGCGGAGCAGGGTCTCGTCACCGGCTATTACGAGCCGTTGCTGCACGGCTCGCGAACGAAGAGCGCGCAATACCCGCAGCCCCTCTATGCGACGCCCGACGATCTCCTTGTCGTCGATCTCGCCGATCTCTATCCCGAGCTCAAGGGCAAGCGCGTCCGCGGACGCCTCGACGGCCGGCGCGTCGTTCCCTACTGGCCGCGCGCCGAGATCGACGCGGGCAAGGCGAACACGGAAGACAAGGCGCTCGTCTACGTGAGCGACCCGGTCGACGCGTTCTTTTTGCAGATACAGGGATCGGGTCGCGTCGCGCTCGACGACGGCAGCGTGATCCGCGTCGGCTACGCCGATCAGAACGGACAGCCGTTCCGCTCCGTCGCGCGCGTGCTGATCGATCGCGGTGAATTGACGCTCGAGCACGCGTCGATGCAGGGGATTCGCGAGTGGGGCCGCGCGCATCCCGACGCGCTTCCGGCGCTGCTCGACGAGGATCCGAGCTACGTGTTCTTCCGAGAGGTGCCGCCGCCTGCGCCCGGATCGCTCGAAGCCGCGATCGACGGCCCGATCGGCAGCCTCGGCGTGCCGCTTCTTGCCGGCCGCGCGATCGCGGTCGATCCGCGCGCGATTCCGCTCGGCGCGCCGGTGTTTCTCGCGACGACGCGCCCGCTGTCGGACGCGCCGCTCGCGCGACTGGTGTTGGCACAGGATACGGGCGGTGCCATTCGCGGACCGATTCGCGCCGACTTCTTCTTCGGCTTCGGCGACGAAGCGGGTCAGGATGCCGGACGCATGCGCGCGCAGGGTCGCATGTGGCTGCTGTGGCCGAATGGTGCGCCACCGCCCGGCGCGTGAGCCGCCCGAAGGATTGCGACGAGCGTTGCGAGCGCCGATGCCTTACGGCGCGTGCAAGACCTCCTCGGCCTGCCGGTCGGCGTGATACGACGAGCGCACGAGCGCACCGACCGCGGCGTGCCGGAAACCCATCGCATAAGCCTCGCGTTCGAAATGCGCGAACGTGTCGGGATGCACGTAGCGCAAAACCGGCAGGTGCGCCGTCGACGGCTGCAGGTACTGGCCGATCGTCAGCATGTCGATCGCGTGCGCGCGCATGTCGCGCATGGTCTGGATGATTTCATCATCGGTCTCGCCGAGGCCGACCATCAGCCCCGACTTCGTCGGCACATCGGCATGGCGCGCCTTGAACGCCTGCAGAAGCCGCAGCGAGTGCGCGTAATCGGATCCCGGCCGCGCAGCCCGGTAGAGTCGCGGCACCGTCTCGAGGTTGTGGTTCATCACGTCGGGCGGCGCCGCATCGAGGATGTCGAGCGCGCGATCGAGCCTGCCGCGGAAGTCGGGAACCAGCACCTCGATCTGCGTCGCCGGCGACACCTCGCGCACGGCGCCGATGCAGTCGACGAAATGCTGCGCGCCGCCGTCGCGAAGGTCGTCGCGATCGACGCTCGTGATGACGACGTAGCGCAGCTTCAACGCCGCGATCGTCCTGGCGAGATTCATCGGCTCGTCGGCGTCGAGCGGAAGCGGCCGGCCGTGGCCGACGTCGCAGAACGGACAGCGCCGTGTGCAGATGTCGCCCATGATCATGAACGTCGCGGTGCCCTTGCCGAAGCATTCGCCGATGTTCGGGCACGACGCTTCCTCGCAGACCGTGTGCAGCCGATGCTCGCGCAGGATCTGCTTGATCTCGTGGAAGCGCGGCGACGACGGCGCGCGCACGCGGATCCATTCCGGCTTGCGAAGCCGCTCCGCGGGCACGACCTTGATCGGGATGCGCGACGTCTTCGCGTCCGCCTTGTGCTTGATGCCGAGGCTCGATCGAATCGCTGGCGCCTGCGTATCACTCATCGAGTGCGAGTCCGATCTGCGACGCGAGGAGCGGCGCCAGCGCGCGTCCCGCTTCGTCGACGGTGACGCGGACGCCGAAATCGGCAAGCTGCGTCACCGCAAGGCCCGGGTAGCCACACGGGTCGATGTCGAGGAACGGAGCGAGGTTCATGTCGAGGTTCACCGCGACGCCGTGGTACGTGCAGCCGTTGCGCACGCGAAGGCCGAGCGCGGCGATCTTCGCGTCGCCGCCCTGTCGCTCGACGTAAACGCCGGGCGCCGACATCTTGCCGAACGCGCGCACGCCCAAGCGCGCGAGCCATGTTATCACCGCCGCTTCGATGCGCCGAACCATCTCCCGCACGCCGAGCCGCGTGCGGCGCAGGTCGACCAGCAGGTAGACGACGAGCTGGCCGGGTCCGTGATACGTCACCTGGCCGCCGCGATCGCACTTGAGTAACGGAATGCCATTGTCGCGCAGCACGTGGTCGCGCCGGCCGGCGAGCCCGAGCGTGTACACGCGCGAATGCTCGGTGAGCCAGAGCTCGTCGGGCGTGTCGCGGGCGCGCGCGCCGGTGAACGCCTGCATCGCGCGCCACGTCGCCGTGTAGTCGGTGCGGCCGAGCGCCCGTATCCTCGCGCATTCGGCGACCGGCGCATTCTGCAGCGCTTCGGCACCTATCGGCAACATCGCACCCGCGTCAAAGCACCATCGCGACCATCGGATGCGCGACGAGCTCGCGATAGAGCGCGTCCAGCTGCTCGCGCGAGATCGCATTGATCGTCGCGGTCATCGACAGGTAGTTGCCGGCGCGCGACGATCGCATCTCGAGCGTCGCCGGATCGAAATCCGGCGCGTGCCGCACGACGATGCCGGCGATCGCCTGCGCGAAGCCGTCGCACGTGCGACCCATGATCTTGATGGGGAACGCGCAGGGAAATTCGAGCGCGCTCACCTGTGCGACGACGGGTACTCCGGTTGGCGAATCCATAGGCGGCTCCAGAAGGGCGAAGGCATCCCGGACTCCTGAAGATGCGGCCGTTCCGCCCCGATACAACCGGCCGCCTTCAGGCGTTGTTGCGCGTTCCCGCGTAGATGTACTCGCGCGTGAGCGGATGCGGAAGGCGGCCATCCGCGAGCGGCTTCCCGGCCAGAAGCTGCCATAGCGACAGCCAGCCGCGATCGAACGCATGCGCGGAGCCCGCCATGTAGATCCGCCATATCCGGTACTTCTCCTCGCCGACCTCTGCCCGCGCCGCGTCGGCGTTCGCCTCGAGCCGCTCGACCCAGTGCCAGAGCGTTTTCGCGTAGTGCTCGCGCAGCGCCTCCGCGTCGACGACCTCGAGACCCTGCGCGGCAAGTCCCTCCATCACGCGCGACGCGTGCGCGAGCTCGCCGCCCGGGAACACGTATTCCTCGACGAACTCGCCGATGCCGCTGCCGAGCGCACGGCCCGTCAACTGGTTGTGCGTGATGCCGTGATTCAGCACGAATCCGCCGGGGACGAGGAGCCTGCGGATCTTGCCGAAGTAGCGGCCGTAGTTGCGCGGGCCCACGTGCTCGAACATACCGACGCTGGCAATCTTTTCGAATGCCTCTTCGTCGGGAAGATCCCGATAGTCGCGCAGCTCGACGCGCACGCGTCCGGTAAGCCCGCGTGCAGCGATCTCGCGCTGCACGTGCTCGAACTGGTTCCTGGACAACGTGATGCCGGTCGCCTGCACGCCATAGTTCTCGGCCGCCCAGAAGATCAGCGCGCCCCAGCCGCAGCCGATGTCGAGGAGGCGCTCGCCTTTTTCCAGCCGAAGCTTGCGGCAGATGTGGTCGATCTTCTGGGCCTGCGCGGCGTCGAGCGTGTCGTCGGCCTTCCTGAAGTACGCGCACGAATAGACCATCCGCGCGTCGAGCCACATCCGGTAGAACGCGTTGGAAACGTCGTAATGGTGCGAGATGTTGCGGCGGTTGGCGCGGCGTTGGTGCACGAACGACAACACCTTTGCGCGCGCGCTCTCCTGCCCGTGCGCAATGTCGCCGACCATCCGCTCGGCGATCGCGAGCACCCGGCGCGCGCTGCCGGTGAAGTCGACGTCGCCGTGTACGTACGCGCGCGCGAGCCGGCCCATCGCCGGCGCCGCCAGCGCGCGCAGGCCCGCGAGCGAACGGGCGATGACGTCGATCTCCGGCTTCGGCGACAACGGGACGCGGTCCCCGTCGGGCAGGACCAGCGCGACGGGCAGCCCTCGCCCGGCATAGCGGTTCGCGATCAACTTCCGCAGCGTGTCCGGCATCGTCTTCTTCTGGATTCGAGCGGAACGTGAAGTGTAGCAAGCGGCCGCGGACGGACCCGCTTCGCGAGTTGCAGCACGGCTGGGGTAGAGTCGCGGCCATGCCAGGAAAAGGCCCCGCCGCGAAAGCCTTCAGCGAGCGGCAGTTTCGCGACGCGCTCGCACAATTCGCGACCGGCGTCACGATCGTCCGCGCCCGCGCGCCGGATGAGCGCTGCAGAGCGGCCTCAAAGCGCGAATTCGGCCCCCTCGGGGGGCAGCGAAGCGACGAAGCCGCGAGCGTGGGGGGATCCTGCAACCGTTATGTCGGATTCACCGCCAACTCGTTCAGCTCGGCGTCGCTCAACCCGCCGCTCGTCGCCTGGACGCTGTCGGAGCGTTCGTCGAGTCTCCGCGGCTTCGAAGCGAGCACGCGTTATGCGATCAACGTGCTCGCCGCATCACAGATCGACCTCGCGCGCCGTTTCTCCCGGCCGCACACCGACCGCTTCGCCGACGTGCGTTTTCGATTGGGCTGGTCCGACGCGCCGCTGATCGACGGCTGCATCGCGTGGTTCGAATGCCGGCATCACGCGAGGCATCGCACCGGCGACCACGTGCTCTTCGTCGGCGAGGTGATGACGGTCGAGCGCTCGCCCGGCGCCGGTCTCGTGTTCCAGCACAGCCGCTTCGGGGCGGCGACGCCGCTGGACGAAAAGTAGGGTCAGAGACGACTTATCCGCCCGTCGGTGCGGCCGGCGAAGCCGGCCCGGAAAGTCGTCTCCGACCTTACTTCGGTTTTTGCGCCTGGAATGCCTCGTAAACGCGGCGGAACACCGGCCCGGGCTCGCCGCCCGCGAACGGCTTGCCGTCGACGCGTGTCACCGCGAGCACTTCCTTCGACGACGACGACAGCCACATCTCGTCGGCGCGCATCGCCTCCTCGCGCGACACGGGCCGCATCTCGAGCGGAATGTCCGCGCGCTGCGCGATCTCGAGCGTCGCGTCGTACGTGATGCCGGGCAGGATCAGGTTGTCCTTCGGTGGCGCGATCACGGTTTCGTCGCGCACGACGAGCACGTTCGACGCCGACGCTTCCGTCAGGTAGCCGTCGCGGAACATCACCGTCTCGACGGCATCGTGATCCGCGGCATACTGGCGCATCAGCACGTTGCCGATCAGCGACGTCGTTTTCAGGTCGCAGCGCAGCCAGCGGTTGTCGTCGGCCGTGACGACGGCCGCGCCATGCTCGACCTGCTCGCGCGAAGGCAGCGAGAGCGGATTGCTCATCATGAACACGGTCGGCGCGACGCCCTGCGGAAATGCGTGGTCGCGCTTCGCGACGCCGCGCGTCACCTGCAGGTAAACGGCCTGGTCCTCGAACGGCTGGCGGGCGGTCAGTTCCGCGATCAACGCGGGCCATCTGCCGGGATGCGGGTCGGTGAGCCGAACGCCGTCGAGCGTGCGCGTAAGGCGCGCGAGATGCTGCTCCATCCGGAACGGCTTGCGCCGATAGACCGGCACCACTTCGTAGACGCCGTCGCCATAGATGAACCCCCGGTCGAGCACGGACACCTTCGCCTCGGCGAGCCGCACGAAATCGCCGTTCAGGTAAACGATGCGGTCGGCGTCGATCATGATTTCCCCCGGGCACGTGTGAACCAGAGCCGCACGGTATCGACCGCGCGGCCCCATAGGTTCGCGATCGGAATCTCCTCGAGCGCGATCAGCGGGAATTGCGCGACCTGCTTGCCTTCGAGCGACACCTTGACGGTGCCGACGGTCTGTCCGTTCAGCACCGGCGCGATCAGCGGCTCCTGCGACTCGAGCGTGAGCGAAAGCTGGTCAGCCTTGCCCTTCGGCAGTGTCAGGTAACGGTCGGCCTTGAAGCCCGCCGCGAGGTCGCGCTTCGCACCCTTGAACACGTGCAGCGTTGTGACCGGCTTGCCGGACTGGTACAGCGCGACGGTGTCGAACGACTGGAAGCCCCAGTTCAAAAGCTTCTGGCTTTCGGCGGCGCGCCCCGAATCGGATGCAGCGCCGAGCAGCACGGACACGAGCCGGCGATCGCCGCGCTTCGCCGACGCGACGAGGCAGAAGCCGGCCGCGTCGGTGTGACCCGTCTTCACGCCGTCGACGTAGGGGTCGGTCCAGAGAAGCCGGTTGCGGTTCGACTGCGTGATGTTGTTGTAGCGATAGTCCTTCTGCGAATAGAGCGGGTAGTACTCGGGGAAATCGCGGATGAGCGCGACGGTGAGCTTCGCCAAGTCGGCCGCTGTCGAGTAATGCTGCGGGTCCGGAAGGCCGTCCGCGTTCATGAAATGCGTTCCCGTCATCCCGAGCTTCGCCGCTTCCTGATTCATCCGGTCGACGAACGCCTGCTCGGTGCCACCGACCAGTTCGGCGATCGCGATCGACGCGTCGTTCCCCGACTGGATGATCACGCCGTGCAAAAGCTCGTCAACGGTCACGGGCTTGCGCGGCTCGATGAACATCCGCGAGCCGCTTGCCTTCCACGCGCGCTCCGACACGTTCACGACCTGCGACGGCGCGATCGTCTTCGCGCGGAGCGCCGCGAAGGCGAGGTACGCGGTCATCAGCTTCGTAAGTGACGCAGGATCGCGGCGCTCGTCGGCATTCGCGGCGCCGAGCGTCTGTCCGGACAGCGTGTCGACGAGCACCCACGACGCGGCGGCGATCGACGGCGCGGCCGGCGCACCGGGCTCCTGCAGTACGACCGGTGGATTCGCGGGAGCTTCGGAAGCTTCGGGCGGCGGCGCCGGATGGCGCGCGACATGCTTCGACCTGGCAGCAGCGAGCAGCGGCGACTGTGCAGTGGCGGGAACCGAAACGACGACAACGGCGGCGGCGAGCGCGCGGAAGAGCGAGGAAGGACGCATGAAGTGCAGGCGGGAAACGCCGCATTATACTCACGCGATCACGCAATTCATCCAACGTCCGCCGAAGATTCGAATGCGTCGCGCGCGACAGGCCGCGAGTCGCACCGTGCGCGTGTTCGCGTTCGCCATCAGCGCGTCGACGCCGCTGTTTGCTGCCGCGCTCGCGATCGCACACGAGCCTGACGCCGAGGAAATCGCGCTCGGCTCGCTCGTCGACGCCGAGCTCGCTTTCGCGCGCATGGCGGGCGAACGGGGCGTGCGCGCCGCATTTCTCGCGAACTTCGCGGCCGACGGCATCGCGCTCCAGCCCGGGCCGGTGCGCATACAGGAAGCGTATCGGACGCGGCCGGCCGCCGCGGATCCGCTCGCGGTCAAGCTCGACTGGAAGCCCGCGCAGGCCGGCGTCGCGCGAAGCCACGACTTCGGCTACACGACCGGTCCCTATGTGCTGCGCATTGCGGCGCAACCCGATCGCGTGCGCCAAGGCGCCTTTTTTTCGGTGTGGCAGCGCGACGCGGGCGGGCGCTGGAAGGTGATCCTCGATGCAGGCATTCGCTCGCCCGACGCCGTCGATTTCGCGACGCTCGGTGCGTCGCCGCGGCCGGCGTTCGGCGGAGCTTCGCGCCCCGCTGCCGCACGACGCGAACTGCTCGCGCTCGAGGCGAACGGTCTCGGCGCGCAGCACGCAGGCATGACGCCGAACGACTACGGAAAGCTTCTTGCCGACGACGCGCGACTTCATCGCAACGGCGCACCGCCGCTCGCTTCGCGTGCGGCGATCGCGCGCGCGGTGGCGCTTGAAACGCAAAGCATCGAGTGGACGCCGATCGATGCGCGCATCGCGAAGTCGGCCGACATGGCCGTGACGTGGGGACGCTATCGCGAAATCGATCGTGCCGCGAGCGCGCACGACGGCTACTACGCGCATCTGTGGCTGCGCAATCGCGCCGGCGACTGGCGCCTCGCGTACGACGTCGCCGTACCTGCGACCGGGGAATAGCGATGTAAGGGATCTGTTAGCGGGCCATGGCATCGACTTCGAGGTCGCCATGAACCGCTTGCGTCACCTCCTGGCAGTCATCGTTGCAGTCTGCGCATTCCCGGCCCAGGCCGCGTTCCATTTGTTTCGCATCGACCAGGTATTCTCCAACGCCGACGGCACGATCCAGTACGTCGTGCTGCGCGAAAGCACCGGCTCGAACGGCGAGAACTTCTGGCAGGGCAACAGGCTGACGACCACCGGCGGGGCCGGCGGGCCGCAGCAGTTGCAGTTTCCGTCGAATCTGCCGTCCGGTGACACGGCGAGCAAGAGCGTGCTGGTCGCGACCAGCGGCTTCGCCGCGCTCAATCTGGTCACGCCCGATTTCACGATCCCCGCCGGCTTCATTCCGATCGGTGGCGGCACGTTGAACTATGCAAACGTCGACCAGATCCAGTTGCCCGCGGTGCCAACCGACGGCGCAACGGCGATCGATCGCAACGGCACGCACGTTGCCGCCACGGCGACGAACTTTGCCGGCGTCAGCGCCGCGGTGAACGTTGCGGCGCCGCCACCGCCTGCGGCGACGCCCGACCTCGACCAGCAGGGCCTGACCGGCTCGTGGTACGAGGCGGCCGAGAGCGGCCAGGGCTTCGAGATCGAGGTCTTCCCCGACTTCGTGTCACCCGGAACCGGACTGCTCCAGGGCGCGTGGTTCACGTTCGATCGCGCGCCCGCCGGCGGCGCCGACCATCAGCGCTGGTACACGTTCAACGGACATGCGCAGAGTGGCGATGACGACGTGCAGATCACGATCTTCCAGAACGTGGGCGGCAATTTCGATGCGCCGCCGGTCACCAACGGCGTCGCCGTCGGCACCGGCACGCTGTCGTTCGACACCTGTACGAGCGGCTCGCTCGCCTACACGTTCAGCGACGGCAGCGGCCGCGCCGGCGTCATTCCGATCACCCGCATCACGCCCAACGTTACGTGCGTCGTCGGCGGTGCGCCGGCGCAGAACGCGGACTTCGCGCTGTCCGGCAACTGGTTCGCCCCGGCAACCTCGGGACAGGGCTTCGTGTTCGAGGTGAATCCGCTGTCGCCGATCGTGTTCTTCGCGTGGTACACGTACGCGCCTTCCGGGCAGGCGGCCGGGGCCGCCGGCCAGCGCTGGTTCACCGGGTCCGCGCCGTACATGGTGGGTAGCCGCGCGATGGCGCTGACACTCTTCGAGACCACCGGCGGCGTGTTCGACACGGCGACGCCGGCGTCGCAGACGAGCAATCCGGTGGGCATGGCGACGATCAGCTTCACGAGTTGCTCGACCGCGCAACTGCAATTCAACTTCACCGCGGGCAGCAACATGGGGCAGGCCGGCATGATCGATCTCACGCGCGTGGGACCGGTGCCGGCCGGTTGCGTCGCCGCGGCCGCCGATCCCCCGCCGATGATGCCCGGCTACGGCGGAGGTTACGGACCGTGAGCGAACGGCCCTGCGTGCCCGATCAAGGAGCCGTTTCAGCCGCCTCTTCGGCGACCGGCACGCAACTGCAGAACAGGTTGCGGTCGCCGTAGACGTTGTCGACGCGCGCGACGGGACACCAGTACTTGTCCGCCGCGAGCGATGCGATCGGCCACGCGGCCTGATCGCGCGTGTACGCATGCGTCCACGTGTCGGCGGACACCACCTTCGCCGTGTGCGGCGCATGCTTCAGTGGGTTGTCGTCGCGCTTGAGCTCGCCGCGCTCGATCGCGCGCACCTCGCCGCGGATCGCGATCATCGCGGCGACGAAGCGATCGAGCTCGCCCTTGGGCTCGCTTTCGGTCGGCTCGACCATCAGCGTGCCGGCAACAGGGAAGCTCATCGTCGGCGCGTGGAAGCCATAGTCGATCAGCCGCTTGGCGACGTCCTCGACCTCGATGCCCGCGAGCGCCTTGAGCGGCCGCAAGTCGAGGATGCATTCATGCGCGACGAGACCGCCGGCGCCGCTGTAAAGCACCGGGTAGTGCGGCGCCAGCCGTTTGGCGACGTAGTTCGCGGCGAGGATCGCGCTCTCGGTCGCGTCGCGAAGCCCGGAGCCGCCCATCATCGTGATGTACATCCACGAAATCGGCAGGATCGACGCCGATCCATAAGGCGCGGCGCTGACGGCCATGATGCGGCTCCCCTCATCCGCCTCGCAGTTGCTCGGCTCCCTCTCCCCGCCAGCGGCGAGAGGGTCGGGGTGGGCCTTGCCAAGATACCGATGCCCCGGCAGGAACGGCGCGAGATGCGCCTTGCAGGCAACGGGACCGACGCCGGGACCGCCGCCGCCGTGCGGGATGCAGAACGTCTTGTGCAGGTTGAGATGCGAGACGTCGGCACCAAAGCGCCCGGGCGCGGCGAGGCCGACGAGCGCGTTCAGGTTCGCGCCGTCGACGTAGACCTGTCCGCCTTGAGCATGCACGATTTCGCAGACACGCACGATGCCCGGCTCGAACACGCCGTGCGTCGATGGATACGTGACCATGATCGCGGCGAGGCGGTTGCGATGCTGCGCGGCCTTCGCCTCGAGATCGGCGAGATCGACGTTGCCGTCGCGATCGCAACCGACGACGACGACGCGCATGCCGGCGAGCTGCGCCGACGCCGGGTTCGTGCCGTGCGCGGACGCGGGGATCAGGCAGACGTCGCGATCGGCGTCGCCTCGGCTCGCGTGATACGCGTGGATCATCAACAGCCCCGCGTACTCGCCCTGCGAGCCGGCGTTCGGCTGCAATGACACCGCGTCGTAGCCGGTGACCGCGCAGAGCATTCGTCCGAGGTCGTCGACGAGCTCGCGATAGCCGTCCGTCTGATCGGAGGGGGCAAATGGGTGCAGCGCCGAGAACTCGGGCCATCCGATCGGCAGCATCTCGGACGTCGCGTTGAGCTTCATCGTGCACGAGCCGAGCGGGATCATCGTGCGGTCGAGCGCCAGGTCCTTGTCCGCCAGCCGGCGCAGATAGCGCAGCATCCGCGTTTCGGAGCGGTGCGTGCGAAATACCGCGTGCGTCAGGAACGGCGACGTCCGTGCGAGCACCGCGGGATACGCGTCGTCGATCGCCGCGTCGATCGCGTCCACGTCGAAGTCGACGTCGCGCCCGGCGAAGATCCGCCACAGCCGCTCGACGTCGTCGCGGGTCGTCGTCTCGTCGACGGAAATGCCGACGGACGCTGCATCGCGGAGCCGCAGGTTGCAACCCGCGTCGACTGCGCGCGCGACGATCGGCGCGGTCGCCTCGCTCGTCGCGACGACGAGCGTGTCGAAGAACGTGGACGTCGGCACGTCGAAGCCGAGGCGCACGAGCCCCTCGCGCAGGATCGCAGCGAGACGATGCACGCGCGTGGCGATCGCCGTCAGGCCTTCCGCGCCGTGGTAGACCGCGTACATGCCGGCGATGACGGCGAGCAGCACCTGCGCCGTGCAGATGTTCGACGTCGCCTTCTCGCGGCGGATGTGCTGCTCGCGCGTCTGCAGCGCGAGACGATAGGCCGGCGCGCCGGCCGCATCGACGGTCACGCCGACGAGCCGCCCCGGCAGCGCGCGCTTGAACGTGTCGCGCGTCGCCATGTACGCCGCGTGCGGACCGCCGAAGCCCATCGGCACGCCGAAGCGCTGAGACGAGCCGACGACGACGTCGGCGCCGAATTCGCCGGGCGGCGCAAGCAATGCCAGCGCGAGAAGGTCGGCGGCGACGACGACGAGCGACTTCTTCGCATGCAGCGCATCGACGAGTGCACGGTAGTCGCGCACGTCGCCGTCGCCGCCCGGATACTGCAGCAGTACACCGAACGGATCGCAGTCGGCAGCAGCGTTCGCCGGACCGGCGACGACGTCGATGCCGAGCGGCGCCGCTCGCGTGCGCACGACGTCGATCGTCTGGCCGAACACGTCGTCGGCGACGAAGAACGTGCGACTTTTCGAAACGCCGGCGCGTTGGCAAAGCGTCATCGCTTCCGCGGCAGCTGTGGCTTCGTCGAGCATCGACGCGTTCGCGATGTCCATGCCGGTGAGATCGGCGACCATCGTCTGGAAATTGACGAGTGCCTCGAGACGCCCCTGCGAGATCTCGGGCTGGTACGGCGTGTACGCGGTGTACCAGGCGGGGCTCTCGAGCATGTTGCGCTGAATGACGCCGGGCGTATGCGTTCCGTAGTAGCCCTGTCCGATGAACGACTTCAGCACGCGATTCTTCGCCGCGATGCCGCGAAGCCTCGCGAGCGCCTCGGCCTCTGCGAGCGGACCGGACAGCGGCACCGGATCGCGACTGCGAATCGCGGCCGGCACGACGGCGTCGATCAGCGCCGCGCGCGATGCGAAGCCGATCTCGTGCAACATCGCTTCCTGCGCGGCCGCGGACGTGCCGACGTGGCGCGCCAGAAACTCGTCGTGCGCTTCGAGCGATCGCAAACGGGGCGTCGTCCGCCTGTCCATCCCCGCGCTCAAGCCTGGCTCGCGATCAATTTCCTGTAACCGTCCGCGTCCATGAACGCCGACAGCGCGTTCGGATCGGCCGGACGCATCCGAAAGAGCCACGCGGCGTACGCATCGGCGTTGATCGCTTCCGGCGAGCCCGCGAGCGCCGCGTTGCTCTCGACGACCTCGCCGGCGATCGGCGCATAAACGTCGCTCGCGGCCTTCACCGACTCGACGACCGCGCAGGCCTCGCCGGCGGCGACCGTTCGCCCCGCCGCAGGCAAATCGACGTAGACCAGGTCGCCGAGCGCTGCCTGCGCGTGGTCGGTGATGCCGATCGTGACCGTGCCGTCCGATTCGGCGCGCAGCCACTCGTGCGTATCCGCGTATTTCAGTCCTTCCGGTACATTCATCGAACGCTCCGTCAGCGGGTTGTCGGAATTTGCGCTGCTACCAGCACGCGGCCGTTGCGCACGAACGGCGGCTTGACGACGCGCGCTTCGAGCATGCGGCCGCGCACGTCGACGCGCACGCGTTCGCCGTCCTCGACCGCCGCGGGAACGCGCGCGAACGCGATCGACTTCTTCATCGTCGGTGAGAAGGTGCCGCTCGTGACCTCGCCGTCGCCATGGTCGGTATGCACGACCTGATGCGCGCGCAGCACGCCTTGATCGGCGAGCACGAGGCCGACGAGCTTGCGCGCGGCAGGCCTCGCGGCGAGCGCTTCACGGCCGACGAAAGCGCGGCCGCCTTTGGTGTCGACGGTCCACGCGAGGCCCGATTCGAGCGGCGACACCGTTTCGTCCATGTCCTGGCCGTACAGGTTCATCCCGGCCTCGAGGCGCAGCGTGTCGCGCGCGCCGAGTCCGCACGGCGCGACGCCGGCAGCGCGCAACGCCTGCCACAGCACCGGCGCATGCGCGGCGGGCAGCATGATCTCGAAGCCGTCTTCGCCGGTGTAACCGGTGCGCGCGACGAGCACATCGCCGAACGGGGATGCGACCGACGCGGCGTTGAACGGCCTGAGGTCGGCGGTCGTCGCCTCGCTGCCCGCGACCGCGCGCCACACCTTCTCGCGCGCATTCGGCCCCTGCACCGCAATCAACGCGAGGTCTTCGCGCGGCGTGATCGCGAGCCCGGGCGCACGCTTCGCGGCGAGCGCGCGCAGCCAGCCGATGTCCTTGTCGGCCGTCGCGGCGTTGACGACGATGCGAAAGCGGTCGTCGCCGAGGTAATACACGATCAGGTCGTCGAGAACGCCGCCGTCCTCGCGCAGCAGGCACGAATAGAGCGCCTTGCCCGGCGCCTTCAGCTTGTCGACGTCGTTCGCGAGCGCGTAGCGCAGGAACGCGCGCGCGGAATCCCGGTCGTCGCCGTCGACGTCGACGGCGCGCATGTGCGAGACGTCGAACATGCCCGCGTCGCCGCGCACCGCGTGATGCTCGTCGATCTGCGAGCCGTAGTGAAGCGGCATGTCGAAGCCGCCGAAATCGACCATCCGCGCGCCTTGCGCGCGATGCGCCGCGTTGAGGACAGTGGTCCTGGCCACGCAATCTCCGGTTCGCGAACCAAAACGAAGGGCGGCGCGGAAACCCGCGTCGCCCCGTCTGTCCTTTTACCTGAGAGATTGCGGCGGACGCCTTGCGTCGTGCCGGTGCCCCTTCGGTGGGTTGCGCGGCATCAGCCTCGCAACCGCTCTCCAGATCGCGCCTGCCCTCGCACGCAGCCCTTTTGCCTGAGCGGTTTCGGGATTACGCCTTCGGCGGCGCCGACGCTTCCCGGCGCTCTCTCCTGCGTGCGAATCAAGCCTAGCACAAAGCAGGGTCAGAGACGACGTTCGTGCCGGGTCAACATCCTCGCGGTGCCTGCGAACGTCGTCGCCGACCCTACTTTGGTGGGGTGCTACTTGAGCGAGAGGATGTATTTGACGTCGGCCTGGATGTCGGCGTCGCTGACCTGCGGCGAGTTGGGCGGCATCGGGATCTGCCCCCAGACGCCGGACCCGCCCTTCTTCACTTTCTCGACGAGCTTAGCCGCGGCGCCCGGGTCGCTGCGATATTTCGCGGCCACGTCCTTGTACGCGGGACCGACGATCTTCTTGTCGATCGAATGGCAGGCGGTGCAACCGTCCTTTTGCAGGCGGTCCATGCCTTCGTCGGCGAATGCGACCGGCGCAATGCAAAGGCCGGCGGCGAGGAGGAGCATGTCGGCGTTCTTCATCGTCACTCCATCGAGTCTGGAACTGGAACCGGAACCGGAAACCGGATGGTAACGGACGTTGCGTGCGCCGGACCAGCCCGCGGAACTCACGGTGTTGCAAGCGCCGCGAAGACCTCGTCGAACGACGCTACGGGTGGCAGGCATTGCGATCCGCGGCAAACCCACGCGCGCGCGCCGCGCGTGGGCGCCTCGCCCTTGCGCAGCATCGGGGGCGCGTCGGCACCGGCGATGTCGACGACACACACGTCGGGCCGGTAGTCGCGTTCGAGTTGCCGCTGCCACGCGCGGGTCTCGCTGCGCTCACCATCGAGGATGACCGTCGTCGGCGGCGTGATCAGGCGCTCGAGCGCGACGACGAGCGTCGACTGCGATCCACCGGATTCGGCAAGGCCCGGCGCGAAGAGCTTCAGCGCGCGCTCGGCGGCGTCGACGTAGCGGACCTCGGCGACGAGATGGCCGAGCAGGATCAGCGACTGCGCGGCGATGCCGTTCCCCGACGGCGTCGCGTTGTCGTGCGCGGGCTTCGTCCGGTGAAAGAGCCGCTCGTGGTCGTGGCTCGTGAACCAGAAGCCGCCGCGCTCGCGGTCCTCGAAGCGCGCGAGCAATGCATCGGCGACAGCGCGTGCAAGCGAAAGGTCGCTCGGCCGAAAGCGCGTCTGCATCGCCTCGAGCAGCGCCGCGAGCAGGAATGCGTAGTCGTCGAGGTAGGCCGGCAGCGTGCTTGCTTCGCCATGTCGCGTCGCATACAGGCGCCCGTCGCGCCACGCGGTCGCGAGCAGCCGGTCGAGCGCCGCGAACGCGAGATCGGCGAACCCGGCCTCGTCGAGCGCACGCGACGCGCGCGCGAGCGCCGCGATCATCAACGCATTCCACGACGTGAGAACCTTGTCGTCGAGGCCCGGCCGCACGCGCGTTGCCCGCTTCGCGAAGAGCGCCGCGCGCGCACTTGCGAGCCGCGCATCGACGTCGGACGCCGGGATCGCAAGCCGCGCCGCGATGTCGTCGAGCGACGCGACGACGCGCAGATTCCACGCGTGGTCCTCGAAATTCGGCGGCCCGTCGAGGCCGTAGCGCGGCGCCGCGACGGCCCATTCGTCGTCGGCGAGGACCGCGCGCGCCTCCTCGCGCGTCCAGACGTAATACTTGCCCTCGACGCCTTCGCTGTCGGCATCGAGGCTCGAATGGAACGCGCCGTCGGCGGCGCGCATCTCGCGCGCCAGCCAGTCGACGATCGCCTGCGCGACGTTGCGGAAACCGGCGTCGAGCCGCGCGCGCGACGCATCGGCGTACAGCGCAAGCAGCGCCGCGTTGTCGTAGAGCATCTTCTCGAAGTGCGGAATCGACCACTGCGCATCGACGCTGTAGCGGCAGAAGCCGCCGCCAAGCTGATCGAAGATGCCGCCCGCCGCCATCCTCGATAGCGACGTGCGCACGATCGTGGCCGCGTGGTCATCGCCGGCAGGCGCGGCGTGACGCAGGCAGAAATCGAGCTCGGCCGCATGCGGGAATTTTGGCGCGCCGCCGAATCCGCCGTGGACCGGATCGAACGCGCGAGCGAGACGCGACAGTTCGCGCGCCTGCGCTTCCGCCGGCAATGCGTCGGCGGCCTCGTCCGGCTCGAGCGAGTCGAGCGCGCGCGAAAGCCGCTCGCTCTGTTCGGCGATCGCCGGGCCCTGCTCGTGATAGGCGTCGGCGATCCGCGGCAGGATGTCGAGGAATCCCGGCATGCCGTAACGCGCGTGCTTCGGGAAATACGTGCCCGCGAAATACGGCGCGCCTTCAGGCGTCAGGAACATCGTGAGCGGCCAGCCACCCGAGCGCTGCGTCATCAGCGCATGTGCGGTCTGGTAGATCTGGTCCAGGTCGGGCCGCTCCTCGCGATCGACCTTGACGTTCACGAAGCGGTCGTTCATCACGCCCGCGACCGCCGGATCCTCGAACGACTCGTGCGCCATCACGTGACACCAATGGCACGCCGAGTAGCCGATCGACAGCAGGATCGGCTTGTTCGCACTCTTCGCGAGGGTGAGCGCTTCCTCACCCCACGGGTGCCAATCGACCGGGTTCCCGGCGTGCTGTCGCAGGTAGGGGCTAGTCGCCGAAGCGAGTCGGTTGGGCATGAACGCCAATCGCAAAATGGTCTGCGCGGGCCGATGGACCTTGTCGTGTCCTCGCTCGCCCTCGCTGTACCTTTAGAGTAACTGTCTCGAGGCTCGCTGCGGGCCTTCGCGCTCTCGGCCCGCTCGCTCGCCCGATTTTGCGATGGTTCTCGCGTTGTCGTCCTAGAAGTCCGGATCGACCTCCTCGAACGCTACTCGTTCGAAATCGCCGCCGCGCTGCACGATCCGCGTGAGCTTGAACTTGCGGACGGGACCGGCCTCGTCGCAGCGCATGATCCGGTTCGGCACGAAAGCGCGCGGCGACAGCACGACGCTCGTCGGCTCCTCGGGCGCCTCCTCGAGCAGCAGCGCCGGCACCGGCGGCTCCTCGGTCCGATTCGGGTTCACGAGCCGCACCGCGAACACCTGCGCCCGGCCGGGCCACAGCTTGACCGCCACCGAAAGTGCGCCATCCGTCTCGACCGCGACGCGCGACACGTAACCGAGGCGCGTTTCGCCATCCTCGCGGGCGACGACGACCTGGTCGAGGAACCAGTGATAGCCGCTGCCGCCTTGACGCCGGATCGACGCCTCGCGCCAGTCGGAGCTCCCGTACCACTTCTCCCACGGCCAGTTGCGCTCCGCTTCCTCCTTGCGCCGGTCGAAGTCGGAAATGCCGCCGACCGTCTGCAGGTATTTCGTCGGGTCGGTGTCGCGGCCGAGCGGATCCGCACGGCGGAACGACTTGCCGCCGATGCGGAAGTAGGCGCACTCGATGCCGCTCGCGGCGATCTCGATCGCCTTCGATCGCTTGCGGCTCCCGCCGGCTGTCACCTGGTGCCAGGACGCGTCGAGATGCGCGAGCAGCGCGCTCGCCGCTTCCGCCGAGACGTCGTCGCCAAGCTGCAGGTCCGCCGGTGACGCGCCGCTTGCAAGCCGCTTGATGCGGCCGCGCACGCTCGTCGACAGCTTCGCCGGGTAGCCGTAGCGCAGCGCCGCGCCCTGCGCACTCGCGGCGGTGGCCACGAGCACGGCGCCGTGCGTGCCTTCGAGGTCGACGACGATGATCGGCCCTTCGGTTTCGCGCTGCTTCGCATACGGGAAGAGCTTGCGCGCCCAGAGGCCGAGCCAGCGATCGGTGAGCTCGATCTGGCGGACCGACAGCGCGTAAGGATCGGCGAGCGCGAGCAACAGCGCGTGCGTGTACGTCGAATAGCACGACAGGCCCTCGGCCTCCGGCATCAGGTGGTCGGAGACCGCCGCCGTCGCGCAATCGAGCATTTCCGCAAGCCGGTAATAGGCGTGGAGCTCCTGCCAAAGCTCGGCGTCGGGGATCCGGCGCGCGAGCGCATGCACGATGATGAGCTGCTTGCCGACGTACAGCGCGCGCTGGAGCAGCTTCGCCTTGACGCCCTTCAATTCCGTGCTGCCCTCGAGCAACGGCCGCAGGCACACCGAGTACTGGATCCACAGCGCCTGCCACAGCGCGATCGCCTGATCGGCCGCATCGGACTCGCGCTCGTCGAGCGGCTGCGGCCGGCCGGCGTAGCGGCGCGCGAGCTCGGTATGGAGATGAACGACCGGCTCGCGGGCGAGCTCCGCAATGGTGGCGCGCTCGCGCGGCCCTATCTCCGATGCGGTGAGCGCACGCAGTTGCCCGAGCAGTGCCTCGTACGCCTGTCCGACGTTCGACAGCGGCAGCGCCTTCAGCCAGCGCGTGGCGGTGGCGGTGTCGCTGAAGGCAAGCTCCGGCGGTCCAGCGGCTTCCGTCTGCCCGGCGCTCTTCTCGTCGACGACCGATTCGACGACGTCCTCCATGACCATTCTCCGAAACGTTCGCGAGCCGCGCTGTCGCGGCAAACATCCCCGATCGCGCCGATTGCGGCCCGGCGAGGGGGGACGCGCCAGCCGCCGAGGTTTCATGCTTATAGCATGGGCGCTCGCGTGTTGCCGGCGGCCTCCCGAAGCGAGCCGATGAGCGGCGGCAGCGGCGTGAATTTTCCGCAATCGGAGGCTGGCTTTTTCCACAGCGCGGGCATCGGCGGACGCCTACGATGAGCCTCGTTCGGTTCCGGAATCGAAACGAGGGGCCGACGGCACGAACCGGTTGCCTCCGCCCGCGGCGACGCGTTTCGCTGAACGACGGCGACGCGATTTCCGCGAACGCTTCTCCGCGGGGTTTTTTGAAGTGGCCGCAACCCTTCGCGCCGACGATGAAACCGGAGACACGCATGACGACGCACGCGAACGCCGACATTTCGATGACGAACGCCTCCCCGGTCGAGGATGTCGAGGAGCAATCGCGGCGCGTTTCGCGCTGGGTGTCGATCCTCTACCTCGTCGCGGCGCTCGCCACGCCGCTGTTGTTGTACTTCGGACCCGACGTGCTGTCGCCAACGGCGCCGGCGATCGCGGATGCGGCGCTCGACGGACGCCTCACGATGCACCCCGCGCCCGCCTGCACGGCGAAGAGCACCGCCTCGGCGGTTGCGACGGCGCGCTGCTGACGCGCTGCGTCCCTAAACCAGCACCCGTTCGATGCCGCCGCGATTGGCTTTCGCCACGTAATCGGCGAGCCACGTGCCGCCGAGCACGTGCTTCGCGAGCTCGACGACGATGTAGTCGGCGTCGGTGCCGGCATCATCCGAGAAGCGCGACAGGCCCTGCAGGCACGACGGGCACGACGTCAGCACTTTCACCTTGCCGTCGAAGCCGTCGGCGCGAAGCGCCTGCGCGCCCGCACGCATCTCGTCTTCCTTGCGCAGCCGCACCTGTGTCGAGATGTCGGGCCGCGTCGTCGCGAGCGTTCCCGATTCGCCGCAGCAGCGGTCGTTGAGCGGCACTTCCGTTCCCATCAGGCGGCTCACGACCGCGAGCGGCTTGTACACCTTCATCGGCGTGTGACAGGGGTCGTGGTACATGTAGCGCACGCCGCTCACGCCGTCGAGCGCAACGCCTTTCTCGAGCAGGTATTCGTGGATGTCGAGCAGCCGGCATCCGGGAAAGATCTTGTCGAACTCGTAGTGCTGAAGCTGGTCGAGGCACGTGCCGCACGAAACGATCACCGTGCGGATGTCGAGATAGTTGAGCGTGTTGGCGACGCGGTGGAACAGCACGCGGTTCGCGGTGACGATCTGCTGGCCCTTGTCGTGATTCCCGGCGGCGGTCTGCGGGTAGCCGCAGCACAGATAGCCGGGCGGCAGCACGCACTGCGCGCCGACGTGGTAGAGCATTGCCTGCGTCGCCAGACCGACCTGCGAGAACAGCCGTTCCGAGCCGCAACCGGGGAAATAGAAGACCGCGTCCGAGTCGTCGGTGATCTTCGCGGGATCGCGGATGATCGGCACGATCGTCGGATCCTCGATGTCGAGGAGCGCGCGCGCCGTTCGCTTCGGAACGCCGGCAGGCAGCGGCTTGTTCACGAAATGGATTACCTGCGCCTTGACCGGCGTGTGGCCCGTCGTCGATGGCGGATGCGCCGTTTGCGCCTTCGCGACGCCGGCTTTCTTCACCGCCGCGTAGGCGAGGCGTTGCAGCCGGAAGCCGACGTCGATCATCACGCCTTTCGCGAGCTTGATCGTTGCCGGATCGGTCGCGTTCAGGAAGAACATCGACGCCGCGGTGCCGGGATTGAACTTCCTTCTGCCTTCCCGGCGCAACAGGTTGCGCATCGCGATCGACACGTCGCCGAAGTCGATGTCGACCGGGCATGGGTTGACGCACTTGTGACAGACCGTGCAATGGTCGGCGACGTCGCCGAACTCGTCGAAGTGGCGCAGCGACACGCCGCGGCGCGTCTGCTCCTCGTAGAGGAACGCCTCGGTCAGAAGCGACGTCGCGAGGATCTTGTTGCGCGGACTGTAGAGCAGGTTCGCGCGCGGCGAGTGCGTCGCGCACGGCGCCTTGCACTTGCCGCAGCGCAGGCAGTCCTTGATGGCGGTCGTGATCTCGCCGATCGCGCTCTGCTCGAGGATCAGGCTCTCGTGGCCGATCAGCGAGAACGACGGCGTATACGCGTTCGTGAGGTCGGCGGGCAGCGCTGCGGATCGCAGCAGCTTTCCGCGATTGAAGCGGCCTTGCGGATCGATCCGTTGCTTGTACTCGGCGAACGGGGCGAGCTCGGCGTCGTTCAGGAAAGCAAGCTTCGTGATGCCGATCCCGTGCTCGCCGGAGATGACGCCGGAAAGCTCGCGCGCGAGCGCCATCACGCGCGCGACCGCCTCGTTCGCCTGCTGCAGCATCCCGTAATCGTCGGAATTGACCGGGATGTTCGTGTGCACGTTGCCGTCACCGGCGTGCATGTGCAGCGCGATGAAGACGCGGCTTCGCAGCACCTCGCGATGGATCTCGTCGCAGCGCGCGAAGAGCGGTGCGAACGAGCGGCCTGCGAAGATCCGCTCGAGCGGAGCACGGAGGTCGCGTTTCCACGACACGACGAGCGCGCGGCTCTGCAACTCGCGGAACGTCGCATCGAGGTTGTCGAGCAGGTATTGCCACTGCGCGCGCACCTCGCTCACGAGCGCGCGCGCCTCGTCGAGGGCGGCGGTGAGCTCCGTGTCCGTGGGACGCGCCTCGCTGCCGGGCCGCCACAGGTGCTCGACGTCGGGCTCCGCGAAGAATTGCGCGAGACGATCGGCGAGCACGAGCTTGTTGCCGATCGACATCGCGATGTTGAGCCGCTCCACGCCGTCGGTGTAGTCGCCGAGCCGATCGAGCGGGATGACGACGTCCTCGTTGATCTTGAACGCGTTCGTGTGCTTCGCGATCGCGGCCGTGCGCGAGCGGTCGAGCCAGAACTTCTTGCGCGCCTCGGCGGACACCGCGACGAAGCCTTCGCCGCCGCGCGCGTTGGCGATGCGGACCACGTCGGACGCGGCCTTCGCGACCGCCTCGTCGCGCTCGCCGACGATGTCGCCGATCAGCACCATCTTCGGGCAGCCGTGGCGCTTCGCCTTCGTCGAATAGCCGACCGCCTTCACGTAGCGCGAATCGAGATGCTCGAGGCCCGCGAGCAGCGCGCGCTCGGCTTCCGGCTTCTGCGCGGCGTCGTCCAGGAAACGCTTGATCTCGACGATCGTCGGCGTCGATTCGCGCGCCTCGCCGAAGAACTCGAGGCACACCGTGCGGATCGCCGGCGGCATCCGGTGCAGCACGAAGCGCGCGCTGACCACGATGCCGTCGCAGCCTTCCTTCTGCACCCCGGGCAGGCCGGCCAGGAACTTGTCGGTGACGTCCTTGCCGAGCCCCGACTTGCGGAAGCGATCGCCGGGAATGGTGAGCGTCTCGCTTCGCGTCACCGACTTCCCGTCGTCGCCGAGCCAGTTCAATGCGAACGTCGCCTGCGGTGCATCGTGGATCTTGCCGAGGTTGTGGTCGAGCCGCGCGACTTCGAGCCACTCGCCGTCGGGCGTGACCATCCGCCACGACGCGAGGTTGTCGAGCGCCGTTCCCCACAGCACCGCTTTCTTGCCGCCCGCGTTGACGGCGACGTTGCCGCCGATGCACGACGCGTCGGCCGACGTCGGGTCGCACGCGAACACCAGTCCGTTCTCGTCGGCGACGTCCATCGCGCGCTTCGTGACGATGCCCGCGCCGCAGTCGATCGTCGGCGTCGGCTGCACATGTCCCGGCAGGACGATCCGCTCGATGCCGGAGAGCCGCTCGAGCTTCTCGGTGTTGATGACGGCCGCGTGCGGATCGAGCGGGATCGCGCCGCCGGTGTAGCCGGTACCGCCACCGCGCGGAATGATCGTCAAGCCCAGCTCGATGCAGCCGCGCACGAGCGCGCGGACCTCGTCCTCCGTATCCGGATGCAGGACGACGAACGGATACTCGACGCGCCAGTCCGTGGCGTCGGTCACGTGCGACACACGCTGCAACCCGTCGAACGTGATGTTGTCCTTGCGCGTATGCCGGCCGAGCGTCTTCAGCACGCGCTTGCGCAGCGCGGCCGTCTCGGGAAACCATTTCGCGAAGCGCTCGACGGCGACCCGCGCGTGGTCGAGCAGCGTGCCGACCTTGGCGTCGCGTTCCGGGTCGATGTGCGCGTAGGTCGCGCGGCGGCGATCGATCGCGTTCAGCCGATGGTGCAGCGCGTCGACGAGAAGCTTGCGCCGCCGCGGATTGTCGAGCAGGTCGTCCTGCAGGTACGGATTGCGCTCGACGACCCAGATGTCGCCGAGCACTTCGAACAGCATCCGCGCGGAGCGGCCCGTGCGCCGCTCGCCGCGCAGCTCCTCGAGCAGCGTCCACATCGGCGCGCCGAGCAGCCGGATCACGATCTCGCGATCCGAGAACGACGTGTAGTTGTACGGGATCTCGCGCAGGCGGGAACGTTCCGTGCGCGAAGCCTGCCTCGCGGCTATCGGTTCGCCTGGCGCATTCATCGTGGCTCACTATAATAACGCCCTCTCGTTCGCGCTTCGGGCGAAGTGACGATGATCGTCGCGCGTGTGCTCGGGCCGTGCCTGCTGCTGATCGCCGCGTACGCGAGCGCCGGTCCGTACGAGGACGGCGTCGCCGCCTACGATCGCGCCGACTACGCGACGTCGCTTTCGCTGTGGCGGCCGCTCGCCGAACAGGGCCATCGAACCGCGGCGTTCAACGTCGCGGTTCTCTACGAAAAGGGCCTCGGCACTGCCCAGGATTACCGCGAGGCGTTGCGCTGGTATCGCAAGGCGGCCGAGCTCGGCGATCTCGAAGCTGCGTTCAACGTCGCGACGTTCTACGAGAAAGGCGCCGGCGTCGACAAGGATTCGCAGGAGGCGCGCAAATGGTACCTCGCCATCCTCGAGAATCCGCAGGCCGATGCCACCGCGAATGAGCTGAAGAAGCGTGTGCGCGCGCGGCTCGCCAGTCTGACGCCCGACGCGCAGGAGATCGTCGCGTACCCCGGCGGACGCTTCGTGCTCGCGCACTCGGACCATCGTTGCGTGATCGCGCTGCAGGGCGTGCTCGGCGGCGATACGCTGCGCAAGCTGCTCGAGGTCCTCGACAAGACGAAAGCGTACGACTGCCAACCGCCGTGGCTCATGCTCGAGTCGCCCGGCGGCTCGCTTTCGGAGGGCATCGAGCTCGGCCGGGAGGTGAGCGACCGGGGTTTGCGGACCGTCACGCGCTACGAATGCGCATCCGCTTGCGCGCTGATCTTCCTCGCAGGTCGCGAACGCGTGCTCGTCGGATCGCGGGCGAAGATCGGTTTCCACCAGGCGGCGTTCGTCCGCAGCGGCACGAAGGAGCGGCATTGCACCGGCCGATCCGACAGCGTCACGCGCGACATGCAGCGCTACGTCTTCGCCGTACTTCCAGCCGCGGCCGACAACGTGATGAAGCTGATCCTGTCGACGTCGTGCGATGCGATCGAATGGACCGCGGGACAACGCACGATCGATCTCGGCATCGCGACGAGCATCGCCGACAACGGTGTCGACGTGTTCGGCCCGAAAGCGACGAAGCGCTGATCGCCGGTCAGGCCCTCATGGCGCGAGGTGCCTCGGCTTCGCGGCGTGGCGGCACTTCGACCCGTGGCGCAGCGACGAAACGGTCGCGCCCCGCATCCTTCGCGCGGTAGAGGGCCGTGTCGGCCTGCTGGATCCAGTCTTCGACGTCGGCCATGTCCTCGTAGACCGCGGCCGCGCCGAGACTCGCCGAGCAGTTCGCGCCGCCCGGAATCTTGGCGAGCGCCGCCGCGAAGCAGGTGCGGATGCGCTTCGCCATTTCGGCAGCGCCATCGATGTCGGTATCCGGCAGCACGAGCAGGAACTCGTCGCCGGCATAGCGCGCGGCGGTATCGGTGGCCCGGATGTTGTCGACGAGCACCTTCGCGAGATCGCGCAGCACGCCGTCGCCGGCAGGATGGCCGTGGCGATCGTTGATGTCCTTGAAGCGGTCGATGTCGACGATCATCAGCACCGCGTCGCCACCGCGGCGACGGAATTGCGCGAGCGCCTGCGTCGCTGCCGCGAGGCCTTGCCGGCGGTTCGCGAGGCCGGTCAGTTCGTCGGTCGTGCTGACCTTCGCGAGCCAGCGGTTTTGCTCGGAGACCCGATGCGCGAGGCGGTGCATGACGATGCTGATCGCGACCGGATAGGCGACGAGGAACGGCGTGCAGGCGATGACGACGGACATCGGCGTTGCGACGTCGACGGGGAAACCGAGGATCGCCGACGTCGCCGCACATGCGGCGGCGAGGCACGCCGTCGTCCGCAGCAGAAGCCGGGGGCCGGCGACGGCGATCTTGTCGACGGTCAGCATCGTCACGAACAGCACGCTCGGCAGCAGGTTGAAGTGCATCAGCGCGACCCAGACGCCGCCCATCGTCGAGTCGAGCGTCAGGTGGCGCATTTCGGCGCGGACCGGATGTGCGCTGCGCGTCGCGACGGCGCGGGCGACATGCGGCCAGGCGAGCGCGTGCGCGACGAGGAGCGTCCAGATGTACCACGGCGCGCCATGCAGCCGGAAGACGGACGCGACGCAGAGGAAGCCCAGTCCGAGTCCGAGCGTACGCAACCGGTGGATGCGTGCGACGAAGCCCAGCGCGCGGTCACGCCGAGGGCTGCTCTCCGGCAACGACGTGTCCCGCGGCGGCTTCACGCGCGGGGAAGGCACGGCGGACGCGGAAACGGGCATCGGAAGTCGTCGCGGCAAGCGGATTCAGCGAGCGCGAGCAATAAGCTTGCCGGAACGTGTGCCGAGTGTGCCCGACGGCCCATTGAACCGTACAGGAGCAGAGCGAGCCACCGTGCGCGGTCACGCGCCCAGTTCGCGGCGATAGCCGATCGCTTCGGCGACGTGCGGCGCCTCGATACGGGCTGCACCTTCCAGATCCGCGATGGTGCGCGCGACCTTGAGGACGCGGTGATAGCCGCGCGCCGACAGCCACAGTTTCGTCATCGCGTGCGCGAGCAGTCCCTCGGCTGCCGCCGATCGCCCGCAGTGTCGATCGACCTCGCCGGGCGACAACCGCGCGTTCGGTCGTCCCTGTCGCTCGATTTGCCGCTGGTGCGCGGCGCCCACCCGCGTACGCACCGCTGGCGACCCTTCTTCTCCCTTGGACGCTACGTTCATCTCCCCGGCGGCGACGGCCGGCACGTCGATCGCCATGTCGAGCCGGTCGTAGAGCGCCCCGGATACGCGCCAGCGGTAGCGGTGCACCTGTTCGAGCGAGCACGTGCAACGCCCGCTCGCATGGCCGAGCCAGCCGCAAGGACACGGGTTCATCGCGGCGACGAGCTGGAACTGCGCCGGAAATGCCGTCTGCCGCGCGGCGCGCGAGACGAGGATCGATCCCGATTCGAGCGGCTCGCGCAGTACCTCGAGCACGCGCCGGTCCCATTCGGGCAGCTCGTCCAAAAACAGGACGCCGTGATGCGCGAGCGATATCTCGCCGGGACGCGGCACGCCGCCGCCGCCGACCAGCGCGACGCCGCTCGCCGTGTGATGCGGCGCCCGGAAGGGCCGCACGCGCCACGGCATCGTGCTGAAGCGGCCGGCGAGCGACGCGATCGCGGCCGCCTCGAGCGCCTCGTCTTCGGTCATCTGGGGCAGAAGCGGCGCGAGCCGATGCGCGAGCATCGATTTTCCCGTACCGGGAGGACCGAGCAACAGCAGCGAATGAAAGCCGGACGCGGCGATCTCGAGGGCGCGCTTCGCCTGCGCCTGTCCGCGCACGTCGGCGATGTCGGGACCGTCGCTCGGCTGCGCGCTTGGAAGGTCGGCGGTCATCGGCGCGAGCGGCGTCGACCCGGCGAGATGCGCGCAGACCGACAACAGCGTCGGCGCGGGAAGGACGATGGCGTCCGTCACCAGCGCCGCCTCGCCGGCGCTGGCTTGCGGAAGCACGAACGCGCGACCATCGTGGCGCGCCGAGAGCACCATCGCCAGCGCGCCGCGTATCGCACGCAGTTCGCCGGTCAACGCGAGCTCGCCCGCGAATTCGTGCGCATCGAGCCTGTCGCCGGGAAGCTGGCCGCTCGCGACGAGAATGCCGATCGCGATCGGCAGGTCGAAGCGGCCCGATTCCTTCGGCAGGTCCGCCGGCGCGAGCGATACGGTTACCTTGCGCGCCGGGAACTCGAACTGCGCGTGCTGCAGCGCCGCGCGGACGCGGTCGCGCGCCTCGCGGACTTCGGTTTCGGCGAGCCCGACGATGTGCACGCCCGGCAAACCGCCGGCAAGATGCACCTCGACGCTGACGCGCGGCGCGCTGACGCCGGCGAGTCCACGGCTGTGAACGATGGCGACCGCCACGCGAACCTCCGCTCGGTGCCGCGCGCGGGGTCGCAGGCATGCACGCGGCGGCGTTCGAACGCTAGCGCGCCGTTCGTGTGATTGCCTTCGTCCGTTCGGACGATGCGATGCGACGGGTCAGACGAGCGGCGGCGGAGCCGGCGACGGCGCCGCGCGCGCCTCGAGCTCGGCGACGCGCGCCTCGAGCCGTTCGACCTTCTCGCGCGTCTTGCGCAGCACCTCGGCCTGGATCTCGAACTCCTGTCGTGTGACGAGATCGAGTCGCGTCAAACCGCTTTGCAACAGCGCCTTGACGTTCTTCTCGATGTCCTTTGCCGGCGAGGCCTCGAACGCCTTGCCGATCCGTGCCGCGAGCTCGTCCAACGTCTTCGAATTCAGCATCGGTCCTCTCCTTTTCCTTCGCGCCCCGACGCTGTGCATCGGCGCGGCGCCTCGCCCGATGATGGTGCGCCGAGCCATCGGGACCGGGCCTGCCTGTCGCGTTGCGAGCGATCCAACCCGTTCATCCGTCGGATCTTTTGCGTTTGGGCACACCGCGTGCAAAGCGGCGTGGGATTCGTCTTGCCCGCAAACGACAGGGAAGCCAACAATGAGACTCGATTGTGCCACTTGCGTCACGGCGCTCGCGCTGTCGGCCGCGTTCGTGCCGCCGGCGTTCGCGCAGGCGCCCGCAGCGCCCGCCACGCCACCGCCGCCCGAGCACACGTTCACCGCGAACGTGGGGCTGTTCAGCGAGTACATCTTCCGCGGAATCTCGCAAACGGGCGGCAAGCCGGCCATCCAGGGCGGTTTCGATTACGCGCACGCGAGCGGCTTCTATGCCGGCACGTGGGCGTCGAACATAAGCTGGCTGGAGGACTTCGGCGCGTACAGCCACTCGAGCGTCGAGTGGGACGTGTACGCCGGCTTCAAGAACAACTTTCCCGATTCCGATTTCTTCTACGACCTGGGTGTCTACGGTTACCTGTACCCGGGCAGCCGCAATCCCGGGGCCGTCGACGCCGACACGTGGGAACTCTATGGCGCGCTCGGATGGAAATGGGCGAGCGCCAAGTTCTCGTACAGCCTGACCGACTACTTCGGCGCACGGCCCGATGCGAATGCCCGCAAGACCGACGGCACCTGGTACATCGACGCGTCGGCGACCTATCCGATCGGCGAGACAGGCTTCGCGATCCTCGCGCACGTCGGTCATCTGGACGTGCGCCACGACGGCAGCGACGGCGACTTCGCGACGCTCGGCAAGGTCTCGTACACCGACTGGAAATTGGGCGCGTCGTACACGGTCACCGACGGCCTCTTCAAGAACGTCGAGGTCGGCGCCTACTACACGGGCAACGACGCGAAGTCGCGGTTCTACACCGACCTGAGCGGCTACAACACCGCGAAGGACCGCGGCGTCGTCTACGTGAAGAAAGCGTTCTAGCCACGAACAGGAGGTGAGCATTTCATGAAACTCGTTACCGCCATCATCAAGCCGTTCAAGCTCGACGAGGTGCGCGAAGCGCTTTCGGCGCTCGGCGTCCAGGGGATCACCGTCACCGAAGTCAAGGGCTTCGGACGCCAGAAAGGCCACACCGAGCTCTATCGCGGCGCCGAATACGTCGTCGATTTCCTGCCGAAAGTGAAGATCGAGGCGGCGATGAACGACGACCTCGTTGACCGCTCGATCGAGGCGATCGAGAAGGCCGCCAACACCGGCAAGATCGGCGACGGCAAGATCTTCGTGTTCGACCTGCTGCAGGTCGTGCGCATCCGCACCGGCGAAACCGGTATGGCCGCGCTTTGAGCCTATCGACGGAGCTACCGATGAAACGAATCCTGTTCGCGCTCGCGCTGCTCGGCGCATCGCTCACGATCGCAATTCCGCTGCAGGCCCAGGAGAAGGCGGCGACTCCGCCGGCGACGGCCGCGCCCACCGCAAAGGACGACGCCATCGCGCCGCCGAGCCCGGCGCCGCAGACGACGCCGGCGCCGGCCGCTTCCGCCGCGCCTGCGGCGCCGACGAGCCCGCAGATGGTCGCCGTCGACAAGCTCTCCGGCGGCGATACGGCATGGATGCTCACGTCGACGGCGCTCGTGCTGATGATGACGGTCCCCGGTCTTGCGCTGTTCTACGGCGGCATGGTGCGCAAGAAGAACGTGCTCGCGACGCTGATGCAAAGCTTCTCGATCACCTGCCTCGTGACGATCCTCTGGGTCGCCATCGGCTATTCGCTCGCGTTCATGCCGGGTAACGGCGTGTTCGGCGGGCTCGGGCGCTTCTTCCTGAACGGCATGGTGTTCGAGAACGAGGCGGGCAAGGTGTCCGTGTCGCACCTCGCACTGACGATTCCCGAGTCGGTCTACATGATGTTCCAGATGACGTTCGCGATCATCACGCCGGCACTCATCGCCGGCGCTTTCGCCGACCGGATGAAGTTCTCGGCGATGCTGTGGTTCATGGGACTGTGGTCGGTGCTGATCTACGCGCCGATCGCGCACATGATGTGGGAGCCGACCGGCTTCTGGGCGACCGCCGGCGTGCTCGACTTCGCGGGCGGCACCGTCGTTCACATCAACGCCGGGATCGCCGGGCTCGTCTGCGCGCTCGTGCTCGGCAAGCGACTGGGCTACGGCCGCGAGGCGATGGCGCCGCACAACCTGACGCTCACGCTGATCGGCGCCTCGCTTCTGTGGGTGGGCTGGTTCGGCTTCAACGCCGGCTCGGCGGTCGCGTCGAACGCGCGTGCCGGGATGGCGATGTTCGTCACGCAGTTCGCGACGGCCGTCGCCGCGCTCGCGTGGATGTTCACCGAGTGGATCGCGAAGGGCAGGCCGTCGGTGCTCGGGATCGCTTCCGGCGCCGTCGCGGGCCTCGTCGCGATCACGCCCGCATCCGGCTTCGTCGGAGCCTTCGGCGCGCTCGTGATCGGCATCGCGGCCGGCGTAGGCTGCTTCTTCGCGGCGACGACGGTGAAGAGCTGGTTCCGCTACGACGATTCGCTCGACGCGTTCGGCGTCCACTGCGTCGGCGGCATCATCGGCGCATTGCTGACCGGTGTGCTCAACGTGCGCGCGATCAGCGGCGTTGACGGCAGCATCGTCACGCAGGCCGGCGCCGTCGTCACGACGCTGGTCGTGAGCGGCGTCGGCAGCTTCATCCTTCTGAAAGCGATCGACATGACGATCGGGCTGCGTGTCACCGAGGAGCAGGAGCGCGAGGGCCTCGACCTCGCGCTGCACGGGGAGACGGTGCAGTAACGCCGCAGATCAGCAGGGGTCCGGGATCGAGGCCGCGCGCCTCGATCCCGGCCCTTTACGGCATCAGAACGTTCTTCGCATGTAATACGTGCTGATCGCGCTCACCATTCCGACGAAGCACATGTAGGTCGCGATGTACCACGGCTGCTCGTTGTTCGCGTGCAGCAGCGTCGTCGCGATCAGCGGCGTGATCGAGCTCGAGACGATTCCCGACACCTGGTAGACCGTCGAGATGCCGGTGTAACGGACGCGGGTGTCGAAGAGCTCGCAGAAAAGCGCCGACTCGGGACCGTAGACCGGCGCATAGATGACGCCGAGCGCCAGGATGATCGCGAGGCCGGCGACGAGCGCGCTGCCCGAGTAGTGCATCGCGTACATCATCGGGAACGCGACGACGCCGCAGGCGAAGGCACCCCAGCCGTAGACCTTGCGCCGGCCGATACGATCCGACCATTTCGAGGCGACCGGGATCGTGAAGATCAGCACGAATGCAGCAAGCGAGATCGACACGAGGATCGACGTCTTGTCGTATTTGAGGATCGTGACGAGATACGCGATCGTAAACACCGCGTAGATGTTGAACACGACGCCGTCGATCCAGCGCGCGCCCCAGCCGAGCAGCACGTTCTTCTTGTAGTCGCGGATCACCTCGCCGATGGGCACCGGCACGATCTTGTGCGCCTCGCGCACCCGCGAGAATTCCGGCGTCTCGAGAATGCGCAGGCGCACGAAGATACCGACGACCACGAGCACGATCGACAGCAGGAACGCGACCCGCCATCCCCACGCCTGGAACGCCGTGTCGGGCAAAAGCCACGACAACAGCGCGACGACGCCGGTCGCGAGGCAGAGTCCGATCGCAAGCCCGACCTGCGGGAAGCACGCGTAGAAGCCGCGCCTCTCGCGGGGCGCGTACTCGAACGACATCAGCACCGCGCCGCCCCATTCGCCACCGAGGCCGATGCCCTGCAGCAGCCGCAACAGCAGCAACAGCAGCGGCGCCGCGACACCGATCGCCGCGTAGTTCGGGATCAGCCCGATCAGGAACGTCGAGATGCCCATGATCAAAAGCGTCAGCACGAGCAGCGGCTTGCGCCCGATCCGGTCGCCGAAGTGGCCGAACAGGATGCCGCCGACCGGGCGCGTCACGAATCCGACCGCGTACACGGTGTACGCAAGCGCCGTCGAGACGAACACGTCGTCGCTCGGGAAGAACTGCTTGTTGAACACGAGGCCGGTGATCGTTCCGTAGATGAAGAAGTCGTACCACTCGACCGTCGTGCCGATCAGGCTCGCCAGCGTGACGAGCTTCCGGCTGCGCTCGTCCGTGACCGGCTCGGCGGCGGGCATTGCGGACCTGCCTAGCGTTCCTGCATCCATCGTTTCCCTCCTTGAGTACCCGGCGCGATCGCGCCGGCTGCGGTCAGCCGGCCGTCGCTCCGATGAAATTGCGCCCGCGCGCGCCGCGAAGCGCGGTGTCGACCATCGTGCGCGACTCGTCGGCCGTGACGCCGTAGCTCTCGAAGGCCGTGCTCACGCCGAGCGATTCGAGCCACGACGCGAGATGCGCCGGCGCGCGCGCGAGCGGCACGTCGAACGCGCGCGCGAGCACCGCGTCGCGGTCCGGCCGCTTCCCGAGCGCCCGCTCGAGCACGAGGGGCAGCGTGAACGAGCAGGCGATGCCGTGCGGCAGCCCGTGCCGGAGCGTCATCTCGTACGAGATCGAATGCGCGAGCGCCGTGCGCGTATTCGAGAACGCGAGCCCTGCCTCGAGCGCGGCAAGCGCGGCCTGCTCGCGCAGCGACACGTCGCCGAGTTGGTCGACGAGCGCCGGCAAGGTCCGCTGCATGCGCCGCGCGGCGCTGACGGCGAGCGTGTCGGAGACGTCGTTCGCGTTGACGTTCCAGATCGCTTCGAGCGCGTGCGACAGCGCGTCGAGGCCCGACTGGAGCGTGATCGATCGCGGCGCGCTCGCCGTCAGGCGCGGATCGACGATCGCTGCCTCCGGCCAGGTCTCGCGCAGGTGCAGCGAATGCTTGCGCGCCGTTGCGCGGTCCCAGACGGTCGCCCACGGCGTGACTTCGCTGCCGGTGCCCGCGGTCGTCGGTACCGCGATCAACGCTTTCGTGCGTGCCGGCACGAACGTCTCGGCGGCCGCGAGCTTCGCAACGAGCGCATCGAAGTCGCCGGCGGGCGGCGTCACTGCGAGCACTTTCGCCGTGTCGAGCGTGCTGCCGCCTCCGAGCGCGACGATCGCGTCGACCGATTCGAAGTCGCGCCAGAAGCGCGTATGCAGTTCGCGCAGGTGAACGACGTCCGGATTGGGCTCGATGTCGTCGACGACGCCCGCGAGCGCAGCGCCGAGCGTGCGCCGCACGGCGTCGAGATAACCGAGGGCGGCGGCCTCCGGGAACGCGACGAGGACCGCGCGGCGGCGCGAAAGGGTCGCGCCGAGCCGCTCGAGCGAGCCGTTGCCGAACGTCACGGCAACGGGATTGTGATAGGTCCACGCCATCGAGGCCTCGCCCAAGGCGAGTGGGCGGAGTATCGGGACCTCGTGCGCATTGATCCAATACAAAAATTGCGGCAGACTCATAGAAGAAGTCTATGCGTCTCGCCCACCTTCGCTCGTTCTTCGCGGTCGCACGCCACGGCGGTTTCACCGCCGGCGCGCGCGCGCTCCACGTGAGCCAGCCCACCGTCACCGCGCAGGTGCGCGCGCTCGAGGAGACCTACGGGATCGAGCTCTTCGTGCGGAGCGGCCGCCACGTCACGCTGACCGCCGCCGGTGAAGCACTGTTCGGCATCGCCGAGCGCATCTTCGAGCACGAGGAAGAGGCGCTCGCGCTTCTGCGCAACACCGGCGAGCTTCGCGCCGGACGGCTACGCGTCGGCGCCGTCGGGCCCTACCACGTGATGGAGATGCTCGCCGCGTTCCGGGCACGGCATCCGGCGATCGAGCTCGCCGTCACTCTCGGCAATTCCGAGCAGGTTGTCGCGGCTCTGCTGGACCGCTCGACCGACGTCGCGGTGCTCGCGCAGTACGCGCACGATCCGCGGCTGCACTTCGTTCCGTTCCGCTCGCACCGGGTCGTGATCTTCGTTCCCAAGCGACACCGCTTTGCGCGCCGGCGCGCGATCAGGCTCGCCGACCTCGCGCAGGAGCCGATGATCGTGCGCGAGCCGGGCTCGACGACGCGCAAGGCGCTCGACGACGCGCTGCGCCGGGCCGGCGTGTCGCCGCCGATCGCGATGGAGATCGGCAGCCGCGAGGCGGTGCGCGAGGCGGTGATCCGCGGCCTCGGCATCGCGGCCGTATCCGAGATCGAGTTCGTTTCGGACCCGCGGCTTTGCACTGTGGCGATCCAGGACGCCGACGTGCAGACGCATGCGCACGTCGCGTGCCTCGTCGAGCGTCGCGACGCGCGCGTCGTCGCCGCATTCTTCGACGTCGTCGATGCGCTGCCCGCGACGACGCGCCGTGCGGTGCGCCGCGCCGCCTGACGCTACTTGCGCTTGGCCCTGGGGTGCGCCGCGTCGTACACCTTCGCGAGCGCCTGGAAATCGAGATGCGTGTAGACCTGCGTGCTCGCGATCGACGCGTGCCCGAGCATCTCCTGCACGGCGCGAAGGTCGCCGGACGATTGCAGCAGGTGCGATGCGAACGAGTGGCGCAGCATGTGCGGGTGCACGTGGCGCGACAGTCCCTGCCGTTGCGCCCAGCGCGCGAGCCGTTCTTCGATCGCGCGCGGCGACAGCCGCTTTCCATGGCGCCCGATGAATAGCGCGCGCTCGCCACTTGCCGCGTGGCCGTTTCGCACCGGAAGCCAGCGCAGGATCGCGGCGCGGGCCGCCTTGCCGATCGGCACGATGCGCTCCTTGCCGCCCTTGCCGAGCACGCGCACCTCGCCGTTGCCGACATCGCAGGCCTCGACGTCGACGCCGGCCAGCTCGGACAGACGCAATCCCGAAGAATAGGCGAGCTCGAACATCGCACGATCGCGCAGCGACAGCAGGTCGTCGCCGTCGATCTCGACGAGTCGCGCCGCTTCGTCGGGCGACAGCGCGGAGGGCAGCCGCTTCGGCGACTTCGGCGGCTTGATGCCGGCGCACGGATCGTCGCCGAGCGACCGGTCGCGCTCGATCAGATCGCGATAGAACGCGCGCCACGCCGACAGCATGCGCGCGAGGCTTCGTCCCGACAATCCGCGTCCGTGCAGCGTCGCGACGAAGCGCATCAGCGCCGGCCGCGTGAGCTTTTGCGGTGGCGTCTCGCCGGCCATGGCGAGAAGCTGCGCAACGTCCCGCAGGTAGGCAGCGCGCGTGTGAGGAGGACGCGACGCAAGCGAAAGCGCGAACGCGTCGAGAAGCGCCGAATGCCGCCGGTCGATTCGCGCGACGGGCGACGGCGGCCTCGTCATTTCACCGGTCGCTCGCGCGAAAGAACCGCGCGATCGCGACGCTCGCGAGCTCGGCGAGGCGCAACAGGTAGACAGTGCCCATGTCCGGATGGAAACGGCGGGCATCGTCGCTCGCGAGCGCGAGCAGGCCGAACGTTTTGTCGGTTCGAAGCGGCAGATAGGCGAACGAGCGCGGCTCGCTCTCGCTCGCGAACCATTCGCGCGTCTTCGGCGCCGCATCGGCGCCACACCAGGGTGCGCGCAGTCGATCGGCGTAGTCGCGCGTCTCCTGCGGCGTTTCCGCAAGCTCGGGAAGATTCGCGTCGATCGGTTCGTCAGGCCACAGGTGCATCGCGACCTGCGGGACCGCGAAGTCCTCGCGCAAGCTGTGCGACAGCACGGCAAGTGTCGTTTCGAGATCTGGAGCCGCGAAGAGCGCGAGCGTCGAGCGGTGCAGCTTCTCGCCGATCAGGTCGTTCTCGGTGCCGTGACGCACGAGCTCGCGGAGCTTCTGCTCGAGGTCGTAGACCTTGTCGCGGAGCGCAAGCATCTGCCGCTCGGCGATGGGAATCGCGTGGCCGCCGTGCGGATGCGGCACGAAGATCTGGGCGACGACGTCGGCATAGTCCTCGAAGAAGGTGGGATTCTGCTTCAGGTATTCCGCGACCGCGCTTGCATCCATCGAGTTTGCGAATCCCTCGGTTCGTTAGCCGCGCCACTCGCCTTCGAAGACGGTGCGTGCCGGGCCCTTCATCACGACCTCGCTCCCCTCGCCCGCCCAGCAGATCGTGAGCGCGCCGCCGCGCGTGTGCACGCGGACGCTTTCGTCCAGCAATCCGAGGCGCCGTCCGGCGACGACCGCCGCACACGCGCCGGTTCCGCATGCAAGCGTCTCGCCGGTACCGCGCTCGAAAACGCGCAGCCGAATGGTAGCGCGATCGACGATCTGCATGTATCCGGCGTTGACCCGCGCGGGAAATCGCGGATGACGTTCGATGAGCGGACCCTGTGTCGTCACCGGGGCGGTGTCGACGTCGTGCACCCGTTGCACGGCGTGCGGATTGCCCATCGATAGCGCCGAGATCTCGACGATGGCGCCGTCGACGTCGAGCGGCTCCACGATCGCGCCGGTGCCGTCGACGAACGGAATGTCGGCCGGCGCAAATCGCGGCACGCCCATGTCGACGCTCACCTCGCCGTCGTCCTCGACGAGCGGGACGATCGGGCCGCCAGCCGTCTCGACGCGGATCTCGCGCTTCGTCGTAAGACCGTGCTCGCGTACGTAGACGACGAAGCAGCGCGCGCCGTTGCCGCACTGCTCGACCTCGCAGCCGTCGGCGTTGAAGATCCGGTAGCGGAAGTCGGCATCGCTGGCTGCCGGTTCGACGACGAGCACCTGGTCGCAACCGACGCCGAAACGACGATCGGCGAGGCGCCGGATGTCGTGCGCAGTCAGCGTGAACGGCTCGCGCGTCGCGTCGATGACCACGAAGTCGTTGCCGAGCCCTTCCATCTTGGTGAAGCGAAGCGGCGTCATCGGTTCACCGGCTGTCGCTCGCCCAACTCGCCACTCTTCGAGAACGGAAAGCGGCCTCCGCGCGCGAGCGTCGCGCTTCCCTGCAGCGTGTAGTGCAGGACCGGGTGCGAACCGGGCGCGAGCAATGTCGCGCCGCGTCGCATCGCGGCGGCGACCGCGCGCAGGACCGCGTCCATCCCGGTACGCGCCGTCATCTGCGCGTTCGCCGTGCCATTCGCGGGCAGACGCACGGGTCCGTCGACAAGCTTCGCCTGCGCGACCTGCTCGCCCTCGATCGACAGCGTCGCCTCGAGCGCATCGATCTCGATCGGCTGGTCGACCCGATTCGCGAGCGCAACGTCGACGGTGAAATACGCGTCGGGTCCCTCGACGCGATCGAGCGCGACCGCCGTCACGTCGAGCTGCGGTGGATTGCGAAGCGCGACGCTCGCGCAGGCGGCGAGCATCAGTACGACGGCGACGAGCGCGAGAAGCCGCATCCGTCGAACGGGGTCGCGCGCGCGCTCCACGATCGCCGCTTTCAGACGTTGAAGCGGAAATGCATGACGTCGCCGTCGCGGACGACGTAGTCGCGCCCTTCGAGCCGCATCCTGCCCGCCTCCTTCGCGCCCTGCTCGCCGTGACACGCGACGTAGTCGTCATAGCCGATCACCTCGGCGCGGATGAAGCCGCGCTCGAAATCGGTGTGGATCACGCCGGCCGCCTGCGCGGCGGTCGCGTTGAGCGGAATCGTCCACGCGCGCACTTCCTTGGGTCCCGCGGTGAAATACGTGTGCAGGCCGAGCAAGCCGTACGCCGCGCGAATCAGGCGGTCGAGTCCCGGCTCGGTCATGCCCATGTCCGCGAGGAACAGCGCCTTGTCCTCGGCATCCAGATCGGCGATCTGCGCCTCGAGCGCGGCGCTGATCGCGACGACAGGCGCGCGCTCGCCGGCGGCGCGCCTGCGCAATTGCTCGAGCATCGGGTTGCCCTCGAAGCCGTGCTCGGCGACGTTGGCGACGTAGAGCGTCGGCTTCATCGTCAACAGGAAATACGGCGCGAGCAGCGCGCGTTCTTCCGGATAGAGGTCGACCGTGCGCGCGGGTCGCGCCTCGTTCAACGCCACACGCACCTTCGTCAGCACCGCGAGCGCGCGCTGCGCCTCCTTGTCGCCGCCCGCGCGCGCGACCTTCTCGACCTTGCCGATCTGGCGGTCGACGCTCGCGAGGTCGGCGAGCGCGAGCTCGGTGTTGACGGTCTCGACGTCGCCGACCGGATCGACCTTGCTCGCGACGTGAACGACGTTCGGATCCTCGAAGCAGCGCACGACGTGCGCGATCGCGTCGGTCTCGCGGATGTTCGCGAGAAACTGGTTGCCGAGGCCCTCACCCTTCGACGCGCCGGCGACGAGTCCCGCGATGTCGACGAACTCGACCGCGGCGGGAACGACCTTCTGCGGCTTCGCGATCGCGGCGAGCGCGGCAAGGCGCGCATCCGGGACCTCGACGATGCCGACGTTCGGCTCGATCGTGCAGAACGGATAGTTCTCGGCGGCGATGCCCGCCTTCGTCAGCGCGTTGAAAAGCGTCGACTTGCCGACGTTCGGCAGGCCGACGATCCCGCATTTGAGGCTCACGGAACTGCGCTCCGCGCTGCGCGCTTCGGGGTCATGAATCCTTTTCGTCAGTGGACGTGCGCGGCCGCGTGTGCAGCGCGGTCATCGCGCGCTCCATGCTCCCGGCGAGGATGTCCGCCGACGCGCCAAGCGCGCGGTCGATCGCCGCATCGATCTGCGCGCGCTCGTCGCCATCGGGCGCTTTCAGCACGTAATCGACGACCTCTCGCTCGGGCAGCACGGAGTTGCGCGGGTGGCCGATGCCGAAGCGCAGACGCCAGAAGTCGGCCGTTCCGAGCTGTGCCTTGATGTCGCGCAGTCCGTTGTGGCCGGCTACGCCGCCGCCAAGCTTGAGCTTCGCCTCGCCCGGCGGAAGGTCGAGCTCGTCGTGCACGACGAGGATCGCATCGGGCGCGATGTCGAAGAAGCGCGCGATACCGGCGACGCTTCGGCCGGACAGGTTCATGAACGTCATCGGCTTCGCAATGCGGAGATCGCCGCTCCTCGCGACGGCGGCGGCGAACTTCGCCTCGCTCGCGAACGACGCCCCGAGCTTCGCCGCGAGCGCATCCGCGAACCAGAAGCCGGCGTTGTGCCGCGTCGCTGCGAAGCCCCGGCCCGGATTGCCGAGGCCGGCGACGAGGCGGATCGGCACGGGCATCGGAGCTTCGAAGGATTACTTCTTGCCGCCGCCTTCCTTCTTGCCGCCCTTCTCCTCGGGCTTCGCCTCGGCGGGCTTCGCTTCCGCAGCGGGGGCGGCCGCGACAGCAGCTGCTTCCGCTTCGCCTTCCGCAGGCGCTTCCTCCGTCTCGACGGCCGCCTTCGGCACGACCGCCGTTGCGACGACCGGATCGCCGGAGCGCGGCGCCACGGCCGTTACGCCGGTCGGGAGCTTGACGCCGGAAACGTGCAGCGAGTGCGCGGTGTCGAGCTGCGACAGGTCGACCTCGATGAATTCGGGCAGATCCTTCGGCAGGCACGTGATGTCGATTTCCGTCATCACGTGGCTGACGATGGCGCCCTGCGCCTTGACCGCCGGCGACTGGTCCGCGTTGACGAAGTGCAGTGGCACCTTCATGTGGATCCTGCGCGACGGATCGATGCGCTGGAAGTCGACGTGCAGCACCTCGTCGCGGAACGGATGCATCTGCACGTCGCGCAGCAGCACCTGCGTCGACGTGCCGTCGACCTTCATCGTCAGGATCGACGCGTGGAACACCTCGTTGCGAAGGGCGTGGATCAGCGCATTGTGGTCGAGCTCGATCGGTTGCGGCTGCGCGCTGCCGCCATAGACGATGCCCGGCGCCTTGCCGGTCCGGCGCATGCGGCGCGACGCGCCGCGGCCTTCGCTCTTGCGGGGAAACGCGGTGAATTCGATCGTGGCCATGTTGGCGACTCCTCGTGGCTGAAGAAAGTCTGCGGCCTTCCGGATTGGCTACCGGTCGTCCGCGATGGTCGGCTGCGAGCGGTGTCGCCCGCAGCAGGAAAAACGGCGGATTATAGCAGTCGCGTGATGTCAGCCGCGGTTGCGGCGCGCTTCGGCCCACCGGTGACGCTCGTGCAGCGCGTCCCCTTCGTCCACGTCGGCGGGAACCGGCAACCGGTCGAGCGCCTGCCGGATCTCGCCATGCACGATCGCAACCGAGGGCGCGTCGTGAACGTAGCGCCAGTAGTGGCGCGCGAAGTCGGTCTCGGTTCCGGGCACCGTCGACGGCGCAATCAGCTTCTCGACTTCGGCGCGAATCGCGGCCGCGTCGTCGTCGGCGGGCTCGGGATCCGCCTCGAGGAATACGTCGAGGTCGACCATGAGCTCGGACAGCGAGCGCAGCCATGCGAACTGCGGGTCTGTGGTCAGGATCGACAGCCACGCACCCGGCTGGATGACCGTCAGCCGCTCGGTCTCGAGGTCGCGGCGCGCGCGCTCGGCGAGCGCGCGATGCAGCGATCGCAATGCGTGCGCCAGCGTGGCGAGTCTGGCCTTCGATGACTTGTCCAACGCTATCGCCCCTGCTGATCCCTGTCCTGCGATACCTGATCTTTGATCACGGCATCACCTGGCCGCCGTTCACTTCGAGGATCTGACCGGTGACGAACCCCGACAGCGCATCGGACGCGAGGTAGAGGAACGATCCGGCGCATTCGTCCGGCGTGCCGAGGCGATTCATCGGAATCGTTGCCTTGAACGCCTCGAGCATCGCCGGCGTCGAGTAGCGCTCGTGGAACGGCGTCACGATGACGCCGGGCGACACGGCGTTGACGCGGATGTTGTCGCCGACGAGCTCCTTCGCGAGGCCGTGCGTGAATGTCGACACGAACCCCTTTGCCGACGCGTAGAGCGCCGCTCCGTTGCCGCCGCCGCTGCGCGCCGCGACGGACGTCACGTTGACGATGTTGCCGCGGCCCGCGCGCCGCATGTGCGGCACCGCGGCCGAGCAGCACGCGACGAGCGAGCGGACGTTGAGATCGACCACCTCGTCGAAGAACGCATCGTCGACTTCGGCGATCGGCACGCGCGCGACGAGGCCGCCCGCGTTGTTGACGAGAATGTCGAGGCCGCCGAAATGCTTCGCGGCGGCGTTCACGACCTCCCGCGCCTTCGACGACGCGCGCAAGTCGCCGCCGACCAGAAACGCCTCGGCGCCGGCGAAGCGCACGTCGGCCGCGACTTCCTCGGCGCGGTTCAGGCTCGCGTTGTAGTGGATCGCGACGCGGCATCCGGCGCCCGCGAACGCGCGTGCTGCGGCGGCGCCGATGCCCGTCGAAGCGCCGGTGATGAGCACCGATTTGCCGGCGAGGTCGGGTGCAATCGTCTGGGTCATGCTCGAGGCCTGTTCGCAATCGCTATTCAGTGAAGAGCGAGGATACCGACTCCTCGTTCGAGATCCGCGTCATCGTCTCGGCGAGGAGCTGCGCGCACGAGAGCTGGCGGATCTTCGGGCAAGCCTGCGCCTCGGCCGACAGCGGAATCGTGTCGGTGACGACGATCTCGTCCATGTCCGACGCCGCGATGCGCGGCACGGCGCCGCCGGACAGCACCGCGTGCGTGCAGTAGGCGAAAACCTTCTGCGCGCCGCTCTCCTTGAGCGCGGTGGCCGCCTTGCACAGCGTGTTCGCGGTATCGACGATGTCGTCCATGATGACGCAGTTGCGTCCCGCGACGTCGCCGATGATGTTCATCACCTCGGCCACGTTCGCCTTCGGACGGCGCTTGTCGATGATCGCGAGGTCCGAGTCGAGCCGTTTCGCGATCGCGCGCGCCCGCACGACGCCGCCAACGTCGGGCGAGACGACGAGCAGGTTGTCGTAGTTGCGTTTCCAAAGGTCGCCGAGCAGCACCGGCGTCGCGTAGATGTTGTCGACGGGTATGTTGAAGAAGCCCTGGATCTGGTCGGCGTGCAGGTCCATGACCATCACCCGGTTGACGCCGACCGTCGTCAGCATGTCGGCGACGACCTTCGCCGTGATCGGCACGCGCGCCGAGCGCGGGCGCCGGTCCTGGCGCGCATAGCCGAAGTAGGGAATCGCAGCGGTGACGCGCGCCGCCGATGCGCGCTTCAGCGCATCGACCATCACCAGTACTTCCATCAGGTTGTCGTTGGTCGGCGCGCACGTGGACTGCAGCACGAACACGTCGCGGCCGCGTACGTTCTCGAGCAGCTCGACCATCACCTCGCCGTCGGAGAATCGCCCGACGACCGCGCGGCCGAGGCTGATGTTCAGGTGCCGGCAGACCGCTTCGGCGAGTTTGGGATTCGCGTTGCCGGTGAAGATGCGCATGCGCTCGAAGGCCATCGGTCGACGGGGGGCGAGGGCGCGCGCGCGGGGTTTCGCATCGCGCGGCGCCGGAAATCGCGAATCACGAGGAAGGGCTGGGGAGGAAGGATTCGAACCCTCGAATGCCGGAATCAAAATCCGGTGCCTTAACCAACTTGGCGACTCCCCAGCGGAAACGACTCGACGCGCTGGTCCGCCATCGCGACGGACCCCTTGATTCAGGCAGCGAACGACGCCAGCGGATGCCGCGCGAGCGTTCGCACGACGCACCCGGGAATCTCCGCCGGCAGCAATGCCAACGCTCGCTTTGCATCGTGCTCGGCATCGAACATCGCGAACACGGATGCGCCGGAGCCGCTCATGCGGGCACGCGGCGACGCCCGCCGCAACGCCTGCACGGCATCGCGAACCTGCGAAAACCTCGGGACCACGACGGCCTCGAGATCGTTGTGCCCGTAACCTTCGGAAAAGACGTTCATTTTCGCCGACGGCGTCGCGCGTGTCAATTCGGCAGCCGCGAAGATCGACGCTGTCTGCACGTGCACGCGCGGCATCGCAAGCGCGACGAAGCGCACAGGAACGGTCATCGGCGTCAACTCGTCGCCGATGCCGCGCGCGAGCGCCGGACCATCGCCCAAAAAGAACGGAACGTCGGCGCCGAGCGTGATGCCGATCGCCGCGAGCTCGCGTCGCGACAGCCCGAGCGACCATAGGCGATTGAGACCGAGCAGCACGCTCGCCGCGTCCGAGCTGCCGCCGCCGAGGCCCGCGCCCTGCGGAATGCGCTTGACGAGCCGGATCGATGCGCCGCGCGATGCGCCGCTCGCCTGCCGCAGCGCATGCGCGGCGCGAAGCGAAAGATCGTCGCGCTCGTCGATGCCGGACACGTCGGCGAGGCGCACGATCGCATCGTCGTCGCGCGACGCAAGCTCGACCGTGTCGGCGAGATCGATCGGCACGAACAGCGACTCGAGCGTGTGATAGCCGTCGGCGCGCCGGCCGGTGACGTGCAGGAACAGGTTGAGCTTCGCCGGCGCGGCGAGCGTCAGCGTTTGCGCGTTCACGGAGCCTAACTACGACGGTCGATCACGACGCGCACCTCGATCGGATCGGCGCCCGGGTACGACGCCGTGACGCGAAGCGGCGCCGGCGAGTCGTCGGCGTACGCATACAGGATGTGCCAGCCGTCCTGCCGCAATTCCGACACGCGCCCTGCGGCGTCGCGATCGACGTCGTACGCAGCGCCGGGACGCGGGCGCGCGCGAATCCACGATGCGAGACCGTCGACGGGAATGGTGACGCCGAAGGCGCGCTCGGTGAGCGCCCGCCATGTCGGCGCAGTCTCGGTGCGTCCGTCCGAAAGCTGGACCGTTGCGCCGCTCGCATCGCCATCGAGCTTCGCGAGCGTCTGGCCGAGCGGCGTCGACAGCTCGATCGCGTCGTGCGCAGGCGTGTGGCGCCATGCGAAGCTGCCGGCGACGCCGGCATCTCCGCGGCGCGCGGAGATGCGTCCGCCGAAATCGAACGGCGAATCGGCCGTCGAGAACGCAGGTTGCGAAACCGGTGCCGTGGGTGGCGTCGCGCACGCGCCCAGCGCCATCGCGGCCACCGCGACCACGCGTCTCATCGACGCGAAGCGATCACGGCGCAAAGCGCTTCACGGTCTCCTTCAGCACCGCGTTGTCGGGATTGGAATCGAGTTGCGCCTTCCAGACGGCGAGCGCCTTCGCGTGCTCGCCCTTGCGCCATAACACTTCGCCGAGATGCGCGGCGATCTCGGCATCGGGGCGTCCGTCGAGCGCCTGCTGCAGGTATCGCTCGGCGTCGTCGAAGCGCCCGAGACGGTAGAACGCCCAGCCGAGGCTGTCGAGAATGAACGGATCGGTCGGCGAGAGCTTGTGCGCGCGCTCGATGAACGCGAGCCCCTCGTCGGTGCGCGACGTGCGATCGACGAGCGTGTAGCCAAGCGCGTTCAGCGCCTGGGCGTCGTCCGGGCGCAGCGCGATCAACTCCTTGAGCTTCGACTCGGCCTCGTCGACCCTGTCGAGCTTCTCGGCGACCATCGCCAGGTCGTACATCAGGTCGGGCGTGTCGGGATTGTCGGCCAGGCCCTGCACGAGAATGTCGTACGCGCCGGCATCGTCGCCGGCGTCGCGCATGAGCTGCGCCTCCGCCTGCCTCAACTGCACCTTCTGGTCGCGCGTCACCGCGTTGAGGCTCGCGAACCACGCCTTCGCCTTTGCGAGATTGCCTTGTTTCCCGTACATCGCGCCGATCCGCAGCTTGGCGAGCCAGGCACGGTCGCCGTCGGTGACCGCCTGGTAATGCTCGATCGCCTTGCCCCACTGCTTCGTTTCCTCGGCGATCTGCGCGAGGTAGAGGTCGATGACGCCGGGCTCGCCGTAGCCCGCGGACTTGAGATCGGTCAGCAGCCGGGATGCTTCCGGATAGTCCTTCATCTCGAGCGCGATCGTCGCTACCGCGAATTCGAGGTCGCGCGACTTCGGCTCGCGATCCCACAGCTTCTGCATCAGCGCGCGCGCCTCGGTGTAGCGCTTGCGCTCGACGTAGCGTTGCGCGAGCGCGCCGGCGGCACTCTTCGCGTCGGGGTTCGCGGCGACGAACGTTTCGAGCGACTTGATCGCATCGAGCGGCGATTCGCGCGACACGATGTCGGCTTCGAGGATCACCGCACGCTCCCACGACGGCCGCAGCGCGAGCGCCTTCGCGATTTCGTCGCGCGCCTCCTTCGCCGCAGCGGAATCGTCGATGCCGACACCGTAGGCCGCCAACGCGACCGCGTAGTGCGCTTCGGGCGTTTTCGGATACGGCTTCGCGACCTCGCGCACGAGCGAAAGCACAGCGTGCTTGTCCGACTGGTCGGAAAAAAGACGGTTCAACTGCATGAAGACGTCGCCGACCCCGCTGCCCGATACCGCCGCGTTGGCGAGCACGCGCTCGATGCGCGCACGCAACTCCTCGCTCGCCGCCGTGTTCGGAATCGCGCCGGTGTTGTTGTTCGCTTCGAGTGCCGCCAGCACCTGCTTCGGGCGCTCCGCCGCCGGATCGAGCCGCGTCCACAGGTCCGCAGCGTCGTGAACGAGCGTGCGGTCGCGCGCGGCGATCGCCACTTCGGTGGCGCGTTCGGCGAAACGCGCATCCTGCGTCGAGCGCGCGGCATCGAGGTACGCACGGGCCGAAACCGCGAGATCGCCGCGCTGCAGCGCGACGTCGCCGAGCAGGAGCCGGTAGAAGAGATCCGCGTTGAGATCGACGTCGGACGGACTGGCGGTCGTGGCCGCGGCGCTCGACGGCGCCGGCGTCGACGGCTCGCTCGCGGCGGGTATCGCGGGCTCGGGCGCGGCGGGCGGCGCGCGGTCGGGAGCAGCGGGCTGTTGCGCGCAGGCGGACGCAGCGAGCGCGATGGCGACGCCGATCATCACGCGACGCAGGGTGAAACGGGGATTCATCGAGGCAGATCCAGGCGGTGCGGCATGGGAACCCAACAGATTAAGCTATAGTCGCGGCGCTCACAAACGGCCTGGTAACCAACGAGCGCCGCCCGCTCCGCATGCAGCGGCCCCCTTGTGCCGCGACGTTTTCCTTCGAATGCCCGAACTCCCGGAAGTCGAGACGACCCGGCGCGGCATCGCGCCGCACGTGATCGGCCGGCGCGTCGAGCGGATCGTCGTCTACGACTCGCGGTTGCGCTGGCCGGTTCCCGCCGATCTCGACTCGCGCATGCGCGGACGCACGATCGATCGCGTCGACCGCCGCAGCAAGTACCTGCTGTTCCACGCGGGCGATTCCGCCCTCCTCGTGCACCTCGGCATGACCGGGACGTTGCGGCTGTTCCGTAACCCCCATCCGCGGCGCACGCACGATCACGTCGACATCGTGCTCGACGACGGCACGCTGCTCCGCTATCACGATCCGCGCCGCTTCGGCGCGATGCTTTGGCTTGCCGCAAGCCGCGACGGTCATCCGCTGCTCGATTCGCTCGGACCGGAGCCGTTCGACGCAGATTTCGATGCGGAGTACCTCTGGCGCGCGACGCGCTCGCGCCGTGCGCCGATCAAGGCCGCGCTGATGGACAACCGCGTCGTCACCGGCGTCGGGAACATCTACGCGAACGAAGCGCTGTTCCGCGCGGCCATTCATCCCGGCACGAGGGCCAATCGATTGTCGAGGCCGCGGCTCGCGCGGCTCGTCGACGCGGTTCGCGACGTGCTCTCGGCGGCGATCGCGAAGGGCGGCAGCACGCTGCGCGATTACGTCGGCTCCGACGGCGCATCCGGCTATTTCCAGCTCGAATACTTCGTCTACGGCCGCGAGGGAGACCGTTGTCGCGTCTGCGGCGGCACGATCAGGCAGTCGAGGCAGGGCGGCCGCTCGTCGTTCTACTGCACCCGCTGCCAGCGCCGGTAATCGTCCCATGCCACGGAACGGCATGTGACGACGCCGCTCGGCGCGCCTTCGTCACCCTCGACCGACGTCCGGCGCGCTGTGACCGACGAACGCGCGGTCCGCGCACGAAGGTCGATCGCATCGGATGCGCCGGCCGCGACGCGATGATTCCGCACGGCACGACTCCTGCTTCCGCGGTCTCGATCGGCCGCCGAGCCTCGCGTGAAGAAAATCTTCCCCCAACCTGCCCCACGGGCGGCATGAATCCGTCCCGCGATCTCGCCGCCCGCTTCGAAGCGTACGCCGACTGGCGACGCAGGCTTTCGGCCGGCGTCTCGTCACTTTTCGACTGGCTCTCCCAACAGGACCTCGCCGATGCGCAGGTCGAGGCGAAGGTCCAGCGCATCCTCGAACGGCTGCAGCACGACAAGCTCGTCGTCGCTTTCGTCGCCGAGTTCTCGCGCGGCAAATCGGAGCTCATCAATGCGATCTTCTTCGCCGACTTCGGGCAACGCCTGTTGCCGTCATCGGCCGGGCGCACGACGATGTGCCCGACCGAACTGCTTCACGACCCCTCGCGCCCGCCGTCCATCCGGCTGCTTCCGATCGAGACGAGGCTGAACGACGCGACGGTCACCGAATTCAAGGACTACGCCGACGAGTGGGTGACGTTCCCGCTCGACCTGGGCGCCGCGGAGCGCATGGCGGAGGCGCTCGCGCGCGTGTCGCAGGTCAAGCGCGTTCCGATCGCGCTTGCCCGCAAGTACGGTCTTTTCAGCGAGCGCGACGAGGACATCCTGTCGGCGCTCGAGCGCGGCGACGAGGGCAGCGTCGACATTCCGTGCTGGCGGCACGCGGTCATCAATTTCCCGCATCCGTTGTTGCAGCAGGGACTCGTGATCCTCGACACGCCGGGCTTGAACGCGATCGGAACCGAGCCCGAGCTCACGCTCAATCTTCTGCCGAACGCGCACGCCGTCCTGTTCCTGCTCGCGGCGGACGCGGGCGTCACGAAGACCGATCTCGACGTCTGGAACGATCATCTCGTCGGCGACGATGCGCCGACGCGCGGCGCGCGCCTCGTGATCCTGAACAAGATCGACGGTTTGTGGGACGAGTTGAAGCAGGAGGTCGAGATCAACGCCGAGATCGACCGGCAGGTCGAGACCAGCGCCGCGCTTCTCGGCATCTCCCCTGCGCAGGTGTTCGCGGTGTCGGCGCAGAAGGCACTCCTGGCGAAGGTGAACGGCGACGACGCGCTGCTCGCGCGGAGCCGCCTGCCGGTGCTCGAGCATTCGCTTTCGCGCAAGCTGATTCCCGCGAAACGCGAGCTCGTCGGCGTCGCGACGCAAAGCGAGCTGCGCGTGCTGACGTCGTCGATCCGCACGATCCTCGACGCCCGCGCCGCGTCGATCGGCGAGCAGCTCGTCGAACTGATCGCGCTGCGCGGCAAGAACCAGGACGTCGTCGAGCACATGATGGCGCGCGTCAAGGAGGAGAAGGAAATCTTCGAGCGCGGGCTCGCGCGCTACACGGCGCTGCGCACGGTGTTCACGCAGCACACGAACGATCTCTTCGACGTGATCGGCCTGTCGTCGTTGCGCGAGAACGCGGCGAAGACGCGCGAGCGCATCGAGGACAGCCCGTTCACGAAGGGCCTGCGCGACGCGATGGGGGAATTCTTCGGGCGCCTGCGCACCGACTTCGATCAGGCCGGGCGCCAGGCCGCCGAGATCCACGACCTGATGCGCGCGATGTACGCCCGATTCGCGCACGAGCATGGCATCGAGATGTTCGTGCCGCCGCAGTTCTCGGTGCTCAAGTACCTGAAGGAAATCGAGCGGATGGAGCGCGCGTACAACACGCACTTCAACACGCTCTGGAACATGGTCAGCAAGGCGAAGTACCCGCTGATGAAGCAGTTCTTCGAGACCGTCGCGTCGCGCGCGCGGCACATCTACAAGGTCGCGAACCGCGACGTCGAGGCATGGCTCAAGGCGGTGATGTCGCCGCTCGAGACGCAGGTGCGCGAGCATCACATCCAGCTTCGCCGCCGCCTCGACAGCATCCGCCGCATTCACCGCGCAAGCGACGAGCTCGAGAACCGGATCGTCGAGCTCGAGCAGCAGCGCGAGGCGCTCGACACGCAGCGCGAGGGATTGCGTCAGCAGACCGCGATGGTCGACATGATCATCGAGGCGCCGGAGGCGCTGCCGCTCGCCGCGAACGCTTAGGGCCAGGGAGGAGTTTTCGCGTAGCGAAAAGTCGTCTCGGACCCTACTTCGGTTTTGCCGCCATCAGCGCTTCGTACTTGAGCTGTAGCTGCTCGCGCGTTTCGACGTGGTCCGGATTCACCGGAATGCAGTCGACCGGGCACACCTCGCGGCACTGCGGCTTGTCGAAGTGCCCGACGCATTCGGTGCACTTCGACGGATCGATCTCGTAGATCTCGACGCCCTGCGAGATCGCCTCGTTCGGGCATTCGGGCTCGCAGACGTCGCAGTTGATGCACTCGTCGGTGATGATCAGCGCCACCGGTGCAATTCTCCGTTGAATCGCGGCTTGCGCCGCTCGTTGCTATCGGCCCACCCTGCGGCGCAGGCACTCGGCGACGTGCGGGTGGACGAACTTGCCGATGTCGCCGCCGAAGCGCGCGATCTCGCGCACGATCGTCGCCGAGATGAACATGTATTTCTCGTCGGGCGTCAGGAACAATGTTTCGACGTCCGGATTCAGGTTGCGGTTCATTCCCGCCATCTGGAACTCGTACTCGAAGTCCGAAACCGCCCGGAGGCCGCGCACGATCACCTGCGCGTTCTGCTCGACCGCCAAGTCCATCAGCAACGTCGAAAAACCGATGACTTCGACGTTCGCGAACGGCCGCAGCACCTCGCGCGCCATCGCGATGCGCTCGTCCGTCGGGAAGAACGGCTTTTTCGTGGCGCTGTCCGCGACGGCAACGACGACGGCATCGAAGAGCCGCGCCGCGCGCCGGACGAGGTCCTCGTGGCCGCGCGTGAACGGGTCGAACGTGCCGGGATAGAGGACTTTCATCGGGGCGCCACGCTCACGGAACCGTCGAGCGCGAGCAGATGATAATGCACGTTGCCGGCACGTCCGTGCCGCAGCCGTTCGAATCCCGCAGGGGCGCGGAGCTCGCGGGCCGCTTCGGCGTAGATGCGTGCGCCCGGCGCGAGGCGCGCTGGAAGCGCCGCGAGCAATCGCTCCCACGGATCGTCGGCGAACGGCGGATCGAGAAACACGACGTCGAACAGGCGTCGTTCGCGCGCGAGATACCGAAGCGCGTCGTCGACGTGCGTCTCGATGCCCGGCAGGTCGAGCGCACCCGCGGTCGCTTTCAGCACACGGATCAGCGCAGGGTTGCAATCGACGGCGACCGACGACGCCGCGCCGCGCGACTGCGCTTCCAGCGAAAGCGCCCCGGTCCCCGCGTAGAGATCGAGCGTCGACGCGCCGGTGAGGTCCTGACCGAGCCAGTTGAAGAGCGTCTCGCGGACGCGGTCGGGCGTCGGACGAAGGCCGGGGACGTCCGGCACGGGAATCGGCCGGCCCCGGTGACGCCCGCCGATGATGCGCACGCGATGGGGTCCCGACGATACGACCGTGCCTCGGCGAGCAGCGGCGCGGTGCGGCATCGGGCGGGGCGGCGGCGTCATGCAGACGGCGGCGAGAGCAAGGCGTGGAATTGCGTCACGAATCCCCATGTGGGGCCGGGTAGAATCCCAATTTCCCCGCGGCCCGTCAAAGCTCCCGGCCCGCGCCCCGCCCCTCCCCATGTTCGACCTCTTCAAACGCAAGCCGGCTGCGAAGGCGCCGGCGCCCGCCGAATCGTCCGTCGAGCCGCCGACCGCCGCGCCGACCACGACAGCCTTGTCCGAGACAAGCGCCGAACCACCGGAAGCGACCGCGACTGTCGAAGCGCCTGCCGCGACCGGCTCCGAGAAACGGTCGTGGCGCGAGCGCCTCAAGTCCGGGCTCGGCCTCTCGCGCGACAAGCTGTCCGGGGCGCTGTCCGGAGTCTTCCGGCGCCGCGTGCTGGACGAGGCGGCGCTCGAGGAGCTCGAAACGGCGCTCCTGATGGCCGATTGCGGCGTGGAAGCGACGGACCACCTGCTCGGCGAGCTTCGCGCCCGCTACCGCAACGCCGGCGGCGACGCCGATCCGCGGACGCTCCTGCGCGCCGCGTTCGCCGATCTCGTCCGTACCCTCGAAGCGCCGTTCGAGATGGAGGCCGGGGCGAAGAGGCCGTTCGTCATCCTGCTCGCCGGCGTGAACGGGGCCGGCAAGACGACGTCGATCGGCAAGATCGCGAAGTGGCTGCAGCAGCGGCGGCTCTCGGTGTTGCTGGCGGCCGGTGACACGTTCCGGGCCGCCGCGCGCGAGCAGCTCGCGGTCTGGGGCGAACGGAACAACGTCGCCGTGATCCAGCAAGCCGGCGGCGATCCGGGCGCCGTGATGTTCGACGCGCTCGGCGCAGCGGCGAGCCGCGGCGTCGACGTCGTACTCGCGGACACCGCGGGACGGCTGCCGACACAGGGACACCTGATGGACGAGCTTCGGAAGATCAAGCGGGTCCTCGGTAAGGCGAGGGACGGGGCGCCCGACGAAGCGTGGCTCGTCCTCGATGCGAACACCGGCCAGAACGCGCTCGCGCAGGTCAAGGCGTTCGACGCGGCGGTCGGGCTGACCGGCATCATCCTGACCAAGCTCGACGGCAGCGCAAAGGGCGGGATCGTCGCGGCGATCGCTCGTCAGCATCCGATTCCGCTGCGGTTCATCGGCGTCGGCGAGGGCCTCGACGACCTGCGGCCCTTCGTTGCGGACGAGTTCGTCGATGCGCTGGTTCCGACCGAGGAAGACGCGGACCCGGGCCGACGCGGATAGCGACCGCTTACTCGCTAGCGGCGCCGCTTTTGTTGCATCGCGCCGAACTGCTACAACCCGGGGCGGTCCACCTTGATGAAGCGTGGCCGGATGACCGACCACCCCCAAATCCCCAAATCCCGACAGAAATGGTCGGGAACTTCTCGAACCCTTAGCACTCTGATCGAGCGAGTGCTAAAGTGGCGGACCCCGGCACTCCGATCCATTCGGTCCGCCGTCGAAAGGAGACATTTGAATGACCGGAAGTGCGCTGGCGTTCCCGACCCCGGCCTCGCTCGGGAGTCTCGATCACTACATCCAGGCGGTGAACCGCTTTCCGCTGCTCACACCCGAGCAGGAGACGGAGCTCGGCCGGCGCTGGCGTGATCACGAGGACGTCGATGCGGCGCGCCAGCTCGTGCTGTCGCACCTGCGGCTCGTCGTGGCTGTTTCCCGGAACTACCTCGGTTACGGGCTGCCGCAGGCCGACCTGATCCAGGAGGGCAACATCGGGCTGATGAAGGCGGTCCGCCGCTTCGATCCCGAACGTGGCGTGCGGCTCGTGTCGTTCGCGCTGCACTGGATCAAGGCGGAAATCCACGAGCACGTGCTGCGCAACTGGCGGCTCGTCAAGATCGCGACGACGAAGGCGCAACGCAAGCTGTTCTTCAACCTTCGCAGCATGAAGACTTCGTCGGCGGCGCTGACGCCCGACGAGGCGAACCGGATCGCGGCCGATCTCGGCGTGAAGCCCGAGGAAGTCTTCGAGATGGAGAAGCGGATCTCGGGCGGCGACGTCTCGCTCGATCCGACGCCGGGCGACGAGGACACCGTCGCGCCGATCGCCTACCTGTCCGACTCGGAAGACGAGCCGGCGCAGATCCTCGAGCGCGCGCAGACGGCTGCGAATCGCAGCGCGGGCCTGCGCTCGGCGATGGCGAAGCTCGATCCGCGGAGCCGCCGCATCATCGAGGCGCGCTGGCTTCGCGAGGACGACTCCGCGACGCTGCAGGAGCTCGCCGACGAGTACGGCGTGTCCGCGGAGCGGATTCGCCAGATCGAAAGCAAGGCGCTGAAGACGATGCGCTCGGAAATGGTGACGCTCCAGTAATCGCTTGCTTCGCAACAGCAAGAACGCCGGCTTCGTGCCGGCGTTTTTTTATGCGATGCATCGGGACATTGCTGCGTCAGCCACCGACGCGACCATAGCGGGCGAGGGCCGGCGACGGGCGACTGGGAGTGGCGGCCGGCCGTAGCGGGTGGCTCCGACGAGCGAGGCGTGGTTGCACCGCGAAGGAGGCGCCGGGACCCGCAGGTCGACGTTTACAGACTCGGAGCCCGAGCCGGCCCTCGCGCTTACAACTCCACCTGAGTGCCGAGTTCGACGACACGATTCGTCGGCACCTGGAAGAATTCCGACGCCTTCGTCGCGTTCTTCGACATCGACACGAAAAGCTTCTCGCGCCACAGCGCCATCCCCGGCGTCGCCGTCGCGATCAGCGTCTCGCGCGAGACGAAGAACGACGTCTCCATCATGTCGAACGCGAATCCGCGCCGGCCGCAGTCTTCGAGAAGCGCCGGCACGTCGGGATCGTCCTTGAAGCCGTAATCGGCGACCATCCGGAAGAAGTTGCAGCCGAGCGGGGTGATCTCGTAGCGCTCCTCGTCGGGCACGTACGGAATGTCCTGCGTGACGATCGTCAGGAACACGACGCGCTCGTGCAGCACCTTGTTGTGCTTCAGGTTGTGCAGCAGCGCGTGCGGCACCCGGTTCTGCGCCGACGTGAGGAAGATCGCGGTTCCCGGCACGCGCGTCGGCGGCGAGGCCTCGATGCTCTGGATGAAGAGATCGAGCGGCATCGCGTCGTCGGCGAGCCGCCGCATCAACAGCGACCGCCCGCGCTTCCACGTCGTCAGCAGCGTGAACACGACGGCGCCGATCAGGATCGGGAACCAGCCGCCTTCGGGAATCTTGAGCGCGTTCGATGCGAGGAACGTGAGATCGATCGCAAGCAGCGGGGCGGCGATCGCGACGGCGACGACGATCGGCCAGCGCCACAGCCGCCGCATGACGACGAAGATCAGGATCGAATCGATCAGCATCGCCATCGTCACCGCGATGCCGTACGCGCCGGCGAGGTTGTCCGAATTGCGAAAGCCGACGACGAGCCCGACGATCGCCGCGAGCAGCATCCAGTTGATGAACGGGATGTAGATCTGGCCGATCGCGCGCTCGGACGTATGCGCGATCGTCAGGCGCGGGCAGTAGCCCATCTGGATGGCCGCGCGCGTCAGCGAGAAGGCGCCGGAGATCACCGCCTGCGACGCGATGATCGCGGCTGCCGTCGCCAGCAGCAGCAGCGGCACGCGGCCCCACTCGGGCGCGAGCAGGTAAAAAGGATTCTGAATCGCGGCGGGGTTGTCGAGCACGAGCGCCGCCTGCCCGAAGTAATTGAGCAGCAGCGAAGGAAAAACGAAGAAGACCCAGGCGCGGCGGATCGGGCTGCGCCCGAAGTGGCCCATGTCCGCATAAAGCGCCTCGGTCCCCGTCACGGCGAGAACCACCGCGCCGAACGCGACGAACGCCGTCGCGGGATTGCGCGCGATGAAGCGGAACGCGTAGACCGGTTCGAGCGCCTCGAGCACGAGCGGCGTGCGCGCGATCTGCTGCGCACCGAGCACGGCCAGCGCGATGAACCACAGCGACATCACCGGCCCGAATACGGCGCCGAGGCCCGCGGTCCCTTTGCGCTGCACGGCGAACAGCACGACGAGGATCAGGACAGAAGCCGGCACGATGTACGGATGCATCGCCGGCGCGATCACACCGAGGCCCTCGACCGCGCCCAGCACGCTGATCGCCGGCGTGATCATGCCGTCGCCGTAGAACATCGCCGCGCCGAAGATTCCGAGGCCGACCAGCCACCAGCGCACGCGCCGGCTTTCGACGCCTCGCGAGACGAGCGCCGTGAGCGCGAGGATGCCGCCTTCTCCGCGGTTGTCGGCGCGCATGATCAGCGTGATGTACTTGAGCGTCACGACGATCAGCAGCGCCCAGAAGATCACCGATACGACGCCCAGGATGTTGTCGGCCGACAGCGCGAGCCCGTACGAGCCGGTGAACGCCGTGCGCAGCGTATACAGCGGACTCGTGCCGATGTCGCCATAGACGACGCCGATCGCGCCGAGCGCGAGCGGCAGCATGCGAGCAGGCGGATGTACGGAGGCGGCGGCCGAGCTCAAGGCACCAGGCTCGCGCCGCTACGACGCGGCGCTGCTGTCGTCGCTGCGGCGCGAGAAGCGGATGTTGAGCTGCTTGAGCTTGCGATAGAGATGCGTGCGCTCGAGGCCGGCACGCTCGGCGACCTTGCTCATGTTGCTTTGCTCGCGGCCGAGGAGCTGCTCGAAGTAGATCCGCTCGAACGCCTCACGGGCTTCCCGCAACGGGAGCTCGAAGAAGCGCGACGTGATCTCGGGCGCGACGACCTGGTTCGGCGACGCGGCCTCGCCGAGCAGTCGTTTCACGTGATCGGCGGTGATCTCGCCGCGGACGACGTGCATGTTCGACACGACGCTCTGCAGGTGATCGAGGTTCCCGGGCCAATATGCGTTTGACAGGATCGTGAGCGCCGCCGGCGACAGCGCGGCAAGCAGCGGCGTCGCGCGCTCTTCGGCCTCGCCGGAGGCGCGCCAGAAACGCTCGATCAGCGCCGGTATGTCGTCGCGCCGCGTACGAAGCGGCGGCAGCACGACCGCACCGGCGGTGAGCTGCGCCAGCAGTGCGGCATCGAAGCGTCCTTCGGATGCGAGATTGGCGAGCGGCTCGGCGCTCGTCGCCACGAGAACGATGTTGTGCTTGTCGAGCTTGGGGAGGAGAAACGCGAGGCCCTTCTGCTCGCTGCGCGTGTACTGGCCGATCTCCGCGCAATACAGGACGCCTTCGCGTGCCTCCTCGGTCAGCGCGAGCGGATTGTTCGCGAGCCGTGCGCCACCCGCAAGCGCGACGAACGGCGCGTTCGGAAGCTGCAACGCGCGCGCCGCGATGTCGTGGCCGGCGCCCGCCTCGCCGGCGATCAGGATCGGCCGCCGCGCCGCGAGCAGCGCTTCGAGCGCGCGCTCGGTTTCGCGAATGGCGGCACCGCTGCCGAGCGCAGCGAGCGACACGCGCCGCGGCTCCTTTGTCGCCGCCGATTTGAATGCGCGCGCGATCGTCGACAAGAGCTTCGACAAGCCGATCGGCTTTTCGAGGAAGTCGAATGCGCCGATCCGCGTCGCCTCGACGGCCGTCTCGATCGTGCCGTGACCCGACATCATGATCACCGGCATCGTCAGCAGCGAATTGGCCGCCCATTCACGAAGCAGCGTCACGCCGTCGGTATCTGGCATCCAGATGTCGAGCAGCACGAGCGCCGGCTGCTGACGCTGACGATACGCGCGCGCCTCGCTCGCGTTTTCGGCGACGGCGACGCGATAGCCTTCGTCCTGCAGGATCTCCGAAAGCAGCTCGCGGATGCCGACCTCGTCGTCGACGACCAGGATTTCGCGGCCCTGTGCCGCGCGCACGTCGCTTGCGCGATCGCCGAACGCTTGCGGCTTTGCGATGCCCGGCTTCGCCATGGTGCCGGCACCGGGTGGCATCGACGCGCTCATGCGTCGGACTCCGGCGCGCTCATGCGGCCACCGCCGATTTGAGCGCGCGGAAATGCAGCGTGACGCACGCGCCGTGCGGAACGACGTTCTCGAGCGTCACGCGTCCCGCGTGCTCATCCACGATCTTCTTGACAATCGCGAGTCCCAACCCGGTTCCTTTCGCTTTGGTGGTGACGTAAGGCTCGAACGGATGCGCGAGCACGTTCTCGGAGAATCCCGGCCCGCGATCGCGAAACGAGAGTATCGCCTCCCCATCGCCGGCCGACAGCGCAATATCGATTTGCGGCTCGTCTTGCCCGGACTGCGCGTCGACCGCGTTCTGAAGCAGATTGTGGAACACCTGGCGCAGCCGCGTCGGCTCGCCCTGAATCATGACCGGGGCGTCCGGCAGCGCGAGGGCGACATGCGGGCGCAGATTGTCGTACAGAGCCAGCACGTCGAGCAAGAGGGGCGCGAGATCCACCGCCTGCATCTGGCCGGGCCTCGGCCGCCGCGCGTAGATCGCGAAGTCGTCGACCATGTGCTTCATCGCGGCGACCTGCGAGACGATCGTCTGCGTGCCCCGGCGCAGCGTCTCCTGGTCGGCGCCGTCCAGGTGCGGCGACAGCTTGTGCGCGAGCCGCTCGGCGGAAAGCTGGATCGGCGTCAGCGGATTCTTGATCTCGTGCGCAAGGCGACGCGCGACTTCCGACCACGCGGCGTCGCGCTGCGCCTGCAGCAGCTCGGAAACGTCGTCGAACACGACGACATAGCCCGGGACCGGCGCGCCGGGCAGCCGCGTTCCGCGAAGCAGCAGCGTGCGCGTCTGGCCGGCCACCATCAGCGACGCTTCGCGTTGCCATTGTCCCTCGCGCGCCGACCGAAAGTTCTCGGCGACGAGCTCGCCGAATGGAGCGAGCGCCGGCAGCCTGCCGCCCCATTCGGCGAGCGGGATCCCCTCGACGTCGGCGAACGGCTGCTGCAGGATGACCGCGGCGCTCGGGTTCGCCGTGCGCAGCCGATAGCGGTCGTCGAACGCGAGCACGCCCGACGACAAATTCGACAGCACGCTTTCGAGATACGCGCGCGTCGTCTCCGTCGCCCGCTGCGATTCCTCGGTCTTCTGCTTCGCGTCGGCGAGTTGCGCCGTCATCGTGTTGAACGATTCGGTGAGCACGCCGAGCTCGTCGCGCGACGTGACCGGTTGGCGGCGGGTGAAATCGCCCTGCGCGACGGCGCGCGTTCCCGCGGCGAGCACGCCCAGCGGCGCCGCGAAGCGCTCGGACAGCACGAGCGCGAGGCCGAGCGCCGACGTGAGCGCGAGCAGCAGCGTCAGCGTGAGCGTGAGCTGGTACAGCCGCTTCAACGCCGCGCGCGAGAACGAGATCTCCTGGTAATCGCGCGCGCCGGCCTGCACCTTTTCGAGATCCTGCGCGAGCGTTCTCGGCACGCGCTCGATCACCTGCAGCACGCGAAGCGGCTCCACCCGGTCGGCGCTGTTGACCGGCACGGCGACGCGAATCATGAGCCCGGAGTCCTGCGTCTGCTCGACCTTCGCATACGTCTGCTGCAAACGCGCGCGGCGAAGCGCGTCGGCAGGAAGCGGCTCGGGCGTCATGCCGCCGCCGAGGCCTGCAACCGCTATGACGCTGCCCGACGGCGCGAAGAGCGCTGCCTCGTAGACGCCGACCTGCTCGGCGGCGCGCGACAGTGCGGCGCCGGGCGGCGCCTGCGCGTCGGCAAGCGCGCCGGAGATCAGCTGCGCGCGATTGGTCGTCTCCTTGAGCAGGTAGTCGAGCGCACCGCGGCCGAGGTTGATGCCGCCGTCGAGCGCGCGATCGACGCGCACGTCGAACCAGCTCTCGATGCTGCGGCCGATGAACTGCACGGACATCGCATAGACGAGCGCACCGGGAAGAATGGCGACGAGCGAGAACAGCAGCACGAGCCGCAGCGCGAGCCGCGATCCGAAGACGCCGAGGCGCAAGCTTCGCCAAAGCTGCAGCACCTGCACCACGACGACCAGCATCAGCAGAGAGACGAGCGCCCCGTTGATGACGACGAGCGCGTCGTAGTGCCCCGCGAACAAATCGCTGTTCGACGAGGCGCTCGCGAGCAGGAACAGCGCGATCGCTGACAGACACGCGAAGCCGAGCGTCACCCAGCGCAGCGTTCGGGAGGCGAGGATCGACATCGGTTACGTCACGGCGAGAAGGCGAACCGATGCCAGTCCGACGCGAGCTGCCATTCGCGCGACGCGAGCGCGTTGACCTGGAACGGCTTCGGCAATTGGTTGACGTCGAGCTTCATCCGGACCGCGCCTTCGTAGGTTGCGTCCTTGACGAGATCGCTCGCCGGCGCGACGGGCCGCGAGACGACGCGCCCGATGAAGCGCTCGACTTCGTCCAGCGATTCGAACGTCTGCCCGAGCGGCCCGCTCGCGACGCGCCATTGCCGCGTCAGCGCGCTGTACGAGACGCGATAGGTGATCGACCACTGCGCGACCTTGTCCGGGAACCAGAACGGCCGCATGCGAAGCAGCTCGAACTCGATCGTGAAGTAGAGCGGCACGCCCTTGTCGAGCGCCTGCTCGAGCGCGGGCGTGAGCGACACGTTGAAATCGGCCGTCAGCCGCACCTCGCCGTCCTCCACGCGAAGCGACGCCGACGTGACGGGAATCTCGTCGGCGGCGAGCCGCGTCGCGCCGCAAACGGCGATCAGCACGACGAGCGCGCAGAAGAAGCGGCGCCACGGCATGACGGGCGCGCGGTCGATGCGGAGGATTGGCGGCATGCCGGCGGGCCGCGCCCCGAAGGCGGGGCGTAGTGCGCGTTGTCGAAGCGTCGTGTGGCGTACCCACCACATCAGCGCTTGTGTAGCAGCGCGTAGAAGAACCCGTCCTGATTGTGGCGCGCACCTTCCGGCGATGGCAAGAGTTGCCCGTTCCGATGCGTCGCCGGGCTTGCGAAGCTGAGGGTTTCGCGCAACGCGTCGGCGTGCCGCGCGACAAATCCCTCGACCCGCGCCGTGTTCTCGGCCGCGAAGACCGAGCACGTCGCATAAAGCAGCTTGCCGCCCGGGAGGAGCAGCGGCCAGCATGCGTCGAGCAGTCGCGCCTGCGTGCGCGCGAAGCGCTCGACGTCGCCCTCGCGATGGCGCCACTTGGCGTCGGGGTGGCGTCGCACGATCCCTGACGCCGTGCACGGCGCATCGAGCAGGATACGGTCGAATCGCGTCCCGTCGAACCACGGCTGCGGGTCGCCGGCGTCCCCTTCGACGTACCGGACCCCGTGATCCGGCAGGCGCAGGCGCTCGACGTTCTCGCGGATTCGCGCCAGCCGGCCGGCGTCGATGTCGAGCGCAAGCACGTCGGCGTCGGCAAGCTCGAGCAGATGTGCGGTTTTTCCGCCCGGCGCGGCGCACGCGTCGAGCACGCGCATGCCGTCGCGCACGTCCAGAAACGGCGCCGCGAGCTGCGCGGCGAGGTCCTGCACCGAGAAGGCACCTTCGGCGAAGCCGGGAAGGTCGGCGACCGGCCGCGGCTCGCGCAGGATCAGCGCCGCATCGCCGATCGGCTCCGCCGCGATTCCGGCGTTCGCGAAGCGTTGCGCGAGCGCCTCCTGCGTCGTCGCACGGCGGTTGACTCGCAGCGTGAGGGGCGCACGCGCGTTGCCGGCATCGAGCACGGCTTGCCATTCGTCGGCGTAATCGCCGCGTATCCGCTCGATCCACCATTTCGGATACGAATAGCGCGCGACGTCGGTCGTGAGCGCGGCGCGCCGAATCGTATCGCGCTCGCGCAGGTAACGGCGCAACAGCGCGTTGACGAGCGCTTTCGCGGCCGGCCGAACGCCGCTGCCCGCGGCGGCGACGGCGCGGTCGACGATCGCGAAGGGCGGCGCGCGCGTGTAGTCGATCTGATAGAGCGCGACCGCGATCAGCATGCGCAACAGCGGATCGGCGATCGGCTTCGCGGCCAGCCGCTCGACGATCGCGTCAAGTTCGCCCCAACGCCGCAGCGTTCCGTATGCGAGCTCCTGCACGAGCGTGCGCCCGCGCAAGCCGCTGCGGTCGTCGACCTGCGCAAGCGCGTCGCGCAACTGGACGCCGTCGAACACGCGCATGACCGCGAGCGCGGCCCGCGTCTGCTCCCGCTCCATCAGCCGGCTCCGGTCACGCCGTCAGCGCCCCGGCTCGAAGAGCTCGCCCGCCGCGACGCGGTATCCGGCGGCGAACGCCCGGGCCGGCATCGGCTTGCCGGCCGCCGGTTGCATCTCGGTGACGCGCAGGACCGTCGCGTTACCGCACGCGATGTCGATCCCCTGCGCACCGACGCCGGTCACGGTTCCAGGGTTGGCGCTCGGCGAGCCCTCGGCGGGCATCGCGGCTCGAACCTTCACCGGCTTGCCATGCCAGCCTGCGACGGTGCCGGGCGACGGGCTCATCGCGCGGATCTGCCGGTCGAGCGAGACCGCGTCGCGGGTCCAGTCGAGCAACGCGTCGGCGGGTCCGATCTTGGCCGCGTAGCTCGCGCCTTCCGCCGGCTGTGGCATCGTGTTGAGCGTACCTTTGCGCGCCAGCATGTCGAGGGTTGCCACGATCGTCGCGGCGCCAAGCTCGGCGAGCCGCCCGGTCAGCGATCCGGTCGTCTCGCGTGGCGCGATGTCGAGCGCGGTCGCGGTGACGATCGGCCCGGTGTCGAGACCGGCGTCCATCCGCATGATCGTAATGCCGGTCGCCTCGTCGCCGGCCTCGATGGCGCGCGCGATCGGCGCGGCGCCGCGCCAGCGGGGAAGGAGCGATGCATGGATGTTGAGGCAGCCGTGGCGCGGCCAGTCCAGGACGGACTGCGGCAGGATCAGTCCGTAGGCGGCCACGACGAGCACGTCGAGCGGGATGCTGTGCAGCGCCGCGACGACGTCCGAGTCCCTGAGCGCGATCGGCGCCTCGACGCGCAGTTCCTGCTCCGACGCAAAGCGTTTGACCGGGGACGACATGAGCGCCAGCCCTCGGCCGTACGGACGATCGGGCCGCGTCAGCACGACGGGTATCGTCATGCCGTGCTCGTGGATGCCGGCGAGCGCGCGCGCGGCGAACGCCGGCGTGCCGGCGAAGCCCACGCGCAGGGGCGACGACGCGTTCAGCCTGCGAGCCGCTGTTTCTTGCGCAATTTCGCGGCGAGGCGCGCGCGTTTGAGCGGCGACAGGTATTCGACGAAGACCTTGCCCTGCAGATGGTCCATTTCGTGCTGGACGCAAACCGCCAGGAGGCCCTCGGCGTCCATCTCGAAGGGCTTGCCGGTTTCGCCGAGTGCCCGCACGCGGATGCGCGCCGCCCGGGTCACCTTGTCGTAGTAGCCGGGGACGGACAGGCAGCCTTCCTCGCACTCGGCCTCCCCTTCGGCCGAAAGGAGTTCCGGATTGATGAAAACGCGAAGCTCGTTCTTTTCCTCGGAAATGTCGATCACGATCACCCGCTTGTGAACGTCGACCTGGGTGGCCGCGAGCCCGACGCCGGGGGCGGCGTACATCGTCTCGGCCATGTCCCGGACGAGCTTGCGGACCTCCGGGGTGACGGCGGCCACCGAGGTTGCAACCTTTTTGAGACGCGGATCGGGGTATTCGAGGATCGGAAGCAGGGCCATCGCGTTATCGGCTTGCAAAATGCAAGCTCATAGATAAGAATCGATTCCAAGTCCCTATTTTGTGGCGGTTTAGGACGTTAGCAAGTCCGCCCGACCGAAAAGAGGCCCTATGCGTCAACAGTTTACCATGGCAACGCGCATCGCCGCCCTCTGCGGCGTCCTCTGCATTGTCGGACTCGCCGCGCCGCTCGCCGCCCAAACGGTCGGCATCGCCGACAACGCACCGTCCACCTACACGGTCCAGAAGGGCGACACGCTCTGGGGCATCGCCAAGCGGTTTCTCAAGGAGCCGTGGCGCTGGCCGGAAGTGTGGCGCATGAATCGCGAGGAGATCAAGAATCCGCATCGGATCTACCCCGGAGACGTCATCCGGCTCAGCGTCGTCGACGGACGTCCCCGCCTGGATCTTGCACGGAACACCGTTAGACTTTCGCCGGAAATCCGGGTTTCGCCGCTCGCCGAGCAGGCGATCCCGCCGATTCCGCCCGGCGACATCGAGCCCTTCCTCTCGCGCCCGCTCGTGACGGGTCCCGATGGCCTGCACGATGCCGCCGAAATCATCGCCGGCCGCGACGAGCGCGTGGTGCGCGGACAGGGTGACGTCGTCTACGCGGTCGGACTCGACCCGCGGCTCGGCGACCTGTGGTTCGTCTATCGGCCCGGCGAGCGGCTCGTCAACGATTACGGCGAGACGCTGGGCTTCGAGAATCGCTTCCTCGGTACGGTGCGCGTCGAGCGCTTCGCCGACGTGTCGACCGCCCGTATCGAATCGGCCAACGAAGAGATCGTGATCGGCGACCGGCTGATGCCGGCGGCGCGCGAAGTCGTGCAGAACTACGTGCCGCACGCGCCCGACCACGAGATCGACGGCCGGATCCTGAAGCTCGCACGCGACGGCCAGGAAACCGGACGCAGCTATATCGTAACACTCGACAAGGGCATGCATGACGGCCTCGAGGTCGGCAACGTGCTCGCGATTTATCGCGTGGTCGAGCCAATCCGCGACCCGCGGCCGGGTCATAACCAACCTGAAGTCCAGTTTCCCAATTTCGATCAGACGACCGTCTTTGCGCCGCCTTCGTACCTGCACGTGCCCGACGAGCGCACCGGCATCCTGATGGTGTTCCGCGTGTTCGATCGCGTGTCGTACGCGCTGGTCCTCAACTCGAACGCGCCGATCCGTAACGGCGACTTCGTCCGCACGCCGTGATTTCGCGCGTCGCGGCGCCGATGCCCTGCGGATAACCCAAGGGGCCTCTGATCAGAGGCCCCTAAGCGCACACTCGCACGACCGTCGAGGTCGGCAGCGGTGACGCTCGACTCGCGCACGCTCGCCTGGGCGACGCTTGCGCACAAGTCGCTGCCGCAGCGCGCGGTGGTGGCGCTGCTTCGCGAATTCGGCGGTCCCGAGTCGCTGCTTCGCGCGTCGCGCGCGGAGCTCGCACGCGTCGTCGCGGCGCCGGTCGTCGAACGGGCGCTCGCGCCGGTCGAAGGCGATGCGCTCGAAAGAACGACGCGCTGGCTCGGCGCCGACGGGCACGAGCTGATCGCCTGGGACGACGATGATTACCCGAAGGCGCTGCTCGAGCTCGGGTACGCGCCGCCGGTGTTGTTCCATCTCGGCCACCGTGATGCGCTCGCGCGCCCCGCGATCGCGATCGTCGGCAGCCGCAACGCGACGGCGCAGGGTCGCGAGACCGCGCGCGAGTTCGCACACGCGCTGGCCGACGCCGGCTTCACCATCGTCTCGGGGCTCGCCGTCGGCATCGACGCCGCGGCGCACGAAGGCGCGCTCGGGACGGCGGCATCGACGATCGCGGTGGTCGCGACCGGCCTCGACCGCGTGTATCCGGCGCGCAATCGCGACCTCGCGACGCGCATCGCCCAGCAGGGCGCGCTGCTGTCCGAATACGTGCCCGGTACGCCGCCGCGCAAGGAGCACTTTCCGCAGCGCAATCGCCTGATCAGCGGGCTTGCACGCGGCGTGCTGGTCGTCGAAGCGACGCTGTCGTCCGGATCGCTGATCACGGCGCGGCTCGCGGGCGAGCAGGGGCGCGACGTGTTCGCGATTCCGGGCTCGATCCATTCGCCGTTCGCGAAGGGTTGCCACAAGCTGATCCGCGAGGGCGCGAAGCTCGTCGAGACTGCAAGCGACGTGCTCGACGAGATCGATCCGCAGCGCCGGCGCGTCGATATTGCCGCCGAGGCGGCGGCGCAAACGGATGCGCCGTCGCATCCGGTGCTCGCCGCGATGGGCTATGATCCGGTCGGCGTCGATGCGCTCGTCGCGAGAACGAACGTTGCACCGGAAGCGATCGTCGCCGCGCTCGTCACGCTCGAGCTTTCGGGCGAAGTCGCCGCGCTGCCCGGCGGTCGATGGCAGCGAATCCATCGGCAGCGGCCGGCGCGCGGGGAATAAGGCGCCGCCGGCCTTTCACGACTGAACGACCCGGCACTTCGTTATGCCGAACGAACGGTTGCGAGGCGCGACGATCCTTCTGTAGTATCGGCCCCCCGACGTCGCCGTCGTCGGCCGCGCGTCTTGGCATTGCGACGTGCGAGCCCTATGTTGCATCAATCGTCAGCGCGCGGCCCGCTCCGGCCCGCCCACATTCCCGGATTTCGAGAACTTGCCGAAACAACTGATCATTGCCGAAAAGCCTTCCGTCGCCGCCGACATCGCGCGCGCGCTCGGCGGCTTCACGCGCCAGGGCGACTACTTCGAGAGCAACGATTACGTGCTGTCGTCGGCCGTCGGGCACCTGCTCGAGATCGGCATGCCGGAAGACGAGGAGGTGAAGCGCGGCAAATGGACGTTCGCGCACCTTCCCGCGATTCCATCGCATTTCGACCTGAAGCCGATCGAGAAGAACGAGTCGCGGCTGCGCACGCTTTTGAAGCTCATCCGGCGCAAGGACGTCGCGCGGCTCGTGAATGCCTGCGACGCGGGCCGTGAGGGTGAGCTCATCTTTCGCTACATCGTCCAGTACGCGAAGACGTCGAAGCCGGTCGAGCGCCTCTGGCTGCAGTCGATGACGCCGGCGTCGATCCGCGAGGGCTTCGCGCGTTTGCGCAACGACCAGGCGATGCGTCCGCTCGCCGACGCCGCGGTCTGCCGCTCCGAGGCCGACTGGCTCGTCGGCATCAACGGCACGCGCGCGATGACGGCGTTCAACTCGAAGTCCGGCGGTTTCCAGCTCACGACGGTCGGTCGCGTACAGACGCCGACACTCGCGATCCTCGTCGAGCGCGAGGAGAAGATCCGCGCGTTCGTGCCGCGCGATTACTGGGAGCTGATCGCGACGTTTCGGGCCGAAGCCGGCGAATACAAGGGGCGCTGGTTCGACGAAGGCTTTCGCAAGGGAGACGGCGCCGGCGACGATCCCGATCTTCGCGCCGAGCGGGTGTGGGACCAGGCGCGCGCGCAGGCGATCGCGAGCGCGTGCCTCGGCAAGCGGGGCGTCGTCACCGAGGAAGCGAAGCCGACGTCGCAGATCGCGCCGCTGCTCTACGATCTCACGAGCCTGCAGCGCGAAGCGAACGGCCGCTTCGGCTTCTCGGCGCGCACGACGCTGTCGATCGCGCAGGCGCTCTACGAGAAGCACAAGGCACTCACGTATCCGCGCACCGACTCGCGCGCGCTGCCCGAGGACTACGTCGGCACCGTGAAGGCGACCCTCGCCGAGCTCGGCGAGACCAGCGCCTACGGCCGGTTTGCAAAGGCGATCCTCGACAAGGGCTGGGTGCGCCCGAACAAGCGAATCTTCGACAACGCGAAGATCTCCGATCACTTCGCGATCATCCCGACGCTCGTGCGGCCGCGGCACCTGAACGAGGTCGAGACGAAGCTCTACGACATGGTGGTCAAGCGCTTTCTCGCCGTGTTCCATCCGGCGGCCGAGTTCCTGGTGACGACGCGGATCACGCGCGTCGGCGACCATCCGTTCAAATCGGAGGGCAAGGTGCTCGTGCAGCCGGGCTGGCTCGCGGTGTACGGCAAGGAAGCGCAAGGCGACGAGCCGACGCTGACGCCGGTGCGCGTGCGCGAAGTGGCTCCGGCCGAAAAAGCGCAGCCTGGGCGCGAGAGCGCAGCGCGGCGCTACGAAGGCCTCGAGGACGTCGCGACGGAAGGCGTCGACGTCGTCGCGCAAACGACGCGACCGCCGCCGCGCTTCAACGAGGCGACGCTGCTCTCCGCGATGGAAGGCGCGGGCAAGTTGATCGAGGACGACGATCTGCGCGAGGCGATGCGCGAAAAAGGCCTCGGCACGCCGGCCACACGCGCGCAGATCATCGAGGGCCTGATCACCGAGAAATACATCCTGCGCGAGGGCAAGGAGCTGATTCCGACGCCGAAGGCGTTTTCGCTGCTCACGCTGCTCCACGGGCTCGGGGTCCCCGAGCTCTTCTCGCCCGAGCTCACGGCCGAATGGGAGTTCAAGCTCGCGCAGATGGAGCACGGCGCGCTTGCGCGAAGCGCGTTCATGCGCGAGATCGTCGGCATGACGAAGCACATCGTCGCGCAGGCGAAGAATTACGAGAGCGACACCGTCCCGGGCGATTTCGCGACGCTCTCCGCACGCTGTCCGAACTGCGGCGGCGAAGTGCACGAGCAATACAAGAAGTTCGCGTGCGTCGACTGCGACTTCGGCTTCTGGAAGATCATGGGCGGCCGCCAGATCGAGCCCGCCGAGGCCGAGACGCTCGTCACCGAGCGCAGCGTCGGTCCGCTCGACGGCTTCCGAAGCCGCATCGGGCGCCCGTTCGCGGCGAAGCTCAAGCTCAACGACGACAACGGGGTCGAGTTCGACTTCGGGCCGCGCCTCGGCGACGACGATGGCGCAACGTACGACTTCTCGGGACTGACGCCGCTCGGCTCATGTCCGAAATGCGGCGGGCGCGTGTTCGAGACGCCGAACGCCTACGTCTGCGAGCGCGCGGTCGGCGACGGGCGAAGCTGCGATTTCCGCTCGGGTCGCACGATCCTCACGCGAACGATCGAGCCGGCGCAGATGAGCAAGCTGCTGGACACCGGGAAGACCGATCTGTTGCAGTTCGTCTCCGCGCGCACGCGCCGTCCGTTCTCCGCGTATCTCGTCAAGCAATCCGACGGCAAGGTCGGCTTCGAATTCGAAGCGAAGGAGCCGGGTCGCCGTGGCGCGCGGCCGGTGCGAAGCGCGCCGTTGCGCGTGCTTGGCACGCACCCGCGCGACAGGCAACCGATCGAACTGCACGCCGGCCGTTACGGCCCGTACGTGAAGCACGGCTCGACGAATGCAACGCTGCCCGACCGCGACGCGATCGACTCGCTGTCGCTCGAGCAGGCGATCGCGCTCGTCGACGACAAGGCGGGGCGGGCGCCGACCACGCGCGCAGACAAGGGAACGAAGACGCGCACGCCGCGCACGTCGCGCGAAACGGGCGCGACGTCGAAGGGCGTGCCTTCCGTGCCGGCCGCACCGCGGCGTGTCGTAGGACCGCGCGGAGCGCGCGCGACTGAGCCGCATGCGCCGGCCGTGTCGCGAACGTCGACCCGCGCCGCCCCGGCGGCGCCGAGAACGCGTGTCGCGAAGCCGGCGCTGGCCGCACGCGGCGCAGGCGCATCGGCGGTGAAGACGAAGCCGGCCGCAACGCGCACGAGCGTCGTGAAGAAACGCGCCGCGGCGAAGCAGGCGCCGCACGATCGAAAGGGTACGGCGGGTACCACCGCTGCGCGCAAACGCACGGCTGCGACGAAGACACGCAAGCCAGCGGTCGCGCGCAAGGGCAAGCGCCGCTGACGCCTTGAACCGCGGCGCGCTATACGATGCAGCGCTTCCTGATCATCGTCGGCCTCGTGATCCTGGTCGTCGGCATCGCCTGGCCGTGGATCGCGCGGCTCGGTCTCGGCCGGCTCCCCGGCGACATCAACATCGAGCGCGACGGCTGGTCGTTCCACTTTCCGCTGATGACCGGCATCGTCGTGTCGATCGTGGTATCGGTCCTGTTCTGGCTCTTCCGCAAGTAAACCCGATGTAGGGTCAGAGACCCTATGCCGGCTTGCCGATCTCGAAGCGAATTCCCTGCGCAAGCGGCAGGTCGCGGCTCCAGTTGATCGTGTTCGTCTGCCGCCGCATGTAGGCCCGCCACGCGTCGGAGCCCGACTCGCGGCCGCCCCCGGTTTCCTTCTCGCCACCGAAGGCGCCGCCGATCTCCGCGCCGGAGGTCCCGATGTTGACGTTCGCGATCCCGCAATCGCTGCCGGATGCGGCAAGAAACGCCTCGGCGGTGCGCAGGCTCTGCGTGAAGAGCGCCGACGAAAGTCCCTGGCGCACGCCGTTGTTCATTGCGATCGCCTCGTCGACGGTATCGTACGGCATCACGTAGAGGATCGGCGCGAACGTCTCGCGCTGCACGAGCGGATGCGCATTGTCGAGACCGGTGACGATCGCCGGCTCGACGAAGAAGCCGTCGCGCGAGACGACACGCCCGCCGCAGACGATCGTCGCCCCGGCCACGCGTGCCTCGTCGATCGCCTTTTTATAAGCATCGACCGCTGCAGCGTCGATCAATGGCCCCATCAGCGTCGACGGCTCCAGCGGATCACCGATGCGCACCTGCGCGTAAGCGTACGCGAGCCGCGTGACGACCTCGTCGACGCGCGTGCGATGCGCGATCACGCGGCGCGTCGTCGTGCAGCGCTGGCCGGCGGTTCCCACCGCGCCGAACGCGACCGACGGCACGACGAGGTCGAGATCGGCATCGTCGGCGACGATCACCGCGTTGTTGCCGCCGCATTCGAGCAGCACCTTGCCGAAGCGATCGCTCACTGCGCCGGCAACCAGCTTTCCGACACGTGACGAGCCGGTGAACGATACGAGCGCGACGCGCGTGTCTTCCGCGAGCCTGCGCCCTTGCGCCTCGTGGCCGACGGCCACCTCGAAGATCCGCGGCAGCCCGAGCTCGTCGACGATGCGATCGGCGAGCGCAGTCGTTGCGAGCGCCGTCAGCGGCGTCTTCGGTGACGGCTTCCAGACGACCGCGTTGCCGCAGACGCAGGCGAGCATCGCGTTCCACGCCCAGACGGCGACCGGAAAGTTGAAGGCCGTGATCACGCCGACGACGCCGAGCGGGTGCCACTGCTCGTACATCCGGTGCGCGGGCCGCTCGGAATGGAACGACTTGCCGTAGAGCATCCGCGACTGGCCGACGGCGAAATCGGCGATGTCGATCATCTCCTGCACTTCGCCGTCCCCCTCGGCCTTGATCTTGCCGGTTTCGAGCGACACGAGCGTGCCGAGCGCGTCCTTGTGCTCGCGCAGCAACTCCGCGTAGCGGCGCACCGCCTCGCCGCGCAACGGTGCCGGCGTGTCGCGCCATGCACGCGCCGCTCCCATCGCATCTTCCAGCAGAGCATCGAACGCGGCGGACGTCGTCGTCGCTACCCGACCGAGGACATGGCCGTTCGCGGGATTCACCGAAACGAGATCGGGTCCGTCGCTCGTGCGCCGGGCGAGCGGGCGCGAAACGCTGCCGCGGTCGCCCACGATCAGGCCGAGGCGCGCAAGCACCGGCGCCGCACGCTCGTCGACGCCGTCAGCAAGCGCGTCGCTCATGACGCGGTCCTCATTGGCAGTACGTTCCGGGATTCACGAACACTTCGCGCGTGATCGCCTTCGCCTGCGACACGCCGTTCACCGTATACGCGAACGTCGCATGCGCGCCGTCGCTGAACGTGAACGTCGCCGTTCCCGCCGGCGTCGCCGTCACTTGCGCCGGATCGAACGGTACCGCGCTGAACGCGGGCCCTCGCGTTCGCATCAGGGGTCCCGAGTAAACGCCAGGGCCCGTGTTCGTCGCGAGCACCGAAAGCCATAGCGGCGTGCCGTCGACGTCGTACGTGAACCATGTGCCGAAGATCTCGTTGCTCTGCTCGGTCAGGTTGATGCCCCAGCCCGACTCGACGCCGGCCGGCGCTGCCCACCACAGGTCCTGGTAATTCGTCGCGATCGCCAAGCTGGGCTGCCCGCCGAATGCGCAGACGGGCGCCGTGCCGAAGATCTCGCGCGTCAGCGTCTTCACCTGCGCGACGCCGTTCACCGTGTACGAGAACTGCGCGGTGTTCGCGTCGGCGAACGTGAGCGTCCCGCGCCCGACGGTCGCATGCGTGACCGCGTTCGGGTCGAACGGCGTCGCGGAAAACGCCGGCCCGTGCGTTGTCAACAGATCGCCTGCGTAGCTGTTCAGGCCCGTCCTGATCGCCGTCATCGACAGCCACCATGCCTTGCCGGTCGTGTCGTAGGTGAACCAGGTCGCGAAGATGATGTCGCCCTGGTGCGCGAAATTGATGCCCCAGCCCGATTCGGATCCCGCGGGCGACGCCCACCACAGGCCCTGATAGTTGACGGCGGCGGGTGGCGGCGGCACGGCAGCCGCCGCGCGAACGGCGGCGCCCGCGTCGAGGATGCCGGCACCGCAGCGGTCGGTCGTGCAATCGGAGAAGGCGGGGAACGGCTTCACCGTCGAGACGATCAGGTCGTGAACCTGGTCGGCGGTCAGGTACGGCGCCACCGAGAGCATCAACGAGACCGTGGCCGATACCATCGGTGCGGAGAAGCTCGTTCCGCCTTCGTTGACGACGATGTCGGCAAGCGGCACCGTCGTCCCGGAGTTCCCGAGCACGACCATCGTGTCCGCGGCCGTGCGAAGCTTCGCGGCGCCGCCGGGCGCCGACAGCGTGATGCCGGCGCCGAAGTTGCTGAACGACGCGAGGCTTCCACCGACGTCCGTCGTCGATGCGACCGCGTAGTACCCGGGACAGCCAGCGGGAGAGTTGTTCGAGACGTCATGGGCATCGTTGCCGGCCGCCGCCACGATCGCACGCGTCACCCCGGCCGCGTATGCCGCAGCGGCGACCTCGGTGAACGGCTGTTCGCAACTGTTGGACGAGCCGAGGCTCAGATTGATGACCTGCGCCGGCGTGAGATTGGGCGGCGCGCCCGGGACGGCGAGGCCGGCCGCCCACGCGATCGCGTCGACGACGTCCGAATTGAATCCGCCGCACTTGCCGAGCACCCGCACCGGCAGGATCTTCGCGTTCCAGTCGATCCCGGCGGTCCACGCATCGTCGTTCGTGTTCGCGCCGATGATGCCTGCGACGCTCGTCCCATGCCAGCTGCTGTTGTGCGCCGGGCAGTCACCGTCGGCCTCGGCCGCCGTCACCCAATCGCCCGGATCCGAGGCATCGGTGTCGCGGCCGTCGCCGTCGTTCGCCGTCTGCGGGTCGGAGATCATGTCGTAGCCGGGCAGGAATCGGCCGAGCATGCCCGCGTGCGGCCGGTAACCGGTGTCGATCACCGCGACGACGATGTTCGGCGAGCCGTGCGTGATCGTCCATGCGTCGTAGGCGCTGATTCCGGTCGACGTATTCGCAAGGTAGTGCTGCTGCTGCGCAAAGGTGTCGTTGATCGATACGCCCGCAGCCTGCATCGCGTGCACGCGATGATCGACGACCGCGTAATCGACGTCAGGGTCGGCTGCCAGTCGCGCGGCCACCTCCTCGGCCGCAGCCGATCCCTCGGCCGTCACGACGTCGGCGCCGAGCGCCATGGGCCGCACGTACGTGAGCGCGACCGCACTGCTGGTTGCGAGCTTCGCGATGCGCGCCTTCGGCGTCAGTGCGGACTTCATCGCGTCCGGCGTGAGCCGGACGATCAGGCGCGCCGGCGTCGAAACGGCGAACACCGAGGCGCTGAGCGCGATGCCAACGACACCGACGATCATGCGGAGGAAAGGGCTTGCAGCCGCGTATCCGGCCGAGCTAAAGCGCTCGCCATGCGAGCACCCGCGTGCCGTTACGCTCACTTCACCTCCTCCGGCGCGGGGGCGGCGGGTGTCGAGCGCGTGCCGAGGTATTCGCCCAGGAAGTGCTCCACCTTGTTGTACAGGTCGTAGCGATTTTGGTCCTTGTTGAACCCGTGGCCCTCGTCGCTATAGACGACCCACTCGTGCGCCTTGTGGTACTTGTCGAGTGCCGCATGGAAGTCGGATCCGTGAACGAGCGGCACGCGGTGGTCCGAGGCGCCGTACGCGAGGAAAATCGGCACGCCGACCTTGTCCGCATTGTCGAGGGGACTCACGCGCTTGAATCGCGCGCGGTCGGTCTTCGGATCGCCGATCCAATACGAAAGCAGCGACGAACGGTCGGCAACCCGCGAAAGGTCGGTCTGCGCGTTGTCGAACATGTAGTCGAGCGACGTCACGGCCGCGAGCGCGACCGCGCACTTGATCGTCGTCGCGTTCCTTACCGCACCCCATGCGGCGGCGTAACCGCCGTAGCTCCAGCCATAGAAGCAAACGCGCGCCGGATCGGCGATCTTCTCCCCGACAGCCCATCGCACGCCATCCTCGAGATCGTCCTGCATCGCTTCGCCCCAGTGCCGAAAACCGGCGGATTCGAGCTTCCAGCCGAATCCCCGCGTTCCGCGGAACTGCGGCCGCAGTACCGCGTAACCGCGCGACGCAAAAAACTGCGTTTCCGAATCGAACCCGGAGTCGGTGGCCTGCACGTTCGGGCCACCGTGGATGTCGACGATCAGAGGCGCGGGCCCGTCGCGCGGGCCGGGAGGCAGCGTCAAAAGCGCGGGAATCGTCATCCCGTCGCGGGCCGGGTAACGGACCCACGTCGTGGATGCCATGGCCTTCGGGTCGATGCCCGCTCGATAGACGACGAGCGGCTTCATCTGCATCGACTTGGCGTCGAGAATGCGTGCTTCTCCCGGGTTCCTGTCGGACGAGGAAACGACGAGCCAGCGATTGCCGTCGCGCGTGAGGACGTTCACGGTATCGGGCAGCGCCGCATCGACACTTTTCTGTATCCGCGCCCATTCCGGGTCGAACCATACCGTGGCCGGCCGGTCGTCGGCGTAGCGAAGCCCAAGCAGCTTGCGAGCCTTGTAATCGACGACGAACACCGCGTCCTCGGCATCGATGTCGCGCTGGGGATGATGCACGACCGGCCCCTTCCACGTTCCGCTCGCGATCTCGTATTCGTAGATTCCCGCGTAATCGCTTCCGTCCCTGCGCGCGGCGACGTACAAAATCTTGCCGGCCGGATCGAACTGCATTGGCGTCGATTGCAAGCGCCCGAGCTTCGCCTCTTCGACCTTCACCCATCGTGCGTCGGCGCTCGCGCGCACGTACCAGGCCGACGTATCGTCGTCGACACTTCCCGTCACGGCGGCGCGCGGTACCCCGTCGAAGTCGACGACCCAGCGCACGACGTTGCCCGGGGAATCGAGCGTCAGCAGCTGCGACGTGTTCGTGACCGTGTCATAGCGATACAGGTCGCGGCTCGTACGGCTGCGCCGGGCCGCCGCGACGAGAATGGCATTGGTCCCGCGAAAGACGTGTACGACGCTGCCGCTGACGGAGCGCGAATCGCTGCCGTCGCGATTGACCGCGAAGAGCCCGAACTCGCGGGGTGGCTCGCCGGCGACCGCTTGCCAATCGCCGAGGCGGACGAGCATCCGCTCGTCGGTCTGCCAGCCGACCCACACGACGTCGCCGTCACCGAAGAGCGAACCCATGCGGGTCGCCTTACCCGTGTCGAGATCCACGACGCCGACGTCGTGGTGGTTGCCGATGGGCGCGATCATCGCGACGTAGCGTCCGCTCGGCGACAGCGTCGTACCCGTGTAGTCGGGTTTCTTGAAGAACGTCTCGACGGCCAGCGGCGCTGCGGCGCGAGCGCTCGGCAGGCCCGCCAACGGGACGACGAGCGCCGTGAGAAACCCAACGGCGACGCGAACCAGGAACGAGCGATCGAGTAGGCGAGACATGGCGCGGAGCCGACGGGCCTGGCGGAACGGGGCGAGTATGCGCCGGCGTTCTCCGCTCGCGTCGAGCTCCTGTTCGGCAGGCTTCAGACGTCGAGATTGCGCACGCCGAGCGCGTTCGTCTCGATGAACGCCCGCCGCGGCTCGACCTGCTCGCCCATCAGCGTCGAGAAAATCTCCTCGGAGCCGATGGCATCCTCGATCTGCACCTTGAGAAGCCGCCGCACCGCCGGGTCCATCGTCGTCTCCCAAAGCTGCTCGGGATTCATCTCGCCGAGACCCTTGTAGCGCTGGATCGCGACGCTCGCGCGCGCTTCGCCGAGCAGCCAGTCGAGCGCTTCCTTGAACGACTTCACCGCCTGCTGCTTGTCGCCGCGCTTGACGACGGCGCCCGGGTAGATCAGGTCCTGCAGTACGTCGGCGGCGCGACGAATCTGCTCGGCATCGCCGCTCGCGAGAAAATCGGCGTCGACCGCGCTCGCGTGTGGCGTGCCGTGATGCGTGCGCACGACGACGATCCGGTGCACTTCGTTCGTCGCGTCATAGCGCGCTTCGGCGACGACCTCGGGATCGTCGATCGCCGTCTGCAGCGCGGTCGCGCTGCGCCGGGCCGCGGCTTCCGTCGAAAGATCGAGCTGCACGCCGTTCAGGATCGCGCGCAACGCGGCGGAATCGACGACGCGCGCGAGGCGCTCGATCACCGCCTCGGCGAGCAGGTATTCGCGCGCGACGTCGCCAAGCGATTCGGCCGACAGCGGCGGGCGGCCTTCGCCGGGCACGAGCTCGGCGCCCTTCAGCGCGACGCGCAGCAGGTGCTGCTTCAGCTCGTGCTCGTCCTTCAGGTAGACGTCCTCGCCGCGCCCTTGCTTCGCCTTGTAGAGCGGCGGCTGCGCGATGTAGATGTGCCCGCGCTCGACGAGCTCCGGCATTTGCCGATAGAAAAACGTCAGCAGCAGCGTGCGGATGTGCGAGCCGTCGACGTCCGCGTCGGTCATGATGATGATCCGGTGGTAGCGGAGCTTGTCGACGTTGAACGCGTCCTTGTCGTTGTCACCGTTGCTCGGGCGTCCGAAACCGGTGCCGAGCGCCGTGATCAGCGTGACGATCTCCTGCGACGAGACGAGCTTGTCGAAGCGCGCGCGCTCGACGTTCAGGATCTTGCCGCGCAGCGGCAGGATCGCCTGGAACTTGCGGTCGCGTCCCTGCTTCGCCGAGCCGCCGGCGGAATCGCCCTCGACGAGGTAGATCTCGCACAGCGCCGGATCGCGCTCCTGGCAATCCGCGAGCTTGCCCGGAAGGCCCATGCCATCGAGCACGCCCTTGCGGCGCGTGAGCTCCCGGGCCTTGCGCGCCGCCTCGCGCGCCCGCGCGGCCTCGACGATTTTCGTGCAGATGATCTTCGCATCGGCCGGGTTTTCGAGCAGGAAGTCGGCGAGCATCGCGCTGACGATTTCCTGGACGATCGGCTGCACCTCCGAGCTCACGAGCTTGTCCTTCGTCTGCGACGAGAACTTGGGCTCCGGCACCTTGACCGATAGTACGCAGGTCAGGCCCTCGCGCATGTCGTCGCCGGTGGTCTCGACCTTCGCCTTCTTCGCGACCTCCTCTTTCTCGATGTAGTTGTTGAGCGTCCGCGTCATCGCCTGGCGCAACCCGGTCAGGTGCGTGCCGCCGTCGCGCTGCGGGATGTTGTTCGTGAAGCATTGCACCGACTCGGCGTACGAGTCGTTCCACTGCATCGCGATCTCGACGGTGACGCCGTCCTTGTCGGCGGTCGCGTGGAAGATCTTCGGATGCAGCACGCTCTTGCTGCGGTTCATGAACTCGACGAAGCCCTTGATGCCGCCGGCGTACGCGAAGTTCTCGCTCTTGCCGTCGCGCTGGTCGACGAGCTCGATCCGCACGCCGTTGTTCAGGAACGAGAGCTCGCGGATGCGCTTCGCCAGGATTTCGTAGTGAAATTCGACGCGACTGAACGTCCCGAGCGACGCCATGAAATGCACCTCGGTGCCGCGGCGATCGGTGGTGCCGACGACGGCCAGCGGGGCGACCGGCACACCCTGCCGGAATTCCATCTGGTGGATCTCGCCGTTGCGCCAGATCCGGAGCTTGAGCCAGTCGGAGAGCGCGTTGACGACCGACACGCCGACGCCGTGCAGACCACCCGACACCTTGTAGCTGTTCTGGTCGAACTTGCCGCCGGCGTGAAGCTCGGTCATCACGATCTCGGCGGCCGAGCGGCGGCCCTCGTCGTCCTGCTTGATGTCGGTGGGAATGCCGCGGCCGTTGTCGACGACGGAAACCGAGTTGTCCGCGTGGATGACGACCTTGATGTCGTCGCAATAGCCGGCCAGCGCCTCGTCGATCGCGTTGTCGAGCACTTCGAACACCATGTGGTGCAGGCCCGTTCCGTCCGACGTATCGCCGATGTACATGCCCGGGCGCTTGCGTACGGCGTCGAGGCCCTTCAGGATCTTGATGCTCGAGGAATCGTAGTCGTCGCCCTGCTGGCGCGGTTTGGTTTGTGCGGTCATCGTGACTTTCGGTGCGGTTGCTGCGATTGCTGCTGCTTCAAAAGCATCAACGCCGACCTTCGAAGTCGGCGTTGATCATGCTGGGGCGACCCGCGTTACGCGGGCATCACGGCGGTTGGCGACGTTACCGAGCAAAGCCTATATCCGCATCGGCATGACGACGTACTTGTAGTCGTCACGCTCCGGTAGCGTCACGAGCGCGCTCGAATTGGCGTCGCCGAACGCGAAATTGACCTTCTCGCCGGCCAGGTTCGACAGCACGTCCAGGAGGTACGTGATGTTGAAGCCGATGTCGATGCTCTCGCCTGCGTAGGCGACCGGGAGCTGTTCCTCGGCCTCTTCCTGCTCGCTGTTCGTACAGATAATCTTGAGTTGATCGTCGCCCAAAACAAGGCGCACGCCGCGGAATTTCTCGTTCGAAAGGATGGCGGCGCGAGAGAGCGCGGAGAGGAGCGTGCCGCGATCGAGCTCGATCTTCTTCCCGTGCCCGGTCGGGATCACGCGGTTGTAGTCGGGAAACTTGCCGTCGACGACCTTCGAGACCAGCTCGACATTCGCGAAACGGAACCGCGCCTGGTTCGGCAGCAGGTCGATCGTGACCGGCGTGTCGTCGTCCTCGAGCAATTTCGAAAGCTCGAGCACCGTCTTGCGCGGCAGGATCACTTCGGCGCGCGCGTAATCGCCGTCGATCGCGAGGCTCGCCCACGAGAGGCGGTGGCCGTCGGTGGCGACCGCCTGCAGCGATCCCTTGTCGATGACGAGCAGCATGCCGTTCAGGTAATAGCGGATGTCCTGCTGCGCCATCGCGAATTCGGCGAGCTTCAGAAGCGAGCGGAAATCGCGCTGCGGCAACGCGAGCGACTGCAGCTTGTCCTGCGCGACGTTGATGCGCGGGTAGTCGGTTGCGGCGAGCGTCTGCAGGTTGAAGCGCGAGCGTCCCGCGCGCACCGTCATCCGGCTTCCCGTCGCGTCCACGGTCACCTGCGCGTCGTCAGGCAGCGCACGCAGAAGGTCCTGCAGCTTGCGCGCGCCGACGGTGGTGGCCTGTCCATCCTTGCCTTCGAGATCGGCGACGGCCGTGATCTGCATCTCGAGGTCGGTTGCCGTGACATGCAACTGGCCGTTCTTCTGTTCGAGCAGCACGTTGGCGAGGATCGGCAGCGTGTGGCGTCGTTCGACGATGCCGGAGACGGCCGAGAGCGGCTTCAACAGCGCGTCCCGCGGTATTTGCTTTAATTGCATGTCGAACAATAAGAACGTTAATAGGAGATCGGCGATTCACGCCGACAACGGCGATTTTGGCCGCTGCGTCAGTTGGTTGGGCGTTCGCCTTTCGCGTGTATCGTCGCTTGGCCGGCTGTGGATCGTCTGGGGACTTTTCTGCGCCTGCGCCGACGGTCGGTTTAATCCACAAATTATAACGGTTCCGCCCCCGTCTTTTCCAGACGCGGGGAACGGGTCGAAAAACGCCGGTTGACGCGCGGAGCGGCGCCTCAGCTCCGCAGCACTTGCAGCAGGAAATTGACGTCGTGATTCAGGTCCGGCAGCGATTCGCGCAAATTGGCAATCTGCCGGCAGGCGTGCAGCACGGTCGTGTGGTCGCGCCCGCCGAAGTTGCTGCCGATTTCAGGCAGCGAGAGCTGCGTCAGCTCCTTCGCCAGCGCCATCGCCACCTGCCGCGGACGGGCGACCGCGCGCGAGCGCTTCTTCGAGTGCATGTCGGTCACGCGGATCTTGTAATAGTCGGCGACCGTCTTCTGGATGTTGTCGATCGAGATCTGGCGGTTCTGCACGGCGAGGAGGTCGCGCAGCGCCTCCTTCGTCATCGCGAGCGTGATCTCCTGGCCGTGGAAGTTCGCATAGGCGAGGATGCGCTTCAGCGCGCCCTCGAGCTCGCGGACGTTGCTGCGGATATGCTTGGCGATGAAGAACGCCACCTGCTCGTCGAGGCGCACGCCGACCGACGCGGCCTTGGAGAGCAGGATCGCGACGCGCATCTCGAGCTCGGGCGGCTCGAGCGCAACCGTGAGTCCCCAGCCGAAGCGCGAGATCAGTCGCTCCTCGATGCCGGCGATCTCCTTCGGATAGGTGTCGCAGGTGATCACGACCTGCTTGTGCGCCTCGATCAGCGTGTTGAACAGGTAGAAGAATTCCTCCTGCGTCCGGCTCTTTCCGCCGAAGAACTGGATGTCGTCGATCAGCAGCAGATCGAGCGAGCGGTAATTGCGCTTGAAGTCGTCGAATGCCTTGTGCTGGTACGCGCGCACGACGTCGGAAACATAGGTCTCCGCATGGATGTACCGGATCTTCGCCGCCGGATTCTGCGACAGGATCTGGTTGCCGATTGCCTGGATCAGATGCGTCTTGCCGAGGCCCACGCCGCCGTACACGAACAGCGGGTTGTACGACGTCGGATGGTCGGCGACCTGCAGGCCGGCAGCGCGCGCGAGCTGGTTCGCCTTGCCAGCGACAAACGCGCCGAAGGTAAACGTCGGGTTCAGCCCACCCGGTTCGGGCCGGCGCGCGCCGTTGATCGCGAACGTCGGCGCGCCGGCTCCCGCAGGGCCGGCGGCGCTCGGCATCGGCGCGACATTGACGGCGGGTGCCGGCGCACGTGCGGACGGCGACGACATCGACGCCGGCGCCGCGGGCTCGGTGACCGCTTTCGACGGCTTCACGGCATTCGCATCGGCCACCGCGAAATCGATCGCGACCGACACACCGGTCGCCTGGCGTGCGAGCGTTTCGATCCGGCCGCCGAAGCGATCCTTCACCCACTGCAGAACGAAGCGGTTCGGCGCCGTGAGGCGCAAACGTCCGGACTCGTCGGCACACGTTAGCGGACGAATCCAGGTTGCGAATTGCTGCGGGGTCAACTCGCGTTCGAATGCGTCGAGACAGGCGAGCCAGGCGGGTGGATGCGAGGAATGCACGTGGAAGGCGGCCAGTGGATTATTGGAGTTACGGCGTGACGCGATTGCTTTTGCGACTGGCCGGGGGACGCATTTTAGCCGCGCGTTTCGCAGTTATCCACAACGGCGATCGAGCGCCAACGGTCGGCGTTGCGCCGCTTGGTTCGGCGCGAAAGTGATCACTCGCGAAAGCCGCGCGATCGCGGCGCGTGCGCAGCGCAATTGACAAACGCTCCGTAACGCGCTCTAATGAAAGGCTTTTCAGCAAGCGCTTCAACGTTTGGTTTTTGCGGAGCGCTTTTGCCCCGCGCGTGATCCCGACCGTCGGGTACGGATCGCGAGCCCGCGCAAACATCTTCCCCGCATCGGCAGGCGTCGCGGGAACCCTTCCAGCGATCGAGGTCAGCTCATGAAACGCACTTTTCAGCCATCGAAGATTCGCCGCGCACGCACGCACGGTTTCCGTGCCCGGATGAAGACGGTCGGTGGTCGCAAGGTTCTTTCGGCGCGGCGCGCGAAGGGCCGCGCGCGACTTTCCGTCTGACGCACGTTGCAACGCGCGCCGGCACTCCACGCGCTGCCCGCTATCGGCTGCGAGGCGCCGGCGCGTTCGAAGCGGTATTCGCGACCGGCGTCCGGCACGACGGACGCCTCCTGCAACTGATCGCCGCGCCGGCCGCGCAGTCCCCCGGCCGCGTCGGCTACGTCATCGGACGCAAGATGATCCGCCGCGCCGTCGATCGCAACCGGCTGCGCCGGCGCCTCCGCGAGCGGGTGCGCAAGGCGAGGCCCGCGATCGAGGCGTTCGACATCATCGTCCGCGTCAAGCGCGCGCTCGCCCGCGACGACATCCCGGCAGCGAGCGACGAATCCGCGGCGTTGCTCGAGCGGCTGCTGGTGCGACGATGAAGCGCATGCTGCTCGCGGCGCTGGCCGCCTATCGCTACCTGTTTCGCCCGCTGCTGGGCGCCAACTGCCGCTTCTATCCGAGCTGCTCGGATTACGCGAGCGAGGCCATCGAGCGGCATGGTGCGCTGCGCGGCGCGCTGCTCGCGCTTCGCCGCGTTTCGCGCTGTCATCCCTGGCATCCCGGCGGGTTCGACCCGGTTCCCTGAAAGTTCACGTTGCGGCGCCGCAAGCGGCGTCCGCCGGAGAAAGTTTCAATCCAGATCGCTCAATGGATACGCAACGCCTGATTCTCTGGCTCGTCTTTTCCTTCTCCGGCCTCATGCTCTGGCAGGCGTGGGAGCGCGAGCACAATCCGCCGCCGCTGCCGCCGATCGCGTCGTCGACGCAGCCGGCGCCCGCGCCGTCGGCGAAGGCGCCATCGACCACGGCGGGCGCAAGCACGCCGACGCCGCCAGCGGGCGCGCCGCCGACGGCAGCGCCGGGGCCGACTGGACAGACGATCGAGATCCGCACCGATCTCTATGTCGCCGACGTCGACACCGTCGGCGGCACGATCTCGCAGGTCGGGCTCGAAAAGCACCGCGCCATCGAGGATACGTCGAAGCCTTACCTGCTGCTGCAGCACAACGCGGATCGCACGTTCGTCGCGCAGGCGGGGCTGATCGGCGAGGGCTTACCGAATCACCGCACATCGTACGAGGCGCTGCCGGGACCGCGCACGCTGCAGCCGGGTCAGGATCAGCTTCAGCTCAAGCTGCAGGCGACCGCCGCGAACGGCGACAAGGTCGTCCAGGTGCTGACGTTCCATCGCGGCTCGTACGTGATCGACGTCGCATTCGACGTGACGAACGCCGGGACGACGCCGATTCGTCCCGAGGCGTACTTCCAGCTCATGCGCGACACGAAGAAGGTTGGCGTGCAAAGCTCGATGGCGCCGGCGTCGTTCGTCGGCCCGGTCGTCTACGACGACCAGGACAAGTTCAAGAAGATCGATTTCGGCGAGATCGACAAGGAGGCGACCGACCCGTCACGCAAGCCGCCGTTCACGCCGACGGACGACAACGGCTGGATCGGCATGATCGAGCACTACTTCGTGGCGGCATGGCTGCCCCCCGATAAAGTCGAGCGGCGCTTCTATACGGCGAAGCTCGACAACGGTCTCTACACGGCGGGCGTGCGCTACGCCGACGGCGAGATTCCACCGGGCGGCACCGGCGTCGTCGCTTCGCGGCTGTATGTCGGGCCGCAGGATCAGGACACGCTGTCGAAGCTCGCGAAGGGCCTCGACCTCGTCGTCGACTACGGCATCTTCACGATCATCGCCGAGCCGCTGTTCCTGCTGCTCAAGTGGCTGCACCGGCTGATCGGGAACTGGGGCTTCGCGATCATTGTGATGACGATCCTGATCAAGGGCGCCTTCTACCCGCTCAACGCGACGTCGGCGCGCTCGATGGCGAAGATGAAGATCGTCGCGCCGAAGATGAAGGCGCTGCAGGAGCAGTACGCGAACGACAAGCAGCAGCTCCAGATGAAGATGATGGAGCTCTACCGGCAGGAGAAGATCAATCCTCTCGGCGGCTGCCTGCCGATCCTGGTGCAGATACCGGTGTTCATCGCGCTCTATTGGGTGCTGCTGTCGGCGGTCGAGCTTCGCCACGCGCCGTGGATCGGCTGGATCCACGACTTGTCGGCGCCGGACCCGTTCTTCATTTTGCCGGTCGTGTACGCGATCACGGCGTGGTTGCAGGTACGCTTGTCGCCGACGCCGATCTCCGATCCCGTGCAGGCGAAGGTCATGCAGTTCATGCCGGTCGCCTTCTCGATCATGTTCCTGTTCTTTCCGTCGGGGCTGGTGCTCTACTGGCTCGTCAACAACTCGCTGCAGATCCTTCAGCAGTGGCACGTCAACCGGATGCTGACGAAGGAGACCGCGCTGGCCGCGGCGAGACGGAGGTAGTGTGATCCTCCCACGCTCGCTTTGCCCGCTCCCCCCCAGGGGGCGAATCAGTCGCTCGGGACGGCCCTTCGCGACTGAGGCCCCTTCGTCGGAGGTTCGGCGCCGGGGATAAGCGCCGCCGATGTCGCAAGCGCCGCCGATCGCCGCGATCGCGACGCCGCCGGGCCGGGGCGGCATCGGCATCGTTCGCGTCTCGGGTCGCGACCTCGCGCCGCTGATCGACGGCATGACCGGGCGCGCGCTGCCGCCGCGCGTCGCCACCCGCGTCGTCTTTCGGGATGGGCACGGGGCGGCGATCGACGACGGCATTGCGCTCCACTTTCCGGCGCCGCATTCGTACACCGGCGAGGACGTCGTCGAGTGGCACGGCCACGGCGGCGTCGCGGTGATGCGGCTGCTGCTCGCGCGCTGCGTCGAGCTCGGCGCGCGGCTCGCCGAGCCGGGCGAATTCACGAAGCGCGCGTTCTTGAACGGCAAGCTCGATCTCGCTCAGGCGGAAAGCGTCGCCGACGTGATCGAAGCGTCGACCGCGACCGCGGTGCGCGCGGCAGCCCGCAGCCTCACCGGCGAGTTCTCGCGCGAGGTGAACGCGCTGCGCGACGCGCTGGTCGAGCTGCGGATGTACGCCGAGGCGACGCTCGATTTTCCCGACGAGGACATCGAACTGCTCCACGAAGGCGACGTCGCGCAGCGCCTTGGCGCGATACGCGAGCGGCTCGCGCGCCTGCTGGCTCGCGCTCGCGGTGGGGCGCTCTTGCGGACCGGCATGACGATCGTGCTGGTCGGCGCGCCGAACGTTGGGAAGTCGAGTCTTTTGAATCGCCTCGTCGGCGAGGATGCGGCGATCGTCACGCCGATTCCGGGCACGACGCGCGACACGATCGAGCGCCAGATCGAGATCGGCGGCGTCCCGCTGACCGTAATGGACACGGCCGGCCTGCGCCATACCGACGACGAGGTCGAGCGGCACGGCATCGCGCGCACGCGCGCGGCAATCGGCCGCGCCGACCTTGCGCTCGTGCTCGTCGACGCGCGCGACGACGAGCGGCGGCCGGCGGCCGACGCGGCGACCGCGGAACTGTCGCCGACGCTGCCGCGGATCGTCGTCCACAACAAGGCGGACCTCGCGTTCGCCGCCCCGCATGTCGCGCGCTATCCGGCGAAGCTCGACGAGCCGGATCGCACCGTCGCCGACGACGCGGACGTCACGCACGTCTGGCTTTGCGCGTTGACGGGCGAGGGCGTACCGCTGCTTGAAGGCGAGATGCTCCGGATCGCCGGCGCGTCGCATGGCGTCGAGGACGCGTTCTTCGCTCGCGCCCGCCATCTCGCGGCGCTCGGCGAGTCGAGCGCGCATCTTGAACGCGCGGCCGAACAGCTTCGCTACGGCAACGCGACGCTCGAGCTTTTCGCCGAGGAGCTTCGCGTCTCGCAGGCGGCATTCTCGGCGATCACCGGCGAGTTCACGGCCGACGACCTGCTCGGCGAGATCTTTTCGCGGTTCTGCATCGGCAAATGAACTCTGTCGCCCGTTACGTCGTCGCGGCGGCAAAATCTTCCGCCGTCGCGTTAGGAATTATTGCCTCGGTCGACGATAAACGTCCGGTAAGCACATGAAGTAAGAGCACTTTTACTTGGTACGCTCCTTGCCGTGCGCTGATGACACCGCGCGTGGGAGCAAGGCCAAGTGAAAGCGCTACGTCGATCGATCGGGTTGCTCGCCTGCGTTGCGGCGACGGCATTTGCGCAGGGGCCAGGCGACGACCCAGGCAACTGGACGATGGCGGGGCGCGACTATGCGGCCACGCGCTTCAGCCCGCTCGATCAGATCAACACGGGCAATGTCGGCAAGCTCACGCTCGCCTGGACCTTCTCCACCGGCGTGCTGCGTGGCCACGAAGCGGCGCCGATCGTCGCGGACAACACGCTCTACGTCGTCACGCCGTTCCCGAACGTCGTCTACGCGCTCGACCTCACGCAGCCCGGCGCGCCGATCAAGTGGTCGTTCTCGCCGTACCCGTCGTCGTCGTCGCAGGGCGAGGCATGCTGCGACGTCGTCAATCGCGGCGCGGTCTACGCGAACGGGCGGATCTACTTCAACACGCTCGACAATCAGACGATCGCGCTCGACGCGAAGACCGGCAAGGAGGCGTGGCGCGCGCAACTCGGCGACATCGCGAAGGGCGAGACGATGACGATGGCGCCGCTCGTCGTCGGCGACGTTGTCTATGTCGGCAACAGCGGCGGCGAATACGGCGTGCGCGGCTGGTTGCAGGCACTCGACGCGAAGAGCGGCAAGCCGCTATGGCGCGCCTACAGCACCGGTCCCGACAACGACGTGCTGATCGGCCCGTCGTTCAAGCCGTTCTATCCGCAAGACCGCGGCACCGATCTCGGAAAGAGCACGTGGCCGGGCGACGCATGGAAGATCGGCGGCGGCACCGTCTGGGGCTTCGTGTCGTACGACCCGGCACTCGATCTCATTTATTACGGGACCGCGAACCCGGGGCCGTGGAATCCGTCGCAACGACCGGGCGACAACCTGTGGACGTCGGGCGTTTTCGCGCGCGACGCGAAAAGCGGACAGGCGCGCTGGTTCTACCAGACGAGCCCGCACGACCTGCACGATTACGACGGCATCAACGAGAACATCCTGATCGACGTCGCGGTCGGCGGGCAGACGCATCACGCGCTCGTACATCCCGATCGCAACGGTTACCTGTATGTGATCGATCGGCAGACCGGGCAGGTGCTGTCGGCGACGCCTTACGTTCCGATCACGACGTCGACGGGCGTCGACATCCGCACCGGCCGCATCGCGTGGAGCCCTGACAAGAATCCCGAGCCGGGAAAGACGGTGCGCGACATCTGTCCGGCGTCGCCCGGCGGCAAGGACTGGCAGCCGGCCGCGTACTCGCCGCGCACGCATCTCGTCTACATCCCCCATCAGAACCTCTGCCAGGATGCGATGACCTCGCAGGTGAGCTACATCGCCGGCACGCCTTACGTCGGCGCCGAGTTGAAGATGAAACCGGGGCCGGGCGGCAAGCGGGGACTCTTCACCGCGTGGGATCCCGCGGCGGCGAAGTCCGCGTGGAAGATCGAGGAGGACTTCCCGGTGTGGAGCGGCGCGCTCGCGACCGCCGGCGACGTCGTCTTCTACGGCACGATGGAAGGCTGGTTCAAGGCGGTCGACGCGAAGACCGGCAATGAGCTCTGGAAATTCAAGACGGGCTCGGGGATCGTCGGCCAGCCGGTGTCGTATCGCGGCCCCGACGGCAGGCAATACGTCGCCGTGCTGTCGGGCGTCGGCGGCTGGGCGGGCGGCATCGTCGCCGGCAACCTCGATCCGCGCGACGAAAGCGCCGGCGGCGGCTTCGCGACCGTCGTTGCCGACCTGAAGCAGAAGACGACGAAGGGCGGGATGCTCTATGTCTTCGCGCTGCCCTGACCTTCGTGCCGTTGCGTTCGCCGTTGCGCTGACGCTTTGCATCGCGCATCCCGCCGCCGCGCGCGAGCTCCGCGTCTGCGCCGATCCGAACGACCTGCCGTACTCGGACCGGGCCGGCGACGGCTTCGAGAACCGGATCGCCGCACTCATCGCGAAGGATCTCGGTGCGCAACTGACGTACTACTGGCTTCCGCAGTGGCGCGGCTATGCGCGCAAGACGCTGCAACAGCAGCGCTGCGACGTGATTCCCGGCATCGCGCAGGCGGACGACAGCGTGCTCGCGACCGCCGCGTACTACCGCGGCACGTTCGCGTTCGTCTACGCGGGATCGCGCTTCCCGGGATTGTCCAGTCTCGACGATCCGCGGTTGCGCGACGCGCGGATCGGCGTCCAGGTCGTCGGCATCGACGCGACGCCGACACCCGCGGCTCGCGCGCTGGCCCGTCGCGGCATCGTCGCGAACGTCGTCGGCTATCCGGTGATGGGCGACACGCCGTCGGCGCAGCGAATCGTCGACGCGATTGCCGACGGAACGCTCGACATCGGCGTCGTCTGGTCGCCGCAACCCGGCTATTTCATCGTCAGGCGTCACTTCGCGCTCGACGTCGTGCCGATTCGCGGCGCGCGCGACGATCCCCGCTTCGACTTCGCCATCGCGATGGGCGTGCGCCGAGGCGACGTCGCGTTGCGTGACGCGCTGAGCGCTTCGCTTGCGCGTCTCACGCCGAAGATTGACGCCGTGTTGCGCGAGTACGCGGTGACGCGGGTCGATGCGCCCGGGCCGAGGGCATCGCGATGACGTGCGATCGCCGTCGCGCGTGCGTTGCCGCCGCCGTTTTTGTGGCGGCCGTCGCGATGACGGCGTGCCAACGCGAGACCCGCTACTTCGAGCCGCCGACGAAAGCCGTCACGCCGCCGCCGGTGCGCCTCAGCCAGGTTCAGCCGGGCGCGATTTCGACGGACACCTCGATTGAAAGCAAATACGAGGACACCGCGTACGCATTGTCGGAAGGCAAGCGGCTGTTCGGCTGGTACAACTGCAACGGATGTCACGCGAACGGCGGCGGCGACAAGGGTCCGGCGCTGATGGACAACGTCTGGATCTACGGCAGCAAGCCCGCGCAGATCTATTCGACGATCGTCGAGGGACGGCCGAACGGCATGCCGTCGTTCGGCGGGCACATTCCCGAAAACGAGGTTTGGGAGCTCGTCGCCTACGTGCGCTCGCTGTCGGGGCTCGCGTCGAGCGGCGCCGCGCCGAACCGCGCCGACGCGATGCAGGTGAAGAAGCCGGAAAACAACGCCGAGGAGCAGAAGCCCGTCGAAGCGGCGCCGTCCGGCGCGTCGGAGCATCCATGATCGGCGGCCTGCACGACGTGCAGGCGCCGGCAGGCGCGCAGGCGCAGGCGATCGTCGGTCTGTGGCACTGGCTGCTGCCGATCTGCACGTTCGTGTTCGTCGCGGTGATGATCGCGCTCGGTATGGCGCTTTGGCGCGCGCCGCGCGCAGGCACCGATACCGCGCCGGACGTCGCGTTGCTTTCGAAGCGCGAGCCCAGGGTAACGCGCGTCGTGATCGCCGCCGTCGCCGTGTCGACGCTGCTGCTGCTCGTGCTGCTCGCGGTCAGCGTGATGACGGACCGCGTGCTCGCGCAGCTGCCGCTCGAGAATGCGCTGCACATCGAGCTGACCGGCTATCAGTGGTGGTGGGAGGCGCGCTACGACGATCCCGATCCGTCGCGCATGTTCACCACGGCCAACGAGCTGCACGTTCCGGTCGGACGCCCCGTGATCGTCACGCTCGTCGGCGCCGACGTCATCCACAGCTTCTGGGTCCCGAGCCTCGCCGGCAAGAAGGACCTGATCCCGGGACGCGACACGACCGTGTCGTTTCGTGCCGACCGCGCCGGTGTCTATCGCGGCCAGTGCGCGGAGTTCTGCGGCTATCAGCCCGCGAAGATGGCGCTCTACGTGATCGCCGATCCGCCGGACGACTATGCGCGCTGGGCCGAGCGTCAGCGTGCGCCGGCGGCGGAGCCTTCGACCGACGAAGCGAGGCGCGGCCGCGATCTGTTCCTCGCGCGAAGCTGCGCGATGTGCCACGCGATCAACGGCACGACCGCGCAGGCTCGCCACGCGCCGGATCTCACGCACGTCGCGAGCCGGATGACGATCGCTGCGGGCGCGCTCGAAAACACGCCGAGCAATCGCACGGCCTGGATTCTGGATCCGCAGCAAATCAAGCCCGGCACGAAGATGCCGTCCGAGAACATCGCGCCGCAGGATCTCGCGGCGCTTTCCGCCTACCTCGCGTCGCTGCAATGAGCGCCGGCTCCGGCTCGCTTTCCGGATTGGGATCCGCCGCTTCGCCGCAGGCGCTGCGCGAGCGGGCACGCGTCATCGTCGGCCGCGGCGAGACGATGCTCGACGGCGCCGGCTGGGGATCGCAGGCGGAACGCGCGCTTCACGAGGCGTGGCGCGATGAACCGGGGCTTCTCGGCTTTCTGAAGACGACCGATCACAAGCGCATAGGGCGCCGGTTCGTCGTCACGTCGTTCGCGTTCTTCGTCGCCGCGGGCATCCTCGCGGCGGTGATGCGGATGCAACTCGCGCTTCCCGACAACCACGTCGTGGGGCCGGACCTCTACAACCAGATCTTCACGATGCACGGCACGACGATGATGTTCATCTTCGCGGTGCCGATCATGCAGGGCATGGCCGTCTACCTGGTGCCGCTTCTGGTCGGCACGCGCAACACCGCCTTTCCGCGGATGACGGCGTGCGCGTACTGGTTGTTCCTGTTCGGCGCGTTGTCGCTTTGGACCGGCTTCGCGATCAATGCAGGCGCCGATGCCGGCTGGTTCGCGTACGTGCCGCTCGCGGGACCTCAATACGGCGTCGGCAAGCGCGAGGACATCTGGAACAACCTGATCAACCTGTCGGAGGCGATGGGCCTGATGGTCGCCGTCGACCTCGCGACGGTGATCCTCAAGATGCGCGCGCCGGGCATGTCGCTGCGGCGGATGCCGATCTTCGTCTGGGCATCGCTCGTGACGTCGATGATGATCATCTTCGCGATGCCGTCGGTGATGCTTGCGGCCAACCTCGCGCAATTCGACCGCACGTTCGGTACGCACTTCTTCAATCCCGCCGAGGGCGGCGACGTGCTGATCTGGCAGCACCTGTTCTGGTTCTTCGGCCACCCCGAGGTCTACTTCATCTTCCTCCCGGGCCTCGCCTTCGTCTCGTCGATCATCCCGACCTTCGCGCGCCGGCCGATGTTCGGGCACGACGCCGTCGTGCTGTCGCTGATCGCGACGGGCTTCCTGTCGTTCGGGCTCTGGGTGCATCACATGTTCGCGACGAACCTGCCCGAGGTCGGCAAGGGCTTCTTCACCGCGATGAGCCTGCTGATCGCGATTCCGACCGCCGTGCAGATCTTCTGCTGGATCGCGACGCTATGGACCGGCCGCATCGACCTGCGCACGCCGCTGCTGTTCGTGCTCGGGTTCTTCGTGATCCTCGTGCTCGGCGGCCTGACCGGCATCATGGTCGGCAGCGTGCCCTTCGATCTGCAGGTGCACGACAGCTACTTCGTCGTCGCCCATCTGCACTACGTGCTGCTCGGCGGCGCCGTCTTCCCGCTGTTCGGCGCGTTCTTCTACTGGTTTCCCAAGTTCACGGGCCGCATGCTCGACGAGCGCCTCGGCCGCTGGCAGTTCTGGCTGTTCTTCGTCGGCTTCAACGTCGCGTTCTTTCCGATGCACCTGCTCGGCCTCGCGGGCATGCCGCGGCGCATCTACACGTATGGCGCGGAGACCGGATGGGGCACGCTCAATCTGATCGCGACGATCGGGGCGGGCGTGATCGCCCTGAGCGTACTGCTGTTCATCGTCAACGTCGTGCGCAGCGGGTTCAACGGAGCGCGGGCCGGCGACAATCCGTGGCACGCTTCGTCGCTCGAATGGGCGACGCATTCGCCGCCGGCGGCGTTCAACTTCGTCGTGCTGCCTGTCGTGGCTTCCCGCGAGCCGCTGTGGACGCGCGAGGCCGACGAGCCGACGCATGTAAGCGGGCTTTCCGCGCAGACGCGTGAAGGACTCGTGACGACGGTCCTCGACGCTTTGCCCGACGTCCGCTATTCGTATCCGGAGCCCTCCATCTGGCCGTTCATCGCGGCGATCACCGTCGTCGGCTGGCTCTTCTGGTCGAACATGACCGAGACCGGCATGTTCTACGGCCTGATTCCGCCGGCGATCGCGTTCGTCGCGTGGTACTGGCCGACGCGAAAGGAAACCGTCGAGCAGCTCCTGCTGGAGCGCAAACCATGAGTGCGCCGGAGGGCACACGTGCGCGCCGTCGCCGCGAATCGACGCCCGCCAGCATTCCGGCGGTGCGCCGCGGCGACGCGCTCGACGTCGCCGATCTTCCAAGCTACGGCTTCGGCACGCGCAGCCTGATGTGGTGGGGAACGGCCGGCATGTCGACGATCGAGGCGATGGGTTTCGTGCTGATGATCGTCGTCTACTTCGACTTGAAGAGCCGAAGCCTCGTCTGGCCGAACGAGGGTCACGCGCCGGATCTCTTCTGGGGAACCGTCAACGTCGCGCTTGCAGTGATCAGCATCGTGCCGAACATCTTCGCAGACGCCGCGGCGAAGGATCACAACGTGCGCAAGGTGCGCCTGTGGATGATCGCGTTCGTGGTCTTCGGCCTCGCGCTGCTCGGCGTGCGCTACCTCGAGTTCCTGCACCTCAACGTGCGCTGGGATGCAAGCGCGTACGGGTCGGCGGTATGGGTGCTGTTCGGACTGCATACGTTCAACCTGATCACCAACTACCTCGATTCGGTCGTCGTCGCCGCCGTGATGTTCAAGGAGCCGATCGACGGCAAGCGGCTCGTCGACGTCGCCGAGAACTCGGGCTACTGGTGGTTCATCGTGCTGTCGTGGATCCCGATCTACGCGGTCGTCTACTGGGGACCGCGCTTCTAGCGCGGCAGCGGGATGGTCGTCTGGTTCGCGCTCGTCGCCGTTCCGTTCCTGGCGCTCTTGGACCAGAGCGTCGCGTACGCGACGAGCGTCTGGGCGTGCTCGCACCAGAACACGCTCGCCGTGCACGGCGTTCACGCGTCGTTCCTCGTCGTCGCGATCGTCGGGGCGATCGTCGCCGCGCGAAACTGGCGCGCGTCGGCGGCGGCTGCCGGTGAAAACGAGAGCTTCGCACGCTGGCACTTTCTGGCAGGCCTCGCGACCGGCGCGGCGTCGCTGTCCGCGCTCGTCATCGCGTCCATGTGGGCGGTCACGTGGGTGCTGCGGCCGTGCATCTAGCGCGTTTCAAGCGCCCACTGATCGTCGCCGGGGCGTGCATGATGTTCGGCGGCGCGTGTGCGGCGCACGGAGTGGAAGAAGTCGACGTAGCGCATCCGTTGTTCGACGCCGCGCTTGCGAGCCTGGTCGCCGGTGTCGCCGTTCTCTATGGACGCGGTGTCGCGCGCATCTGGCGGAGGGCTGGCACGGGGCGCGGCGTTCGCGTTGCCGACGCCGTTCGTTTCGCGCTCGGCATGATCGCGGTCGCCACTGCGCTGCTGTCGCCGATCGACGCGCTGGCCGACCGATCGTTCGCGCTGCACATGGTCGAGCACGAGCTCTTGATGGTCGTCGCCGCACCGCTCCTCGTGCTCGCGCGGCCGCTCGAGGCGAGCGTCTGGGGATTGCCGCGGGGCGCGCGGCACGCGATGGCGTCGCTTGCACGCGCGCCTGCGATCACCCGGCTCTGCGCGGCGCTGACCGGCCCTGTCGCTGCCACGGTCGTGCACGCGATCGTCCTGTGGGTTTGGCACGTACCGGCGCTGTTCGTCGCGGCGCTCCGGAGCTTGCCGCTGCACGTTCTGCAGCACCTCTGTTTCTTCGTGTCGGCGCTCGCGTTCTGGTGGGCGGTCGCGGGCGGGGGCAGGCGACGGGCGGGCCCCGTTTCGCTCGCGTGCCTTTTCGCGACGATGCTGCAGACGAGCGCGCTCGGCGCGCTGCTCACGTTCGCGCCGTCGCCGTGGTATGCCGATCCGACGCAGACGCGCGCATTCGGCCTTTCGGCGCTCGGGGATCAGCAACTCGGCGGGCTCGTCATGTGGGTACCCGGAGCGCTCGCCTATGTCGTGGTCGCGCTCTGGATCGTCGCAAGATGGCTCGCGCGTCCGTCACCGACGCGTGCTCGCGCCGTCGTTTCGAAGGCGACCGCGGGCTCCGGCGCCCGCGCATGATCGCGAGCGCCGGACCGGTATTGCGGCGCGTCATTGCAGCGTCGGTAAGCGGTGCTAAAGTCGAATGAATCCTCGCATGTCCTCGCCGGTCGAAACGCGAGCACCGGCTGGCGGAGTGTTCACGATGAAAACACAATCGACGGGCGCGCTTGCTGAATCGGTCGCAGCGCCGGACAACGTTGCGCACCGCCGGCTTCTCGGCTGGGTCCGCGACATCGCCGCGTTGACGACGCCCGCGCGCATCGTCTGGTGCAACGGAAGCGAGGACGAGTACGCGTCGCTTTGCGAGGCGATGGTGCAGGCGGGCACGCTGCATCGGCTCGATCCGGTCAAGCGGCCGAACAGCTTTCTCGCGCGATCCGATCCATCGGACGTCGCGCGGGTCGAGGATCGGACGTTCATCTGCAGCGAACGGGAGGAGGACGCCGGACCGACCAACAACTGGGTGGCGCCTTCGCAGATGCGGCGTACGCTGCGTGGGCTTTTCGAAGGCTGCATGCGCGGACGCACGATGTACGTCGTCCCGTTCTCGATGGGTCCGCTCGGCAGCCCGATCGCGCAGATCGGCGTCGAGATCACCGACAGCCCTTACGTCGTCGTCAACATGCGGCTGATGACGCGGATGGGCGCGCGCGTTCTCGACGTTCTCGGCGAGGACGGCAGTTTCATTCCGTGCGTCCATTCCGTCGGCGTGCCGCTCGCGCCGGGTCAGGGCGATGTTGCGTGGCCCTGCGATCCGGCGAACAAGTACATCGTCCACTTTCCCGAGGCGCGCGAGATCTGGAGCTACGGCTCGGGGTACGGCGGCAACGCGCTGCTGGGCAAGAAGTGCCTGGCGCTGCGGATCGCATCCGTAATGGGCCGCGACGAGGGATGGCTTGCCGAGCACATGCTGATCCTCGGCGTCACGTCGCCGCGCGGCGAAAGGCGCTACATGGCCGCTGCATTCCCGAGCGCGTGCGGCAAGACCAACACCGCGATGCTGATCCCGCCGGCGGGTCTCGAGGGCTGGCGCGTGACGACGATCGGCGACGACATCGCGTGGATCAAGCCGGCGCCGGACGGGACGTTCCATGCGATCAACCCGGAGGCGGGCTACTTCGGCGTCGCGCCCGGCACGTCGTACGAGTCGAACCCGAATGCGATGGAGACGCTTCGCGCGAACGTGATCTTCACGAACGTCGCGCTCACCGACGACGACGACGTCTGGTGGGAAGGCAAGACGAAGACGCCGCCCGCGCATCTGACCGACTGGCGCGGTCAATCGTGGGAACCGAGCAGCGGCCGTCCGGCGGCGCATCCGAACGCGCGTTTCACGGTATCGGCCACCCAGTGCCCATCGCTCGATCCGCAATGGGACAACCCCGACGGCGTGCCGCTGTCGGCGCTCGTGTTCGGCGCCCGCAGGTCCGATACCGTGCCGCTCGTCACCGAGGCGCGCACATGGGACGAGGGCGTCTACAAGGCGGCGACGATGGGCTCCGAGACCACCGCCGCGGCTACCGGCAAGGTCGGCGAGGTGCGCCGCGATCCTTTCGCGATGCTACCGTTCTGCGGTTATCACATGGGCGACTACTTCCGGCACTGGCTCGAGATGGGCCGAGCCGTTCCGCGTCCGCCGCGGATCTTCAGCGTGAACTGGTTCCGAAAGGACGCGGACGGCCGCTTCGTCTGGCCTGGCTTCGGACAGAACATGCGCGTGCTCAAGTGGATCTTCGAGCGCTGCACCGGCGAGGCGGGGGCGACAGAGACGTTGCTCGGCCTCGTTCCCGAATACACCCATCTCGACTGGTCCGGCCTCGAGTTCGACGCTCGCCGCTTCTCGCGCATGATGGGTGTCGATCGCGACGAGTGGGAGGTCGAGCTCGTATCGCACGACGCGCTCTTCCGGCGCCTTGGCGACAAGCGACCCGATCGGTTGTTGCGAGAGCGGGATCGGTTGGCGGGACGGATAGGAATGTGAGCGCTCACTACCACTAAACGCCTCCATATAGCCATCCTTCGCACCGCCGGCGGCGCATGCTGTTCCACGTGAAACTTCGGCTCGTGGTCGCGGTTTCTCGATTTTCATTACCGGCCTGACCAGGCTCGCGCGGCAAACGCGCTAAAATCGCCCCCAGCAATTCCGCGAGCACGCCCCATGAAGTACCCAGAGCGCTTCGACGTCATCGTCGTCGGCGGCGGCCATGCCGGCACCGAGGCGGCGCTGGCCTCGGCGCGGGCGGGGCGCCGCACGCTCCTGCTGACCCACAGCTTCGAGACGCTTGGCCAGATGTCCTGCAACCCGTCGATCGGCGGGATCGGCAAAGGCCACCTCGTCAAGGAAGTGGATGCGCTGGGCGGTGCGATGGCGCTCGCTACCGACGAGTCCGGCATCCAGTTCCGCACACTCAATGCCAGCAAGGGCCCCGCGGTGCGGGCCACGCGGGCGCAAGCCGACAGGGTGTTGTATAGGCGGGCAATTCGGCGGCGGCTGGAGAACGCTACCGGTCTGACGCTCTTCCAGCAGCCCGTGGACGACTTGCTGCTCGATGGCGATCGCATTGCCGGCGTCGTTACGCAGATCGGCGTGGCGTTCGAGGCCGCGGCCGTCGTGCTTACGACCGGCACCTTTCTGACCGGACTGATCCACGTCGGTCTGCAGAACTACGAGGCCGGCCGCGCAGGCGATCCGCCGGCGAAGCGTCTGGGCGCCCGGCTACGCGAATTGAAGCTCCCGGTCGGGCGCCTCAAGACGGGTACTCCGCCGCGGCTCGACGGTCGCACGCTCGACTTCAGCGGCCTCGCGGTGCAGCCTGGCGACGAACCCGCTCCCGTGTTCTCGTTCGTCGGCGATCGGCGCATGCACCCGGCGCAGCGGGTTTGCTGGATCACTCAAACGACCGAGCGGACGCACGCGATCATTCGTGGTGGTCTCGATCGCTCGCCGCTTTTCACCGGCGTGATCAAGGGCGCCGGCCCGCGTTACTGCCCATCGATCGAGGACAAGGTCGTCCGGTTTGCCGAACGCGCGAGTCATCAGATCTTCCTCGAGCCCGAAGGCTTGGAGACCGACGAGATCTACCCCAACGGTATTTCGACGTCGCTGCCGTTCGATGTCCAACTCGCGCTCGTGCGTTCGTTGCCGGGTTGCGAACGTGCGGTGATCGTCCGTCCCGGCTATTCGATCGAGTACGACTATTTCGATCCGCAGGCGCTGCGCGCGACACTGGAAACGAAGGCGCTCGCCGGATTGTTCTTCGCCGGCCAGATCAATGGCACCACCGGGTACGAGGAGGCCGCCGCACAGGGCATTCTCGCCGGCATCAATGCAGCCCGTCATGCGGGCGGCGATGACGGCTGGTGTCCGCGCCGCGACGAGGCCTACCTGGGCGTGCTCGTCGACGACCTCGTCACCCGCGGCGTCTCGGAGCCGTACCGGATGTTCACGTCGCGCGCCGAGTACCGGTTGCAATTGCGCGAAGACAACGCCGACCTGCGCCTGACCGAGCACGGACGGCGCCTCGGCGTCGTCGACGACACGCGGTGGGACACGTACTGTCGCAAGCGCGACGCGGTGGATCGCGAGCGCGAGCGGCTCAAATCCACCTGGCTCTCGCCGCAGGTCGTCGCGCGGCACGATGCCGAGCGCGTGCTCGGTCAACCCCTCACGGAGTCGAAAACGCTCGCCGATTTGCTGCGCCGCCCCGGCGTGACCTATGCGGCGCTGCACCGACTGCCGGGCGCCGGCACGCCCATCGACGACGCCGTCGTGCGCGAGCAGGTCGAGATCGCGACAAAATACGAGGGCTACATCGATCGCCAGCAGGCCGAAATCGCCCGCCACGCCGAGCAGGAGGCCACGGTACTCCCGGCCGGGTTCGATTACCGCCTGGTGCGCGGACTTTCGATCGAGGCGCAGCAGAAGTTGACGGCGCACCAGCCCGAAACGATCGGGCAGGCGGCACGCATCTCCGGCGTCACGCCGGCGGCGATCTCGCTGTTGCTTGTGCACCTGAAACGTGGGCTCGCGACGACGCGAGTCGCACCTGACGAAGTCGAGCCGCGCACGGCATGACGGTCGAGCGGTCGGAAACGGACGTGTGGAATGCTCCGCACCCGGCCATCCGGACGATTGCCTCCACGCTGCCCGCCTCGGCACGCTCGAAGCTCTCCGCGTACCTGGACCTGCTCGGCAAGTGGAACCGCGTCTACAACCTGACGGCGATCCGCGGCCGCGATCGAATGGAGGCGCTTCACATCGAGGACGCGCTGGCGGTGCTCCCGTTCCTGCCTAAGCGGCGCGACCTCCGGATTCTCGATATCGGCGCCGGAAGCGGAATACCAGGCATTCCGTTGGCCATTGCACGTTCCACGTGGAACATCGTGCTGGTCGACGCCAACGGCAAGAAGGCGGCTTTCATGCGGCAAGCCGCAATCGAACTCGAGCTTCCTAACGTCACCGCCGCTGCGGTACGAATCGAAGATTTCCGGGAGGTGCAACCGTTCGACGTCGCGATCTCGCGCGCCTTCTCGGATTTGTCGACGTTCGTCCGTGTCGCCCGCAATCACGTGGCCCCGGGAGGACTCATCGTCGCGATGAAGGGCGCACTGCCGCATGACGAGATCGCCGCACTTGGCGAGGACATTATCGTCACGGCGACGCCGTCGCTCGACGTCCCCGGCGTCGATGCCGCGCGACATCTCGTCATTATGGAAGCGAAAGGCGGACTCGCGTGACGCGCATCATCGCGGTCGTGAACCAGAAGGGCGGCGTCGGCAAGACGACCACGACGGTCAACCTCGCCGCCAGCCTTGTCGCGATGAAGCGCCGGGTGCTCGTCGTCGATCTGGATCCGCAGGGCAATGCGACGACGGGCTCGGGCATCGACAAGCGCGCATGCAAGCGGACGGTTTATCACGTCCTGCTCGGCGAGGCGAACATCGCCGACGTGCGATTGCGCTCGCAAAGCGGCGGCTTCGACATTGTCCCTTCGAACCGCGAGCTGGCCGGCGCCGAAGTCGAGCTCGTCGACCTGCCGGAGCGCGAAACCCGTCTCAAGGAGGCGCTGGGGGTTGCGCTGCGACAGATGCGCGACGCGATCGACGAAGTCTCGGAGGACTACGATTTCGTGTTCCTCGACTGCCCGCCCTCGTTGTCGCTCTTGACGCTGAACGGTCTGTGCGCGGCCGATTCGGTGCTGATCCCGATGCAATGCGAGTATTACGCGCTCGAGGGCCTGTCGGACCTCGTCCAGACGGTCAAGAAGGTGCGCGCGCACCTCAACCCGAAGCTTGAAATCGAGGGCTTGCTCCGCACGATGTACGACCCGCGCAACACGCTCGCGCTGAACGTCGCCGCCGAGCTCGAACGCCATTTCGGCGAGCGGTTGTATCGAACCGTCGTTCCCCGCAACGTGCGCCTCGCCGAGGCGCCATCGCACGGCGTGCCGGCGCTCGTATTGGAGGCGAAGTCGAAAGGCGCGCTCGCGTACCTGGCGTTGGCGGGCGAGGTTGTGCGGCGCATGGAAGCGCGAGAGCAAGCGCTCACTAACAACGTTTGCCGGCCGCCGCAAGTGGCCGCCACGGAATGAATTTGCATCGTCGGGGCAACGCGTCCCGACGCAACGGGAGCCGACGATGATTCGACACAAGGGACTCGGGCGAGGCCTCGACGCACTCCTCGCCGGCAACGACGATCAGGCGGCCTCCGGCGAGTCGCTTCAGACGCTGTCGATCGATCGCCTGCGACCGGGCAAGTACCAGCCGCGCACGAGAATGGACGCGGCATCGCTCGCCGAGCTCGCGCTGTCGATCAAGGAGCAGGGCGTGATGCAGCCGATTCTCGTGCGACCGGTCGACGGCGGCGCGTTCGAGATCGTCGCCGGCGAGCGGCGCTGGCGCGCCGCGCAACAAGCCGGGCTGCGCGAGATTCCGGCGCTCGTGAAGAACGTGCCCGACCAGGCAGCGCTCGCCGTTGCGCTGATCGAGAACATCCAGCGCGAGGACCTGAACCCGCTCGAGGAGGCGAAGGGCCTCTCGCGGCTCGTCGAGGAATTCGGCCTCACGCACGAAGCGGCCGCGAAAGCCGTCGGCCGCTCCCGAAGCGCGGTGTCGAACCTGCTGCGGCTCATCGCGCTCGCGCCGCCCGTGCAGGAGTACCTGCTCGCGGGGAAGATCGAAATGGGTCATGCGCGCGCGCTGCTCGCGCTGCCGCTCGCGCAGCAGTCGGGCGCCGCTGCGCGCATTGTCGAGCAGCAATCGAGCGTACGCGACACCGAGCGCCTCGTGCATTCGCTGTTGAATCCGAAGGCGCGCGCGACGCGCAGGGCGAAGCGCGCGCTCGACGCCGACACGGCGCGTCTCGAGAACGAGCTCGCCGAGCGACTCGGCGCGACCGTGCAGATCGAGCCGTCGCGCAAGGGCGCCGGTCGCGTCGTGATCCGCTACTCGTCGCTCGACCAGCTCGACGGCATCGTCGAGCGCATCGGCATCACCGCGAAATCGGCCGCCTGATCGCGCCAAGCGTCAGTCGCGCCGGGCCGCCCCAAGCGAGTGACTCCGCCCCCTGGGGGGCAGCGAGCGGAGCGAGCGTGGGGGACGTGGTTAGCCGAGCTGCGCGAGCATCGTGTCGGCGCCCGATACTTCGTACTTGCCGGGCGCTTCGATGTTGAGCGTCTTCACGACGCCGTCGTCGACGAGCATCGAGAAGCGCTGGCAGCGAACGCCCATCCCGCGCGCCGTCAGATCGAGCTCGAGGCCCAGTGCCTTCGTGTACGCGGCGCTGCCGTCGGCGAGCATGCGCACCTTGTCGCCGGCGTGCAGGTCGCGGCCCCATGCCCCCATGACGAACGCATCGTTGACCGACATGCACGCGATCGTGTCGACGCCTTTCGCCTTGAGCTCGTCATAGTCCGCGACATAGCTCGGCGCGTGCTTCGCCGAGCACGTCGGCGTGAACGCCCCGGGCAGACCGAAGAGAACGACCTTCTTGCCGCGGGTCAGGCTTTCGATCGTCACGGGGTTGGGTCCTATCGAGCAGCCGTCCTTCTCGACGTCGTAATACTCCATCAGTGTGCCGGCGGGCAGCCGGTCTCCGACCTTGATCGTCATGCGTGTCTCCTGGGAAAGCGCCGTCGGCTGGGACGGCGCGTGGGTGCACGATCGCCGCTCACGCCGTGCCGAAACGGCGGCGCCGAGGGCTTCGCTCATGCGAGAATCGCAGCCGGCTGCCGTTATTTCAACCCCTGGCCCGGATGTTTCAGCCGGGCGCGGTCCACGATGCATCTTGCCCGGTTCCCGCGGGCGGGGTAGCGTTGCACCCTTTCGCCGCCGGGCAGCGGATCCGGCGCGCGACCCGCCCTTGAGGAGAAATGCGATGGCTCGTGCCCCCGTCGCGGCGCGCAAGGCGCCGGCGCGACTGACCCGGATTTTGATCGCGACCCGCAAAGGTCTGTGGACGCTCGCGAGCGACATCGCGCGAAACGGATGGAAGCTCGGCGGACCGCAGTTCCTCGGCCATGTCCTCCATCACGCGATCGCCGATCCGCGCGAGCCGAAGCTGATGCTCGCCGCCGCGCGCACCGGGCACCTTGGCCCGACGATCTTTCGCTCGCAGGACGCGGGCCGTACCTGGAAGGAAGCGCAGAAACCGCCGGCGTTCGCGCACGGCAGCGACCGCGTCGTCGACCACACGTTCTGGCTCACGCCCGCCCATCGCGACGAGCCGGGCGTGTTCTACGCCGGCACGTCGCCACAGGGATTGTTCCGATCGGCCGACGGCGGCGCGACCTGGGAAGGCATCGAGGGGTTCAACGCGCATCCGCAGCGGAAAACCTGGTGCGGCGGGGAGCAGGATGGAACGCCGGACGGCCCCAAAATGCACTCGATCCTCGTCGACCCCCGGGATCCGAGACATCTCTACATCGGCATGTCGTCGGGTGGCGTGTTCGAATCGGCCGACGGCGGCGCGGATTGGCACCCGCTGAACCGCGGCGTGCGCGCCGATTTTCTGCCCGACCCTGCGCCCGAATATGGTCACGATCCGCATTGCGTGCGGTTCGCGGGCGGCAATCCCGACCGGCTCTACCAGCAGAATCATTGCGGCATCTACCGCCTCGACCGGCCCGGCGAGACATGGCAAGACATCGGCGCCGCGATGCCGAAGTCGGTCGGCTCGATCGGCTTGCCGCTTGTCGTGCATCCAAACGATCCGGATTCGCTGTGGGTGTTCCCGATGGACGGGACGACCGTGTGGCCGCGCACGTCGCCCGGCGGCCGTCCCGCGGTCTACCGCTCGCGCGACGGCGGCAAATCGTGGAAGCGGCAGGATCAGGGACTGCCGCGGTCGCAGGCCTGGTGGACCGTCAAGCGTCAGGCGATGACGAGCGATGCGCGCGACCCTGCCGGCATCTACTTCGGCACGACGTCGGGCGAGGTATGGGGCAGCCGCGATGAGGGGCGGACGTTTCGCTGCCTCGCGCGGCATCTGCCCGAGATCTACGCGTTGGAGTGCGCATGAGTGATGAGGTGAAGAGGGTCGGCGACGATCGCCGTACGCGCGCGAGGCGCAAGCGATGACGGCGCAAGCATCGCCGGAGGCGGCAGCGATCGTGCGCGTTCGCGTGCCGTCGCCGCTTCGTTCGTACACGGGCGCGTCGGAGGTTGCCGTCGCCGTGCCGCTGCTCGCGCCCGAACTGCCGCCGACACTTGGCGGCGTTCTCGCATCGCTCGACGGCGCCTACCCGGGTCTGCGCTTTCGCATCATCGACGAGCAGGGTCACATCCGGCCGCATATTCGTCTTTTCATCGGGAACACGGCAACGCGCGACGTCGCGACGCCGATCGTATCCGGCGAATGGCTGATGATCGTCGCGGCGCTGTCGGGCGGCTGAAGCGTTAAGCGTCCCCGCATTTCGCCGCACGATCGATTGCGAGGCCTCGCGGCAAGCTGCTAAAATCGCGGACTTTGCTTGGCAGTTTGGTCAGCGTCGCCAGGTAACACGCGACGCCGATGCCGCATGTCCAAGCCGTTCTCCACGAAGCCGTACCGTGCCGTCCTGCTCTGGCAGGCGGCGGCGACGTTCATCATCGCCGTCATTGCGGGATCGTGGGTCGGCGTGCATGGCGCGCTCTCCGCAGTCCTCGGCGGCGTGATCAACCTGTCGGCGGGTGTCGTGTACGCGTTCGTGCTGGCGGTCGCGCCGCCGAGGTCGGCGGGCGCGACCATCGCCGCGATGTTTCGGGCCGAAGCGGCGAAGATCCTCGTGATCATCGCGCTGCTGTGGCTGGTGCTCTCGACGTACCGCGAGGCGGTGCTGCCGGCATTGATCGCCGCTTTCATCGTCACCGTGCTGCTGTTTCGCGTTGCCCTGTTCGTTCGCGATTGACTCGCTCGTAATTCGCCGGTTCCTCCAATGGAAGCTTCCGCCCAATCACCGACCGAATACATCCAGCACCACCTGACGTTCCTGACGCACCCGGTCGCGCAAGGCTCGTTCTGGACGATCAACGTCGACACGCTCGTCATGACGGCAATTCTGGGCATCGCGACGTTCGGCTTCCTGTGGTTCGTGACGCGCAAGGCCACGAGCGGCGTGCCCACGAAAACGCAGGCGTTCGTCGAATGGTTCCTGGACTTCGTGAACGGACAGGTGAAGAGCGTCTACAACGGAACGACGCGGCTCATTGCGCCGATCGCGCTGACGACGTTCGTGCTGACGCTCTTCATGAACGCGATGGACGTGCTGCCGCTCGACATCGTCGCGAAGGGGTTGCACGCCGTCGGCGTACCGTACTTTCGCGTCGTGCCGACGGCGGACGTCAACACCACGTTCGCGCTCGCGCTGGCCGTGCTCGGCCTGTCGATCTTCTACGCGATCAGGATGAAGGGCTTCGGCGGCTGGATCCACGAGCTCTTCTGCGCCCCGTTCGGTTCCAACCCCGTCCTGTGGATCCTGAACCTGCTGTTCAACTTCATCGAATATGTCTCGAAGACGCTGTCGCATTCGCTGCGTCTCTTCGGAAACATGTACGCCGGCGAGATCATGTTCCTGGTCATCGCGATGCTCGGTGCGTCCAGCTGGATCGGCGTGGGCGCCGGCGCGATCCTGCATCTCGGCTGGTCCATCTTCGAGGTGCTGATCATCCTGCTGCAGGCTTACATCTTCATGATGCTGGCCGTCGTCTATCTCGCGATGGCGCACGAGCATCACTGAGACAGCGCGACCGCCGGAATCGCTCACCACTGATTTATCCTCCAAACCCGCGAAACGAAAGGAAGAATCCATGGACAAGCTGCAAGCGCTCGCCCTTCTCCAGGGCTACACCGGGGTCGGCATCGGGCTGATGATCGGTCTCGGCGCCCTGGGCGCGTGCGTAGGGGTCGGCATCATGTGCTCGCGCTTCCTCGAAGGCGCCGCCCGCCAGCCCGAGCTCATGCCGCAACTTCAGGCGAAGGTGTTCCTGCTGCTCGGCCTGATCGACGCGTCGTTCATCATCGGCCTCGGCATCGCGATGCTGTTCGCGTTCAGCAATCCGCTGATTCCCCCGGGGCTCACGGGCTGAAGAAGCGCGTCATGAACATCAATCTCACGCTGATCATGCAGGCCATCGGTTTCGGCCTGTTCATCTGGTTCTGCCAGCGTTACATCTGGCCGTGGATGATGACGCAAATCGAGACGCGCCAGCGAATGATCGCGGAAGGCCTGCAGGCCGGTGAGCAGGGCCGCCAGAACCTCGTCGCCGCCGAGCGGCAGGTCGCCGACATGCTGACCGAGGCGCGCGCGAAGGCGGGCGAAATCGTCGCGAACGGCGAGAAGTTCCGATCCGAGACGATCGACCAGGCGAAGCTCGAGGCGTCGGCCGAGCGCGACCGCATCATCGCGGCCGCCAAGGCCGAGGCGGCGCAGGAGTTCGCATCGGCGCGCGAGCAGCTTCGCAACCAGGTCGCCGATCTCGCCGTCGCCGGCGCATCGAAGATCCTGAGGCGCGAGATCGACCCGCGGGCGCACGCCGAACTGCTCGAATCGATCCGGCGCGAACTCTAAAAACCATGGCGGAGCTCGCAACCATCGCGCGGCCCTACGCGGAAGCGGCGTTCGAGATCGCACGCGACGCGCAGGCGTTGCCGGCGTGGTCGGACATGCTGCATTTCGCGGCGTCGATCGTCGGCGACCCGCGCGTCGCGCAGGCACTCGATAACCCCCGGCTCGACACGGGCGCGAAGGAATCGCTGCTGCTGTCGATCGGCGGCGACCGCTTCACGCCCGAGGCGCGCAACTTCGTTCGCGTGCTCGTCGAGGCCGAGCGCATCGAGCTTTTGCCGCAGATCGCGCAGATGTTCGACGTGCTGAAGAACGAGGCCGAGGCGGTCGCCACGGCGAAGATCGAAAGCGCGTTCGAGCTCAGCGACGCACAGGTTGCCGAATTGCGGAGCGCGCTCGAGAAGCGCTTCGGGAAGACGATCGAAACGACGGTGGTCGTGAATCCGGAGCTGATCGGCGGCGCTCGCGTGACGGTCGGCGACGCCGTGCTCGACGGCTCGGTGCAGGCGAAGCTCGACGCGATGCGGGCGCAGCTTCGCGCCTGATGGGTGCTTTCAGAATTTTCCGTCTGAAATCGTCGGGCTCCGCCCGCGATTTCAGAGAAGACCAACCGCCCGAAAGCAGGGGTCTACTTTCGGGCGAGGAGACATCATGCAATTGAGTCCATCCGAAATCAGCGAGCTGATCCGCTCGAAGATCCAGAACCTCGACATGGGCGCCGAGGTGCGCACGCAGGGCACCGTCGTGTCGGTCACCGATGGCATCTGCCGCATTCATGGCCTGTCGAACGCGATGCAGGGCGAGATGCTGGAGTTTCCCGGAAACACGTTCGGCCTCGCGCTGAACCTCGAGCGTGACTCGGTCGGCGCGGTGGTGCTCGGCGAATACGAGCACATCACCGAGGGCGACACCGTCAAGTGCACGGGCCGGATCCTGCAGGTTCCGGTCGGACCCGAGCTGATCGGTCGCGTCGTCAATTCGCTGGGACAGCCAATCGACGGCAAGGGGCCGGTCAACGCGAAGGAAAGCGACGTCATCGAGAAGGTCGCGCCCGGCGTGATCTGGCGCAAGAGCGTGTCGCAGCCGGTGCAGACGGGCCTCAAGGCAATCGACGCGATGGTGCCGATCGGGCGCGGCCAGCGCGAGCTGATCATCGGCGACCGTCAGACCGGCAAGACGGCCGTCGCCGTCGACACGATCATCAACCAGAAGGGGAAGGATCTCTTCTGCGTCTACGTCGCGATCGGACAGAAGGCGTCGACGATCAAGAACGTGATCCGCAAGCTCGAGGAGCACGGGGCGATGGCGTACACGATCGTCGTCGCGGCGACGGCGTCGGAATCGGCCGCGATGCAATACATCGCGCCGTACTCCGGATGCACGATGGGCGAGTACTTCCGCGATCGCGGCCAGGACGCGCTCATCATCTACGACGACCTGACGAAGCAGGCGTGGGCGTACCGGCAGGTGTCGTTGCTGCTGCGCCGGCCGCCGGGACGCGAGGCCTATCCGGGCGACGTGTTCTACCTGCACTCCCGGCTGCTCGAGCGCGGCGCGCGCGTGAACGAGGCGTACGTCGAGAACTTCACCAAGGGCGCCGTCAAGGGCAAGACGGGGTCGCTGACGGCACTCCCGATCATCGAGACGCAGGCGGGCGACGTGACGGCGTTCGTGCCCACGAACGTGATCTCGATCACCGACGGCCAGATCTTCCTCGAGACCGACCTCTTCAACGCCGGCATCCGGCCGGCGATGAACGCGGGCATTTCGGTGTCTCGCGTCGGCGGCAATGCGCAGACGAAGGTCATCAAGAAGCTGGGCGGCGGCGTGCGCTTGGCACTCGCGCAGTACCGCGAGCTCGCCGCGTTCGCGCAGTTCGCGTCGGACCTGGATGAAGCGACGCGCAAGCAGCTCGACCGCGGCCGTCTCGTCACCGAGCTCATGAAGCAGCCGCAGTATCAGCCGCTGCAGGTCAACGAGATGGCGCTGACGCTGTTCGCGGTGAACCGCGGCTTCATCGACGACGTTCCTGTCGAGAAGGCGCTCGCGTTCGAGGCGGCGCTGCGCCAGTTCATGAAGAGCAAGTATGCGTCGATCATGGACAAGATCGAGCAGACGAAGGACCTGACCGCCGACGACGAGAAAGCGCTCGCGGCGGCAATCGAGGACTTCAAGAAGACCGGCACGTACTAAACGGCCGAAAGTGGACACCTACTTTCGGCCGAGTCGGCATCCCGAAAACCGCGGGCGAAGCCCGTCGATTTTCGGCAGCAACGGCAGGTAGAGGCGGGCGATGGCGGGATCGAAGGAAATCCGCAACAAGATCAAGAGCGTGCAAAGCACGCGCAAGATCACGAAGGCGATGGAGATGGTCGCGGCGTCGAAGATGAAGAAGGCGCAGGACCGGATGCGCGCGTCGCGCCCGTACGTCTATCGCGTCTTCAACATCGTGATGCACATCGCGAAGGCCAACACCGAGTACCACCACCCGTTTCTCGTCAAGCGCGAGGCGGTGAAGCGCGTCGGCGCGATCGTCATCACGACCGACAAGGGACTCTGCGGCGGCCTCAATACGAACGTGCTGCGGCTCGTGCTCGCGCAACACAAGGAATGGCGCGCGAAGAACATCGACGTCGATTACGTCGCGCTCGGCAGCAAGGGCGTGGGCTTCCTGCAGCGAATGGGCGCCCACATCGTCTCGCAGGCGGTGCAGCTCGGCGACCGTCCGCGTCTCGACCGGCTCGTCGGGCCGGTGAAGGTGCTGATCGACGCGTACATCGCGGGACAGATCGACGAGATCCACGTGTTCTCGACGCTCTTCGTCAACACGATGCGGCAGGAAGCGCGGCACGTGCAGGTCGTGCCGATCCCCGACCAGTACACGACGCCGACCGGCGAAGTGCGCAAGGTCGACGTGTCGGACGGATCGTGGGACTACATCTACGAGCCCGACGCGCGCGAGCTTCTCGACGGCATGATGCGCCGCTACATGGAGGCGGTCGTGTTCCAGATGATGAACGAGAGCATCGCGTCCGAACAGTCGGCACGCATGGTCGCGATGAAGGCCGCATCCGACAACGCCGGCAAGATCATCGACGAGCTGCAGCTCATCTACAACAAGACGCGGCAGGCCGCGATCACCAAGGAATTGTCCGAGATCGTCGGAGGCGCCGCTGCCGTCTAGCGCCGGCGTCGCTTCGAAGCGCCGCGGATACGCGAAAACACGACTTCGGGTCCCGACCCCATTACAGGTAAAGCCATGGACCAACGTGCCACCAACAATCTGGGAACGATCGTGCAATGCATCGGCGCGGTCGTCGACGTCGAGTTTCCGCGCGACCGGATGCCGAAGATCTACGATGCGCTGAAGATGGACGAGATCGGCTTGACGCTCGAGGTGCAGCAGCAGCTCGGCGACGGCGTCGTCCGCACGATCGCGCTCGGCTCGTCCGACGGCCTGCGCCGCGGGATGCAGGTGACGAACACCGGCGCGCCGATTTCGGTCCCCGTCGGTCCCGGCACGCTGGGCCGGATCATGGACGTGCTCGGCCGACCGATCGACGAGCGCGGCCCGGTCGCGGCCGAGCGGATCATGTCGATTCACCGCACGGCGCCCGAGTTCGAGGAACTGTCGCCATCGACGGAGCTGCTCGAAACGGGCATCAAGGTCATCGACCTCGTGTGCCCGTTCGCGAAGGGCGGCAAGGTGGGCCTGTTCGGGGGCGCGGGCGTCGGCAAGACGGTCACGATGATGGAGCTCATCAACAACATCGCGACCGCGCACTCGGGCCTCTCGGTGTTCGCCGGCGTCGGCGAGCGCACGCGCGAGGGCAACGACTTCTATCACGAGATGATCGAGGCCGGCGTCGTCAACAGGGACGAGCTTTCGAAATCGAAGGTCGCGATGGTGTACGGCCAGATGAACGAGCCGCCGGGCAATCGCCTGCGCGTCGCGCTGACCGGCCTCACGATCGCCGAGAATTTCCGCGACGAGGGTCGCGACGTGCTGCTCTTCATCGACAACATCTACCGCTTCACGCTCGCGGGCACCGAGGTGTCGGCGCTGCTCGGGCGGATGCCGTCGGCGGTGGGCTACCAGCCGACGCTCGCCGAAGAGATGGGTCGCTTGCAGGAGCGCATCACGTCGACGAAGACCGGCTCGATCACGTCGATCCAGGCCGTCTACGTTCCGGCCGACGACCTGACCGACCCGTCGCCCGCGACGACGTTCGGCCACCTCGACGCCACCGTCGTGCTGTCGCGCGACATCGCTGCGCTCGGCATCTATCCGTCGGTCGACCCGCTCGATTCGACGTCGCGGCAGATCGACCCGAACGTGATCGGCGACGAGCACTACACGTGCACCCGCCGAACGCAGCAGACGCTGCAGCGCTACAAGGAGCTCCGCGACATCATCGCGATCCTCGGCATGGACGAGCTGTCGCCCGAGGACAAGCTCGTCGTCGCGCGCGCACGTAAGATCCAGCGCTTCCTGTCGCAGCCGTTCACCGTGGCGGAAGTGTTCACCGGCGCGCCCGGCAAATACGTGTCGCTCAAGGACACGATCAAGGGCTTCAACATGATCGTCAACGGCGAGTGCGACCAGCTTCCCGAGCAGGCGTTCTACATGGTCGGCACGATCGAGGAAGCGTTCGAGAAAGCCAAGACGCTGCAATAATGGCCAACACGATCCACGTCGACGTCGTCAGCGCCGAAGAGCAGATCTACTCCGGCGAAGCCGAGTTCGTCGTGCTGCCCGGCATCCAGGGCGAGCTCGGCATCTATCCGCGGCACACGCCGCTGTTCACGCAGATCAAGGCCGGCTCGGTGCGCATCAAGCCGGCGGATTCGGCGGCCGAGGAGCTCGTGTTCGTGCAGGGCGGCTTCCTCGAAGTGCAGCCGCACATCGTCACCGTGCTCGCCGACACGGCGATCCGCGCCAAGGATCTCGACGAAAAGGCGGCGCTCGAAGCGAAGCGGGCGGCCGAGGAAGCGATGCAGAACAGGACGTCGAAGGAAGAGATCGCGCACGCCGAAGCCGAGCTCTCCGCGGCGGTGGCGCAACTCGAGGCGATTCGCAAGCTTCGCAACCGCGCGTAGCGGTCGATTCCGGAGCGGGTTCGAGGGCAGGCGAGGCTGCCCGAGGCGTTCGCGAGCCACGAATTTGTGTGGCGCATCAATGGCCTCATATACAGAGGCGGAACGGCGCACTTTTCTGCTAGGATGCTGCGCCGCAGCGAGCATGTCCACCCCGCCTGCACAAACGAGGTTCCTCGCAATGCCCAACCTGAATCAGACAATCGACCGCTCGCTCTCGATATCGCGCAACGTGGCGACGGTCCTCGAGCGCCGCGTCCGCGATGCGTTCACCGCGTATGTCGACCAGATCCGCCGTGCGCAGGTGGCGTACGCCGCGTCGCTGCCCTCGGGTGCCGCCACCGCGATGTCCGGGCACGCGCGGGACTGGTGGGCGTACGGCGTCGACTTCGCGCAGCGCTCGATCCTCTTCCTCGACACGCTGCGCCAGCGCGGCAACAACTGGATCGCGCACGAGGAGGCCGGCAAGCCGCCGGTGTTCGTCTACGACTACGAGATGCTCTGCGACGGGCGGACGTTCGAGCGGCCCGTGAACCACGCGCTCGTCCGCATCGTTCCGCCAAACGACGTCGAGATCGACGAGCGGCTGCGTCCGTACATCATCATCGATCCGCGCGCGGGCCACGGTCCCGGCATCGGGGGGTTCAAGGAGGATTCCGAGGTCGGCGTCGCGCTGAAGGCGGGCCACCCGGTTTATTTCGTGATCTTCTTTCCCGATCCGGAGCCCGGCCAGACCCTCGCCGACGTCACCGACGCCGAAGCCGAATTCGTGCGCCTCGTCGCCGAACGGCATCCGGAAAGCGCGAAGCCGGTGCTCGTCGGCAATTGCCAGGGCGGCTGGGCGGTGATGATGCTCGCCGCCGCGCGTCCCGAGATCGCGGGCCCGCTCGTCATCAACGGCGCGCCGATGTCGTACTGGGCCGGCAACGACGGCGACAACCCGCTGCGTTACGTTGGCGGGCTGCTCGGCGGAACATGGCTGTCGTTGTTCGCGAGCGATCTCGGCGCCGGCAGGTTCGACGGCGCGTACCTCGTCGGCAACTTCGAGGACCTGAACCCGGCGAACACGCTCTTCAACAAGTACTACCACCTGTTCGCCGACGTCGACGACGAGGCCGACCGCTTCCTCGACTTCGAACGCTGGTGGGGCGGCTTCTACCTGATGAACGAGGAGGAGATCCGCTGGATCGGACACAACCTCTTCATCGGCAACAAGCTCGCGCAGGGTGAGGCGCGCCTCGGCCCCGGCCGCTACTTCGACCTGAAGGCGATCAAGCAGCCGATCATCGTGTTCGCGTCGATGGGCGACAACATCACGCCGCCGCAGCAGGCGTTCAACTGGATCAGCGACCTGTACTCGAGCACCGACGAGATCAAGGCAAACGGGCAGACGATCGTCGGCCTGATCCACGAGGACATCGGCCATCTCGGCATCTTCGTGTCCGGCAAGGTCGCGAAGAAGGAGCACTCGCAGATCGTCTCGGTGCTGAAGTACATCCAGGCGCTGCCGCCCGGGCTGTACGGCATGAATATCCACGAGACGATCGGCGCCGACGGCAACGTCGAGTACGACGTGACGCTGCACGAGCGCAAGCTGGAGGATCTCAAGCGGCTGCAGAAATACGATCGCGTCGACGAGAAGCCGTTCGAGGCGGTCGCCGCGCTCTCCGAGCTGAACGAGCGCGCCTACGAATTGCTGATGCGTCCGCTCGTGCGCGAGCTGGTGCCCGAATGGCTCGCGAAAACGCTGCGCGAATGGCATCCGCTGCGCGTGCAACGCTGGTGGTTCTCCGACCGCAATCCGATTCTCGCGCCGCTGCCCGCGATGGCGGCAGCCGCGCGCGCTTACCGGCAACCGCGCGCTGCCGACAATGTCGGGCGCAGCGTCGAGCAACTGCAGTCGCAGTACGTGAGCGCGGCGCTCGATCTGTACCGCGACCTTCGCGATGCTGCGCGCGAGGCCGCGTTCTTCGAGGTCTACGGCAACCTGCTGTCGCTGTCGATGGCCGATCAGCGCGCGCTGATCCGGCGTCGGACGCCGTTCGATGCGCGCGCGCTACCGGCGGTGCGCCAGGTGCTCGACGAGATCGACCAGGGCGGCTTGCCCGAGGCGATCATCCGTACCGGCATCCTGATCGTCAAAGCCGGCGGCGGCAAGCGTCGCCTCGCGCAGATGGAGCACACGCGCGAACTGCTCGCGCCGACCGGCGTTCTGCGCGACATCGACGAGGACCAGTTCCGGCGGCTGTTGCACGAGGAGACGCTCGTCGTCGAGTTCGAGCCGAAGCTCGCCAAGGCGTCGCTGCCGAAGCTGATGCACGGCGCAGCGGACCGGCAGAAGCTGAACGCGATATTCGACTGGCTCGAAACCGAGGCCGGACTCGACGCGCGCCAGCAGGCGCTGCTCGCCGACTTGCGCAAGCTCGTGCCGCGACCCGCCGCCGCATTGCCGCGTCCGCGCAAGACCTCGAAGGCGAGGACTAAAGCGCGTCGCGCCGCGTCGGCGAGCGCGCGGGCGGAGTAGCATTTGCGAATGGCCGGCGAACCGAACATCCGCGTCGAGAAGGACGCGCTCGGCGAAGTGCGCGTGCCCGCGCAGCATCTTTGGGGCGCGCAGACGCAGCGCTCGATCGAGAACTTTCCGATCGGCGTCGACCGCTTCCGCTGGGGCCGGCCGGTGATTCGCGCGTTCGGCGTGCTCAAGAAGTCGGCGGCGCTCGCGAACGGCGAGCTTCGCGAGCTCGCGCCGGACAAGGTCGCGCTGATCGCGCGCGCCGCGCAGGAAGTGGTCGACGGCCGTCTCGACGACGAGTTTCCGCTGGTCGTTTTCCAGACCGGCTCGGGCACGCAGTCGAACATGAACGCGAACGAGGTGATCGCCAATCGCGCGATCCAGCTCGCGGGCGGTGTCGTCGGCTCGAAAAAGCCGATCCATCCGAACGACGACGTCAATCGCGGCCAGTCGTCGAACGACACGTTCCCGGCGGTGATGCACATCGCGACCGTCGACGTGCTGGATCGCCGCCTGCTGCCGGCGCTCGAGCGGCTGCGGACGACGCTCGATGCGAAGGCGCACGCGTTCGCCGACGTCGTGATGATCGGCCGCACGCACCTGATGGACGCAACCCCCGTCACGCTCGGCCAGATCATCTCCGGCTGGGTCGCGCAGCTCGACGATGCGCGGAGCGCGATCGTGTTCGCGCGCACGCAGCTCATGCCGCTCGCGCTGGGTGGCACGGCGGTCGGCACCGGCCTCAATGCGCACGAACGCTTCGGCGATACGGTCGCCGCGGTGATCGCGCGCGAGACCGGCGTGCCGTTCGTTTCCGCGGCGAACAAGTTCGCCGCGCTGTCCGCGCACGACGCGATCGTCAACGTCAGCGCGTCGCTGCGCACGCTCGCCGGCGCAATGATGAAGATTGCGAACGACGTGCGCTGGCACGCGAGCGGCCCGCGCGCGGGACTTGGCGAGATCACGATTCCCGACAACGAGCCGGGCTCGTCGATCATGCCCGGCAAGATCAACCCGACGCAATGCGAAGCGGTCACGATGGTCGCCGTTCGCGTCTACGGCAACGACGCCGCGGTCGCGTTCGCCGGCAGCCAGGGCAACTTCCAGCTCAACGTCTACAAGCCGGTGATGCTGCAGGGGACGCTCGAGTCGATCGAGCTCCTCGCCGATGCGATCGACTCGTTCGACGAGCGCTGCGCGCAGGGCATCGAGCCGGCGCTCGAGCGCATTCGCGAAAACGTCTCGAACTCGCTGATGCTCGTCACCGCGCTCAATCCGCACATCGGCTACGAGAACTCGGCGAAGATCGCGCTCGCCGCGCATCGCGAGGGCACGACGCTGCGCGAGGCGGCGCTGAAGCTCGGTCTCGTGAGCGCCGAGGATTTCGACCGCTGGGTCGACGCGGCGGCGATGACACGGCCGGGTTGAGCGACCGAAAGCAGGGTCCGAGACGACTTTCGCGAGCACCAGGCAGCGCCTCGAGACGAACGCGCCTCGCGAAAGTCGTCTGCGACCCTGCTTTCGGTCCGCCATGCGCATCATCGCGCTGACCTTCGGCACCGAAGGCGACACGCGGCCGATGGTCGCGCTCTGCCGCGGATTGCACGACGCCGGCCACGACGTCCTGTTGCTGGCCGAGCGCAACGGCGCCGCGTATGCCGATGCGCTCGACGTGCCATTCGTGCCGCTGGCCGGCGACATGGCCGTGGCCATGCGCACCGCGGCCGCGGGCGTTTCACGTCGCGGCGCCGACGTGCACTACGTCGCGCGAACGCTTGCCGCGATCGCCGCCGCGAATACCGGCGAATGGCTGCGCGCGGCGCTGGCTCACGCGCACGGCCGCGATCTCGTGCTCTGCGCAGGCCTTGCGATCTACGTCGGGTTTTCGGCTGCGGAGGCACTGCGCATCCGTGCGATCGGCGTCGGCCTGCAACCGATGATGCCGACGCGCGCATTCGCCTCGCCGTTTCTGCCTCCGCTACCGCTGCCGCGATTCGTCAATCGCGCGAGCCATTGGCTCGTGCTGTCGCTGATGTGGCGCGCCTTTCGCGGCCCGATCAACGCCGCGCGGCGCGACGTCGCCGGTCAGGCGCTGCGAGCGCGCGCGTGGGACGACTACCCGGTGCTATTCGGCGTGTCACCGACGCTCGTGCCGCGCCCCGACGACTGGACCGACCGCGTCGCGATGAGTGGCTATTGGTTCGGTCCGCGCGATCCGCGCTTCGTCGCCGATCGCGATCTCGTCGAATTCATCGATGCCTGCGAAGCACCCGTGTACGTCGGTTTCGGCAGCATGCTCGGCTTCGATCATGCCCGGCTGCTCGACGTGGCGCTGCGCGCGCTCGCCGGCCGGCGCGCGATCCTTCACGCCGGCTGGAGCGGTTTCGGTGAAGCGCCGCTACCGCGAAATGTTCGTCGCGTGGCGCACGTGCCGCACGACTGGCTCTTTCCCAAAATGTCGACGATCGTGCATCACGGCGGCGCCGGGACCACGCACACGGCCGCGCGCGCCGGCGTTCCATCCGTCGTGCTGCCGTTCGCCGCCGATCAATTCTTCTGGGCGAGGCGCCTCGAAAGCGTCGGCGTCGCGCCGGAAATGCTCACACATCGGCGACTGAGCGCCGGGCGCCTGCGCGAGCGCCTCGACGCTGCGCGCGCACCGGCCATGCAGGCACGCGCCCGCGGCGTCGGCGCGAAAATCGCGGCCGAGAACGGCGTTGCGGACGGCGTCGCGCAGATCGAGGCGTGGATGCGCGACGCGGTGGGCGTGACTATGGCGTAACGGGAAGCTCTTGCTCGGCGAGCTTCACCCAGTAGCTTGCGCCGATCGCGAGCACCCCATCGTTGAAGTCGTAGTGCGGGTTGTGCAGGTTCGGCGTGTCCGCACCGCGCCCGGCGCCGAGCCAGACGTAGCAGCCGGGCTTCTTCTGCAGCATGAACGCGAAGTCCTCGCTGGTCATCTCCGGCATCGGGTTCGTGTCGACGTTCCGCTCGCCGACCACCGCGTCGGCTGCGCGGCGCGCGCGATCGGTTTCCTCGGGACTGTTCACCGTGGCGGGGTAACGCCGCTCGTAACGGATCGTTGCGCGCATCTCGAACATCGCGGCGATGCCGTCGACGAGCGTGCGCATTCGCTGCTCGATCAGATCCTGCACGCCGGTGTCGAACGTGCGCACGGTGCCGCGCAGCACGACCTGCTCGGGGATCACGTTCCACGTGTCGCCGGCGTGCACCTGCGTCACGCTCACCACGCCGGCATCCTGCGGATGCAGGTTGCGCGAGACGATCGTCTGCAGCGCACTGATCGCGTGCGCGGCGAAGAGCATCGGATCCTTGCCCTGGTACGCCATCGCCGCATGCGCCCCCTTCCCCGTCGCGACGATCTCGAACACGTCGTACGCGCCCATCAGCGGACCGGCGCGCATCGCGAAGGTACCGGCCGGCAGCCGCGGCCAGTTGTGCAGGCCGTACACGGCGCGCATCGGAAAGCGGTCGAAAAGCCCCTCTTCCACCATCACGCGGCCGCCGCCCTCGTTCTCCTCGGCAGGCTGGAAGATGAAATGCAGCGTGCCCGTGAAGTTGCGTCGCGCCGCCAGCGCCTTCGCGGCCGCGAGCAGCATCGTCGTATGACCGTCGTGACCGCACGCGTGCATGCGTCCTGCGTTACGCGACGTGTGCGGAACGCCGGATTGCTCGTGAATGTGCAGCGCGTCGAGATCGGCGCGCAAACCGATCGACGCGTTCGAAGCGCCGTTGCGCAGCACGCCGACGACGCCGGTCTTCGCGATGCCGGCATGGACGTCGAGGCCGAACGCGCGCAGTCGCTCGGCGACGAAGCGGCTCGTCGCTTCCTCCTCGAACGCCGTTTCGGGATTCGCGTGCAGGCGATGGCGCCAGTCGCGCATTTCGGTGTCGATCGCGACGATTTCGGGAACGAGATTCATGCGCTGCCGACCGGTCGATGCGAAGCGATCATCGTAACCGATCCGGTAGAATCGTCGCGGTCGATGAATACGCGTCCCTTCGACCTCCTCGTGATCGGCGGCGGCATCAACGGCGTCGGCATCGCGCGCGATGCGGCGGGGCGCGGGCTCTCCGTCCTGCTGGTCGAGAAGGACGACCTCGCTGCGCACACGTCGTCGGCGAGCACGAAGCTCATCCACGGCGGCCTGCGCTATCTCGAGCATTACGAGTTCCGTCTCGTTGCCGAGGCGCTCGCGGAGCGCGAGCTGCTGCTGGGCGTGGCGCCGCACATCATCGAGCCGCTGCTCTTCGTGCTGCCGCACGAGCCGCATCTGCGGCCGGCCTGGATGATCCGCGCCGGTCTCCTGTTGTACGACCGGCTCGGCGGCCGGATGACGTTGCCCAAATCGTTCGGCGTTCGTCTCGATGCGAGCGACTACGGCGCGGGCCTCAGGCCGCGCTTTCGCAAAGGCTTCGTCTACGCGGACGCGCGGGTCGACGATGCGCGTCTCGTCGTCTGCAACGCGCTCGACGCGCGTGCGCGCGGCGCCGACATCCGCGTGCGTACGACGCTCACGCACGCGCAACGCGAGAACGGATTGTGGCGCGCGACGCTTCGCGATGCGGGCGGTGCGGCATCGGAGGTTACGGCGCGCGCGCTCGTCAACGCGGCGGGGCCGTGGGTGCGCGCAGTCCTCGGCGATCTCGCAGGCGTGCCGGTCACGGCCGGCGTGCGCCACGTGAAGGGCAGCCACATCACGGTGCCGCGCGTCCACGACAAGCCGCACGCGTACATCCTGCAGAACGCCGACAACCGGATCGTGTTCGTCATCCCGTACCAGCAGCGCTATTCGCTGATCGGCACGACCGACGTACCCGTCGAGCGGTATGCGCATCCGGAAATTTCCGAAGAAGAGACGAACTACCTGTTGTCGATCGCGAACACGTATCTTCAACGCCCGCTGTCGGCGTCGGATATCGTCTGGACGTACAGCGGCGTGCGGCCGCTCTACGACGACGGCTCGCGCGATCCGTCGGCGATCACGCGCGACTACGTGCTGCAGCTCGAGGCGTCGCGCGATGCAACGGGCGCGCCGCTCGCCCCGGTGCTGTCGATCTTCGGCGGCAAGATCACGACGTACCGCAAGCTTGCCGAGGCGGCGCTCGCCGAGCTGAAGCCGTTTTTTCCCGCGATGGGCGTCGCATGGACGCAGAAACCGCCGTTGCCGGGTGGCGATCTTCCGAACCGGGACCGCGACGCCTGGCTCGCCGAGCTCGCGCGTCGCTACCCTGCCCTTCCCGGCGATGTCCTGCGCGGCCTCGGACGCCGCCATGGCACGCGGGTGCTGACGATTCTCGGCGACGCACGCGCGCCCGCGGATCTCGGCATCGACTTCGGCAACGGACTCACGGAGCGCGAGATCGGCTACCTGCAGCGCGACGAGTGGGCGTCGACGGCCGACGACGTGCTGTGGCGGCGCACGAAGTGCGGGCTCGGAATGACGCGCGAGGCGCGCGAGCGCGTCGCCGAATGGATGGCGCGATGACGCCCGCGCCGCTCGCGCAGATGCCGCCCGCGGCACGACACGCGATTCGCGTCGTCCTGACCGACATCGACGACACGCTGACGACGAAGGGCAAGCTCACGGCCGACGCGTATGCGGCGCTCGCGCGCCTGCACGACGCCGGCCTCACCGTCGTTCCCGTCACCGGACGTCCGGCCGGCTGGTGCGATCACATCGCACGGATGTGGCCGGTCGACGCCGTCGTCGGCGAGAACGGCGCGTTCTACATGCGCTTCGATCCGGCGCAGCGCAAGCTCGTGCGGCGGTTCGTCGCGAGCGACGCCGAACGTGACGCGATGCGAGCGCGGCTCGAAGCGATCGGCGCGCGGATCGTCGGCACGGTTCACGGCAGCGCCCTCGCGTCTGATCAACGCTATCGCGAGACCGATCTCGCGATCGACTACCGCGAGGATGTTCCTCGGCTGCCGGGCGCCGATGTCGACCGGATCGTTGCGCTGATGCAGGCGGAGGGCATGACCGCGAAGGTCAGCTCGATCCACGTGAACGGCTGGTTCGGCGAGTACGACAAGCTCGCGACGACGCGGCTCCTGATGCGCGAGGCGTTCGGCATCGACCTCGATGCGCAGCGCGAGGCGTTCGTGTTCGCCGGCGATTCGCCGAACGACGCGCCGATGTTCGCATTCTTCCCCAATGCGATCGGCGTCGCGAACGTGCGCCGCTTCCTCGACCGCATCCCGACGCCGCCGGCCTGGATCACGGAGGCACCGGCCGGCGCCGGGTTCGCGGAGATCGCCGCCGTGCTGCTGGCGGGTCGGCCGTGAAGACGGCTTACACCGCGTAGCCGCCGGTGACGAGCCCGGAAACCATGCTGACGACGATGCTGAGCACGATCGCGCACAGCACGACGACGACGGTATAGCCCAGCGCCTTGTCCTTCGGCGCCCCCATCAGGACCGGCAATCCGAGATACATGAGGTAGAGGCCGTAGAGGCCGATGAGACCCGCGATCGGCCCGAGCACGGGCAGGATCGTGAGGATCGCCGCGACCCATCCCGGCGTGAAGCTGTACGCGGTTACCTTGAGCGCGGACAGCGGGTCCTTGCGGCCGCCGAACGTCGGCGCGAGCGCGTCGACGATCAGCGCGATGACGAACACCGCGACGAACGTGAGCACGAAATGCACGATCGCCGCGGCCAGCGCCGCGCCGATGCCAAGGCGCACCGTGCCGAGCAGCGGAATCGGCACGCCGACGAGCACGTGGCCGATGAACGATGCGACGATGCCGATGGCGACCAGCGGCGCGACATAGCGCATGTAAATGTCCTGCGCCGTGGTCGCGTCGGCTGCGATGCGGGGCCATTCGGTCCGGGGCGTCAGCAGGATCGCCTTCACGCGCTCCACCAGCCGGTTGACCGCCGCTGACGGGACGACGGCTGGCGCGATCGCGGCGCCCCCGCCCGCCCCGGCGCCCGGCGCCGAGTCGGTCGCTTTCGACGTCGGCGCGCCGCAGTGGACGCACGCGGGAGCTCCATCCGGAATCGATCGACCGCAGGTTGCGCAATCCATGTCGTCCTCCTCTCGTTTGGCTGCTTCCGAAACGCGCCGGATTGTGCATGGCCGGGACCATGATCCACAACCCGGCTGTCGCATTCGGTCACAGGTTGGGCGCGCGATGCACGTCGCGGCCTCCAGTGTGCGCGTATCGGCCTCGATCGTGCGAGGTGATGCTCGACGGGTGGAAGTGAGTGCACGCTCCTACGCACCGCCGCACACCTGCTTGGCTCTACGTTCCGAGCCGTCGCGACGTCGGCGTCCGAGCGCGCCTCTCGTCAGCACGATCAACGCGATGCCGGCTTTCGGAACGGGATTTGCACCACGTCGGCTCCCGGGCGCGCGATCGCGCGCATGCGATCGGCGACCCGGCTACGACGAGGAGGCAACGACGCCATGATTCGCTACGGTTTCACGATCCGGACCCGGATGGGACAGCGGATCGAAAACGTCTCGATCATCGCCGGCTCGCAGAACGACGCCGAGCGGAGGCTCCGGCAGATGTACGTCCAGTGCGAGATCCTCGAATGCCGCGAGCGCTCGGTCCCGCGCCGTTTCGAGCCTAACTTCGCGAACATGATCGACCTGATGTCGATCAGTCCTCCGACCATTCAGCACCACGGCTGAGCAAGGCGCGCTTCGCGCTACGCCGGGCGCATTCGTGGTTTCGCACCGTTCCGGCTTCACACGCTCCCCACCGTCTAGCAAGCGCGGCCCGCGCCGCAAGGCGATCAGGGCCTTGGCGTATCATCGCCGACGTCACGCCGTTCTTCCGTAGCGATGGCCTCCCCGCTCGACGTCGTCATTCTCGCTGCCGGCCAGGGCAAGCGAATGCACTCCGCGTTGCCGAAGGTGCTGCATCCGCTGGCCGGCGAGCCGCTCGCCGCCCACGTGCTCGCGACCGTGCGCGCGCTCGGGCCGCGCGCGATCGCCGTCGTCGTCGGTCATGGCGCGAACGACGTCGAGCGCGCGCTGGCCGCGCCCGATCTCGCGTTCGTGCGCCAGGACCCGCCGCGGGGGACCGGCGATGCGGCCCGCGTCGCGCTCGATGCGCTGCCCCGCGACGGCATCACGCTCGTCGGGCTCGGCGACGTTCCGCTCGTCACGTCGCAGGCGCTCGCGGGTCTGGCCGAAATCGCGCAATCCGGGCGGCTGGGTGTGCTCACCGCGCGCGTGCGCGACCCGTTCGGCCTCGGGCGCATCGTCCGCGGTCCGGCCGGCGACGTGCAGGCGATCGTCGAAGAAACCGACGCGTCGCCGGACGTGCGCGCAATCGCCGAGATCAACACCGGATTCATCGCCGCGCCGACAACGCGGTTGTCTGGCTGGCTTTCGCGACTGTCGGCGCACAACGCACAGGGCGAGTACTACCTGACCGACATCGTCGCGCTCGCGGTCGCCGACGGCGTACCGGTCGAGGCGCACGTCGTGAGCGACGAGACGTCGATCCTCGGCATCAACGATCGCGCGCAACTCGCGGCCGTCGAGCGGATCGTCCAGCGCCGCAAGGCCGCGACGCTGATGACCGCGGGCACGACGATCGTCGATCCCGAGCGCATCGACATTCGCGGCAAACTCGAGTGCGGCCGCGACGTCACGATCGACGTCGGCTGCATTTTCGAAGGCCGCGTGCGGCTCGGCGATCGCGCGCGCGTCGGGCCGTACTGCGTGCTGCGCGACGTGAGCGTCGGCGCCGACACGCGAATCGAGGCGTTCTCGCATCTCGAGCGCGCGGCCATCGGCGTCGACTGCCGAGTCGGCCCCTACGCGCGGCTGCGTCCCGGCACGGAGCTTGCTGACGACGTGCACATCGGCAATTTCGTCGAAGTGAAGGCGAGCACGCTCGGGAAGGGATCGAAGGCGAATCACCTCGCGTACGTCGGCGACGCGACGGTGGGCAGCCGCGTGAATTACGGCGCCGGTTCGATCACCGCGAATTACGACGGCGCCAACAAGCATCGCTCGGTGATCGGCGACGACGCCCACATCGGATCGAACTGCGTGCTGGTCGCGCCGATCACGGTCGGCGCCGGCGCGACGATCGGCGGCGGAAGCACGATCGTCAAGGAGGCGCCCGCAGGCCAGCTCACGCTGGCGCGCGCGCGCCAGGTTTCGCATGCGCGCTGGCAGCGGCCGCGAAAGAAGGGGTGACACCATGTGCGGCATCGTCGGTGCAACGTCGGATCGCAACGTCGTTCCGATCCTGATCGAAGGCATCCGCCGTCTCGAATACCGCGGCTACGATTCGACGGGGCTCGCGGTCGTCGATGGCAGCGCGAGCCCGATCCTCGAGCGGCTCGTATCGACCGCGCGCGTCGCGGATCTCGCGGCGCAGGCCGACGCGCTGCATCTGACCGCCACGACCGGCATTTCGCATACGCGCTGGGCGACGCATGGCGCGCCGACGCCCGACAACGCGCATCCGCACCTGTCGGGTGGTGAGGTCGCCGTCGTCCACAACGGCATCATCGAGAATTTCGAGGAGCTCCGCGAGAAGCTCAAGAGCGGCGGCTACGTCTTCCGCACGCAGACCGACACCGAGGTGATCGCGCATCTCGTGCATTCGCACTGGCATGCCGACGACTGCCACGACCTGCTCATCGCCGTGCGGCGTGCCGTGGCCGAGTTCAAGGGCGCCTATGCGATCGCCGTCATCTCGACGCGCGAGCGCGGCCGAGTGATCGGCGCGCGGCAGGGAAGTCCGCTGCTCGTCGGCATCGGCGAGCACGATCATTTCCTCGCGTCGGACGCCTCGGCCCTGATGCCGGTCACCCGCCGCGTCGCGTATCTCGACGAAGGCGACGTCGCCGACGTGCGCCGCGAGTCGTACGCGATCTTCGACGCGAGCGGACAGCGCGTTGCGCGCACCGTCGTCGAGGTGCACGGCAGCAGCGATGCGGTCGAGCTCGGACCTTATCGCCACTACATGCAGAAGGAGATCTTCGAGCAGCCGCGCGCGGTGGCCGACACGCTGGACGGCGTAGCCGCGATCGGTCACGAGCTCTTCGGCAGCAGGGCCGCGCAGATCCTGCCGCAGGTCGATTCGGTGCTGATTCTGGCGTGCGGAACGAGCTACTACTCGGGACTCGTCGCGAAGCAGTGGGTCGAGTCGATCGCGCGCATTCCGTGCACGGTCGAGATCGCGAGCGAGTACCGATACCGCGACAGCGTTCCGCGCGCCACGACGCTCGTCGTCGTCGTGTCGCAATCGGGCGAGACCGCCGACACGCTCGCCGCGCTCGCGCATGCGCAGGCGCTCGGACAGCGGCACACGCTCGCGATCTGCAACGTCGCGACGAGCTCGATGGTGCGGCAGGCGGAGATGGTGTTCCTGACGCGCGCCGGCACGGAGATCGGCGTCGCGTCGACGAAGGCGTTCACCACGCAGCTCACCGCGCTGTACCTGCTCGCGCTGACGCTCGGCAAGCTCCGCGGGCATCTGCCACCCGACGCCGAGACGAAGGCGCTCGATGCGCTGCGCCATATTCCCGCGGCGATTCGCGGCGCGCTCGCGCTGGAACCGCACCTGATCGGATGGGCACAGCAGTTCGCGAAGAAGCACCACGCGCTGTTTCTCGGTCGCGGCCTGCACTATCCGATCGCGCTCGAAGGCGCGCTCAAGCTCAAGGAGATTTCGTACATCCACGCCGAGGCGTATCCGGCCGGCGAGTTGAAGCACGGTCCGCTCGCGCTCGTCGATGCGCAGATGCCAGTCGTTGCGATCGCGCCGAACGATTCGCTGCTCGAGAAGCTCAAGTCGAATCTGCAGGAGGTGCGTGCGCGCGGCGGCGAGCTCTACGTCGTCGCCGATCTCGACAGCCGGCTGAGCGTCGGCGACGGCATCCATCTCATCCGCGTCGCGGAGCACCGCGGACCGTTGTCGCCGATCGTGCACGTCGTGCCGCTGCAGCTCCTCGCGTATCACACGGCCGTGCTGCGCGGGACGGATGTGGACAAGCCGCGGAATCTGGCGAAGTCGGTTACCGTCGAGTAGCAACGCGCATTGCAACGCCGCTAGCGGCGCGCTTGCCGCGTGGACGGGCGGCGCACGCCGGCGCTACGCGCCGAACAGCTTGTTGAGTTCCGCGCCCGACGCCGCATCCGCAAATCCATCGAAGCGTCCTTGCTCGGCGATCGCCTGCGCCACACGCATGAAGCCGCCCCACGCGCTTCGCGCGAGCGCGCCGCCGACGCTGATGCGGCGCACGCCCAGCGCCGAGAGGTCGTCGAGTTTGAAATCGCTCGCCCAGCCGATCAGCACGTTGATCGGCTTCGGCGCGAGCGCGTCGACCACTGCGCGAATCTGCTCACGCGTACGGATGCCCGGCGCGTAGAGACAATCGGCGCCTGCGTTCGAATACGCCTTCAGGCGTGCGATCGTCTCGTCCAGGTCAGGGCGCCCGACGATGAATCCTTCGGAGCGACCGACGAGCAACGTATCGCCGCCCGATCCGTCGATCGCGCGGCGCGCCGCGCGCATGCGCTCGACGGCCGCCTCGAGCGACAACAGCGGTGTCGCGCTATCGCCCGTCGAATCCTCGATCGACAATCCCGCGATGCCCGTCTCGACCGCGAGTCGGACGCTCTCCGCGACGCCGGCCGGATCGCGCGCAAAGCCGCTCTCGAAGTCCGCGTTGATCGGCAGATCGGTCGCCTCGACCATCCCGCGCAGGTGCGCGAGCACCGTTTCGCGATCGACGTGGTTGTCGGCGCGTCCGCAGGACCATGCGAACCCGGAACTCGTCGTCGCGAGCGCCTTGAAGCCGAGGCTTTGCAGGTAACGCGCGCTACCGGCGTCCCACGGATTCGGGATCACGAAGCAGCCACTTGCGTGCAATGCGTGAAATGCGCGCCGCCTGTCGGCGACGCTGACGGATGCAGCCTTCATCGCAAACCTCCGGGGACTTGCACGCGAGCGCGCCAAGCCAACCGATTCTACGCTTTGCGCATCAGCGTCCGGCGGCGAGGGTGGTGTCGACGCTGATCCGCTTGCCATCGCGGAGAATGCCGAGCCGCACGCGATCGCCGGCGCGAAAATCGTCGAGACGCGCCTCGAGACGCGCAACGCTCGTCACCGGCTTGCCGCCGATCGACTCGATCACGTCGCCTGGAACGATGTAGCCACCCTCGCGCCGCACGCCGCGCAAGCCTGCGTGCGCCGCCGGTCCGCCAGGGTTCACCTTCAGCACGAAAACGCCCTGCACGCCCAGCCGCTCGGCAAGCGTGTCGTTGACGTCGTCGTCCGTCTCGATTCCAAGCGAGGGTGACGCATATTTTCCATAGGCGATCAGCGCCGTCGCGACACGGTCGATCGTGTCGATCGGCACGGCGAACCCGATGCCGGCGGACGCGCCGCTCGGGCTGTAGATGGCGGTGTTCATGCCGATCACGCGTCCGGCGCTGTCGAGCAGCGGACCGCCGGAATTGCCGGGATTGATTGCCGCGTCGGTCTGGATCAGATGCTCGATCGTGTGCCCGTCATCGCCGTCGAGCGCGCGGTCGAGTGCCGACACGATGCCCGTCGTCAGCGTCCAGTCGAGGCCGAAAGGATTGCCGATCGCGAACACGCGCTGCCCGACGCGCAGGTCGTGGCTGCTGCCGATCGGCAACGGCGGCGGGCGATTCGACGGCACGTCGATGTGAAGCACCGCGAGATCGTGCGATGCGTTGGCTCCGACCAGCTTCGCCGGGTAATCGCGGCCATCGTTCAGTCGTACGCGCGCCGCCGACGCGCCCTCGATCACGTGGAAATTCGTGACGACGTTGCCGCGATCATCCCAGACGAAGCCCGAGCCCGTGCCGCGCGGGATGCTGCGCACGTTGCGCGTCCACGGGTCGCGCACGCGCTCGGAAGTCGAGATGTAGACGACCGAGCGCTTGGAGCGCTCGAAGACGTCGATCGTGACGCGCTCGTCCGGCGTGAGCTCGCCGCGCGGCGTGACAGTACGGGCGAGTGCGGGTTCATGCACGAGCATTGCTGCAACGATCGCGACGCAAAGCGTCGTGCGGCGGCGGCCGGCGATAAGGCGGCTCGGTCGAAACAGTCGGTAAGCGATCGGCATGTCATCGCAATTCTATCGACCGAGTTCGCGGCCTCGGAAGGCACATGAAAAAAGGGGCGGAATGTCCGCCCCTTCGTGCGCGATGTCGTCGGGCTCTCATCGACGGCTGCTGCCGCCGCTACCCGTGTTCGTGCTGCCGCTGTTGCCGAAATTGCTGTTCCGATCCTGGAAGCCACCCTGCTGCCCGCGTTTGCCGCTCATCTGGCCATGCTGCCCACTCGATGCGCTTCCCGACTGGCTTTGCTGTCCCGACGACGTGCCCATTTGTGAGTGAAGCTGGCCGCTGCGTCCGCCTTGCCCCTGTTGCAGGCACTGCGCGAGGAGCTTCTGGCCGCGCTGCGCGCACCGCTCGAACTCGCGACCGGTGTCACGGAAGAACTGCGCGATCTCCTGCTGCCCCGCCTGCTCCGCATCCTGCGCGTATTGCTCGTAAGCCTGGCATCCCTGCAGCGTGTGGTACATCACGCTGATCAGGTTGTACGTCGTGTCGGGCGTGGTGCCCATCGTGCTCTGAGTGCCGCGCGATCCGGTCGTCGTGCCGGTGGTTCCCGTCTGTGTCGTTGCCATGTCGTGGCTCCTTCCGCACTGGCTGCTGTCAACGTGAAGGCACGAAGCGCAACATATCCCTGCCGGGCGCGACGCCACCGTGCCAACGGGTCGGACCACCCGGAAAACACCGAGTTTCGCGGTCGCGCGAACCGCAACGTTCGTGCCGATCGGCGCGCAACTTTGTCGCGAATCACGCATCGTACGAACGCGTGCCGTGTTTCATGAAGCGGCGACCGTCGAACGCCGAAACGTCGGAGCACGGAAACGCCGGAGCGCGCATGGAAATGAAGCTCAAGCCTCTCGACGAACAAGTCATCGTGATCACCGGCGCCTCGAGCGGCATCGGACTTGCGACCGCACAGGACGCCGCGCAGGCGGGCGCCAGGCTCGTGCTCGCCGCCCGCAGCGAAGCGCGTCTCGCGGAGATTGTCGATTCGATCAACGAAGAGGGCGGCGAGGCGATCTACGTCGTCGCCGACGTGGGACGCAAGGACGACGTCCGGCGCGTCGCCGATGCCGCCGTCGACCGCTTTGGCCGCATCGACACGTGGGTGAACGACGCCGGCGTCGCGATCTACGGCCGCCTCGACGAGGTGAACGACGCCGACAGCCGGCGGCTGTTCGACACGAATTTCTGGGGCGTCGTCTACGGCTCGCTTGCGGCGCTGCCGCACCTCAAGCGAAACGGTGGCGCGTTGATCAACCTCGGCAGCGAGGTCTCCGACGCAGTCCTCCCGCTTCAGGGGATGTACTCGGCGTCGAAGCACGCGGTCAAGGGATTCACCGATGCGCTGCGCATCGAGGCGAACGGTCTGGACGACGCGCCGGTCGCGATCACGCTGATCCAGCCCACGGCCGTCAACACGCCGTATCCGCAGCACGCGCGCAACTACATGGACAAGGAGCCGAAATTGCCGACGCCGCAGATCGATCCGCACCGCGTCGCGCACGCGATCCTGACCGCCGCGACCGAACCGACGCGCGACGTCAAGGTCGGCGTGATGTCGAAGGTCAGCACCACGCTCGCGAAGATCGCGCCGGCGCTCGGCGAGAAAATTGCGGCCAAGCAGGCCAGTCGCCAGCAATACGATCAGCTGCCGTCACGCGACCCGGCCGGCGCGCTCTGGCATGCGAGCGGCGGCGGCGATATCTACGGCCATCGGCCGACAACCTGAGCGGGCGGCAACCCACTTCGCCACCAACGGAGACGCGCATGAACCAGATGATGAATCGATTCTCACCCGGTGCGATCACCCAGATCCGCATGGATCACACGCACGCGCTGATGACGTTTCACCGGTACCACATCGACACGTCGCCGAGCCGCAAGCGCGCGATCGTCGAGACGCTGTCGCTGGCGCTCACGATCCATGCAGCGCTCGAGGAAGAGATCTTCTACCCGGCGATGCGCAGCGTCGACCCCGATCTCGTCGACAGGAGCATCCCCGAGCACGCCGAGATGAAGCGGCTGATCGACGAGTTGCACCAGTTGCGGCCCGAGGATCGCAGCTATGACGCGACGGTAATGTCGCTGATGCGCGACGTGATCCGCCACGTCGCGGACGAGGAAACGAAGCTTCTGCCCGACGCCGAGCGCGTGCTGGGGGAAGACCGGCTCGCCGATCTGGGCGCGCAGATGACGCGGCGCCGAATGGAACTGGCTGCGCCGCACACCGGCGCGATCGCGCTCAATACGGTTCGCTCGTATCCGGCGGCGACGCTCGCGTTTACCGGAGTGCTCGCACTCGGTGGCTGGCTCGCGGCGCGTGCGTTGATGCGCCCGCCCGTCCCACGTGGATGGATGCGCCAGGCGGCGCAACTGCGCAACCTGGCTCGCCGCTCGGGCCGAGCGTTGACCGCCTGACGTCCGGCTTCCGCGCTCGGGATTCCGTAACCGGGCCGTCGTCACGGCGGGTCGCCGTCGTACGCGGGCGCCTACGTTCGGAGCTTGCGGTCAGCGACCGCGTCGCCGATTGATGCGACGCTCGAGCATCCGCAGCAGCACGTCGATGACGAAGCCCACGATGCCGATCGCAATCATGCCGCTCATGACGATCGCGGTGCTGATGTTCGACTGCCCCTTGACGAGCAGGTAGCCGATGCCGCTCGACGCGACGATCAGCTCGGCGCCGACCAGCGATTGCCATCCGAGGCCCGCGCCGATGCGCAGTCCCGCCACGATCGACGGCACCGACGCCGGCAGGAGCACTTCGGCGATCATCCGCGCGTGGCTCGCGCCGAGCGTCTGCGCCGCCTCGATCAGACGCGGCTCGACGTACTTGGCGCCGCGATACGCGTTGATGACACACGGAGGAAACGCGCCGCTGAAGATGACGAGCACCGGTCCGCCGATGCCGGTCCCGAACCACAGCGCCGCGAACGGAACCCAGGCGATCGGCGCGACGAAGCGCAGCGCGTCGAAGAGCGGCGAGACGATCGCGTCGAGCACGCGGAACCAGCCCATCGCGAGTCCGAGCGGAATGCCGATCGCCGCCGCGAGGCCGAAGCCCAGCGCGAAGCGGCCGAAGCTCGACGCGAGGTGCTGTTGCAGCGTGTAGCCGACGAAGGGCGTCCGTGTAAGCGCCACGAACTGTTCCGCGACCGCGAGTGGCGTCGGCAGAAACTGCGCCGGGACGAAGCCGCTGGCGGCGAGCAGCCACCAGATCCCGAAGAACGCGACGAGGCCGCCGACGGACAGCGCGGCGAAGCGCGACAACGGGAGCTCGCGCGGCGCGCGTCGCGCCGCTATCGCAATTGTCGCCATGGCATCGCTCGCCGTTCGACGAAGTCCAGCGCGACCGTCATGACGGCCGCGGTGATCGCGACCGACGCCATGCCGACGACGATCATCGCCGGGAAGATGTCGAGCGACGCCTGGTAGAGCACGTGTCCGAGCCCCGCGATCGCGCCGATCAGCTCGCCGGCGACGAGCGTCGTCCAGCACGCCTGCAGCGAAAGGCGCAAGCCGGTGAAGATCATCGGCATCGCGCCGGGGATCAGCACTTCGCGCACGAAAAGCCTTCTCGGCACGCCGAGCATGCGCGCGGCTTCGACGAGGTGCGGCTCGATCGCCCGCACGCCGCTGTAGCTGTTGATCACCGCCGGCACGAACGCCGCGAACCAGATGATCAGCACCTTCGCCGCGTCGCCGAGTCCGAGCCAGACGATCGCGAGCGGAATCCAGGCGAGCGGGGGAATCGGCCGCAGAAGCAGGAACGGCGGATTGATGAATGCCTCGAATGCGCGGCTCGCGCCCATTGCGAGACCGAGCGGAACGCCGACGAGGATCGCGGCGAAAAACCCGAGCAGCACGAGCTTGACGCTATGCAGGACGTGCTGCCACAGCCGCGCATCGGCGTAGCCGGCGACGTTGATCTGCACGAGCGCGTCCCACACCTCGGCCGGCGCCGGAAAGCGACCGGGACTGATCGTGTGCGTGAGCGTCGTCAGCGCATACCACGCGACGAACAGCACGCCGAACGTCGCGACGCCGATCCAAAGTCTCGCAGCCGCCGCACGCGCCGTGCGCCGCCCTCTCCCGGGCGGGGAGAGGGTTGCGATGGGAACGCGCGCTGATGCCGTGCCCGATGCGCGGGTCATGCGTCCTTCAGTCGACCTTGTTCGCGTACGCCTTGAGCTTCGGATCGGCCTCGACCATCTTCATGTACTTGTCGTCGATGAAGGCGCTCGCCTCGGGCGCCTTCGGGAACGTCCCGTTCCCCTGCATGAACGCGCCGATCTTCGTGAACCAGTCGTCGACCTCCGACTTGCCGGAGGCCCGATTCATGATCCGAAGCTGGCCCGCGAGATCGTAGGTCGGACGCGTCGAGAACTCCTTCTTCATCGACGCCTCGCTGATCGTCACGCCGCCCTGCTCGTAGAACTTCTTCATCATCGCGATCGCTTCCGGCTGATGCGCGTTCAGCCATTTCCATCCGCGGAGGTATACGGCGAGGAATTTCGCGACGTTCTCCGGATGCTCCTTCGCGTAGCCGGCACGCGCCACGATCGCGCCGGGAACCGCGGCGCCGGCGTCCTTGCCAGAGCAGATCTGCTTCGCGCCGGTCTTCTCCTCCATCGTGTACGTGTTCGGCGCCCACAGTCCGCCGAGCTCGGCGTTGCCGCTCGACATCGCCGACATGATCTCCGCCTGACCCATGCTCTTGATCGTCACGTCGGTCTTCTTGAGGCCCCACTTCGCGAGGCACGACTGCACCGCGTAGTCGCCGGTCGAGTTCGCCGTGAGGACGATCGTCTGGCCCTTGACTAACGACGGATTCTTCTCGAAGCCCGGTGCGCTCTTGCCGGTGGCGACGATCCCGTTTCCGTCCGATTCGTCGTTGCTGATGCCGATCGTGACGAGGTTGTAGCGCGCCGCGCCGAGCACCGCCGGGACCGAGCCGAGCGCGCCGACGTCCCACGATTGCGACGCCGACGCCGCGATCTGCGGCACGCCCGCGGGAAACATGCTGAACACCGGCTTCAATCCAAGGTCCGCGTACCAGCCCTTCTGCTCGGCTGCGTAGAACGGCAGTGCCCAGTACACGGCCGGCTGGTAGCTGATCTTGATTTCTGTCAGTGGCTGCTGCGCCTGCGCGCCCGGCATGGCCGCGCCGAGCGCGATGCCGGCCGCAAGCGCGAACGACAATGATTCCCTGATCATTCGATCCTCCTTTTGTCAAGGGCCTGAACGGCCCTAAGTTGCGAGCGCCGCTTCCGTGGCCTGCTGCTCGCGCAGCATTCGCCAGATCCGCGTACGCAAATGCACGAACGACTCCTGGTCCATCAACTCCTCGGTGCGCTCGAAGCGATCCCACTGCTCCGCCTTGCGCACCGGGGCGACGTCGACGATTTCGCGGATCCTCCCCGGGCGTCGCGTCATCACCGCGACGCGATCGGCGAGGAACACGGCCTCGTCGACCGCATGCGTGATGAACAGCACGGTGCGCGGGTTGACGCGCGCGAGCTTGATCAACTCCTCCTGCATCACGACACGGGTCTGTGCGTCGAGCGCGCCGAACGGCTCGTCCATCAGCAGCACGTCGGGATCGAGTACGTAGCTTCGCGCGATCGCGACGCGCTGCTGCATGCCGCCCGAAAGCTGGTGAGGATACGCGGATTCGTAACCCTGGAGGCCCATCAGCTCGACCTGGCGCGCGATACGCTCGCGACGCATCGACTCGGGCATGCCCTTGCTGCGCAGGCCGAAGTCGATGTTCTCGTAGACGTTCTTCCACGGGAACAGCGCGAACTGCTGGAAGACGACCGCGCGATCGGGTCCCGGATGCGTGACCGGTGCGCCGCCGACCGTCACCGTTCCCGACGTCGGAAACTCGAGTCCCGCCGCCATGCGCAGGCACGTCGTCTTGCCGCATCCCGACGGTCCGACGAGCGCGACGAACTCGCGATCGCGCACGTCGAACGAAACGTGGTCGAGCGTGAGGAAGTCGGTGCCGTCGCGCGGGAAGACGCGGGTCACGTCGCGGAAGACGATGTCGCTCATGTCAGTCGCGTGGGGTGACGGTTCATGGTCGAAGGACGATCTTCGCCGCGCCGGCGCGGCCTTCGTGCAGGTCGCGAAACGCGGCGGCACCGTCCGCGAGCCTGCGCTCCTCGACCCACGTGAGGTCGCCGAACGCGCCGTCGTGCAGCGCGCGCACCGCGGCGCGAAGGTCTGCGGTCGTATACGTATACGTGCCGATCAGCGTGATCTCGGCGAGCGTGAGCTTCCGCATGTCGATCTCGCTCGCCCGGTCGGCGAGTCCGATGTGCATCACGACGCCGCCCGGCTTCACCGCGGCGATCGCGGCGGTGCGCGTCGCGGCCCCACCCACGGCGTCGACGACGAGGTCGAACGCATTCGCGTCGGGCGACATGGTGGATGGATCGTAGACGCGGGCGTGCGTCGCATCGGCGAGCGAGCGGCGCCGCAACGCATTGACTTCCCCGACGCTGATGTCGCGCACACCCCGATGCGCGAGGAGCAGCGTCGCCAGCATCCCGATCGCGCCACCGCCGAGAATGAGCACGCATCCTTCGGCGAGCGGACGCACGAGCGCGCGCGCGGCGAGATGGATCGCGTGCAGCGCGGTGGCGGCAGGTTCCGTCAGCGCCGCCTGACGGGCGTCCATGCCGGGCGGAACGTCGATGACGCTCGCCGCGGCCGTGGAGACGAATTCGGCGAAGCCGCCGGGGCGCGTCATGCCGATCATCGTGCGATTCGCGCACAGATTGTCGCGGCCCTGACGACAATAGTCGCAGGCGCCGCACGTGATGAGCGGGTTGACGGTCACGCGCTGGCCGGCGCCCGGCCCTTCGACGATCGTGCCCGCAAGCTCGTGGCCAAGGATCAGCGGCGGTTTTCGACGCGGGTCGTGGCCATGGTAGGCGTGCATGTCGGATCCGCAGATGCCGACCGCCTCGACGCGGATCAGCACCTCGCCGGGCGCATGCGCGGCATCGGGCTCGTCGCGGTAGACGACCTCGTTCGGAGCGGTGTAGACGAGCGCCTTCATCGTTCAATGCTTCGGGCGGGACGGACGATCGGTTCGCTTGGTCTCATCCGGCGGAAAAGCCTCCGTCGACGAAGATCGTCTGCCCGGTCACGTAATCGGAGGCGCGGCTCGCGAGGTAAAGCGCGGTGCCGGCCAGGTCGGGCATCTCGCCGTTGCGGCCGATGAACGTTCGCGCGGCGTTCGCCTGCCACTTCGCGGGGTCCGATGCGACCGCCGCGGTCAGCGGCGTCGCGAAGAACCCGGGCGCGATCGCGTTCGCGTTGACGCCGTGGCGCGACCACGCCTCGGCTTGCGCACGCGTGAGTTGCGCGACGCCGCCCTTCGACGCTCCGTACGCGCCGCTGTTGGCGAAGGCGCGCACCGACTGCAGCGACGCGATGTTGACGATGCGCCCCCATCCCCGCGCGATCATCGCCGGAACGAGGCGCTGCGACAGGAAGAACGGCGCGTCGAGGTTGAGCCGCATCGTGCGGTCCCAGTCGTCGGCGGTCAGGTCGAGCATCGGCTTGCGGATGTTGATGCCGGCGCAGTTGACGACGATGTCCGGCGCGCCGAACGGACCGGCCGCAGCCTCCGCGCAGCGGAACAGCGCGGCGCGGTCGACCAGATCGCATGCGAGGACGGCCGCTTCGCGACCCGATCGGGCGATGTCCACCCGCGCCGCCTCGAGCTCGGTCTCGCGCCGCGCGACGAGCACGACGCGCGCGCCCGCTTCGGCGAACGTCGTCGCGATCGCGCGACCGATTCCGGAACTCGCGCCGGTGACGAGCGCGACGCGCCCCTCGAGCGTAAACAGGTCGAACAGGCTCATCGGTCAGCTCGTCACCGGCGCGCCCTTGTCGAAGCGCTCGGCTGGAAAGTATTTGCCGAGCCGATCGTCGGCGGTGCGCGCGTGCGCTTCCATCCCCTCGAGCCGCGAGATCCGCGCGGTCACCTGCGCGATGCCCTTCGCCGCGTCGCGTGTCATCCGCTGCCACGTGAGCGGCTTCATGAACTTGTGCACGGACAGTCCCGCCGAATAGCGCGCCGCGCCTTTGGTCGGCAGGATGTGGTTCGGACCCGACGCCTTGTCGCCGAATGCGACCGTCGTCTCTTCGCCGAGGAACAGCGACCCGTAGCAGGTGAGCCGCGCGAGCCACCAGTCGAGGTCGCGCGCATGCACTTCGAGGTGCTCGGGCGCATGACGATCGGCGATCGACACGGCTTCGTCGCGGGTGTCGCACACGACGACCTCGCCGTAGTCACGCCACGCGGCGCCCGCCGCGTCGCGCGCAGTCGGCGGCAGCCGCCCGATCAGCGCGGGCACGCGCTCGATGACCTGCTCGGCCAGCTCGCGTGACGTCGTGAAGAGCCATGCCGGCGACTCGTGCCCGTGCTCGGCCTGTCCGACGAGATCCGATGCGACGATCGCCGGATCGGCGCTCTCGTCGGCGATGACCGCCACTTCCGAGGGACCGGCGAAGACGTCGATGCCGACCTTGCCGGACAGCATCCGCTTCGCCTCGGCGACGTACTTGTTCCCGGGGCCCACGACGATGTCGGCCGGCTTGCCGGTGAAGAGCCCGTAAGCCATCGCGCCGATCGCCTGCACGCCGCCGAGCGTCATCACGACGTCTGCGCCGGCGACCTTCATCGCATACAGCACTTCGGGGTGAATGCCCTGTTGCTGGTACGGCGTCGAGCAGGCGACCACGGTCGGCACGCCGGCCGCCTTCGCCGTTGCGATGCTCATGTACGCCGATGCGATGTGCGCATAGCGGCCAGTCGGCACGTAGCAGCCGGCGACGTTCACCGGCACGAGGCGCTGACCCGCGACGAGGCCGGGTTCGATCTCGACGGTGAACTCATGGATCGACTCACGCTGCGCGTCGGCGAAGCGGCGCACGCGCTCGGTCGCGAACTCGATGTCACGCCGGACCGGCGCCGGCACGCCGTGCGTGCGGCGTTCGATTTCGTCGGCCGATACGACGATGTCGCCGGTCCAGCCGTCGAGCCTCGCCGCGTACTCGCGTACGGCGGCTTCGCCGCGCGCCTCGATGTCGGCGAGCATCTCGCCGGCGACCTTGCTCGCCGCGCCGGCCTCGGTCTCCGGCGTCTTGATGGCCTTCTTCAGATACGCGATCGCCATCGGCGATTCCTCTTTCGGCACGAAACGGGGTCCATCGATGCTACCGCATCCGGATTTTCGGTCGGCTCTTCACGGCGTTCGCGTCAACGGTAGCCTGCGGCCTGCAGCTCGAAGAGCTCCGCGTAGCGGCCGCTCGAGAGCAACAGCTCCTCGTGCGTGCCGATCGCCTCGATCGTGCCCTCGGCGAGCACGACGATCCGATCGGCCATCCGCACGCTCGAGAAGCGGTGCGAGATCAGCACGGCCGTCTTGTCGCGCGCGAGCTCCTTGAAACGCCTGAACACCTCGTACTCCGAGCGCGCGTCCAGCGCGGCCGTCGGCTCGTCGAGGATCAGCACCGACGCGTCGCGCATGTAGGCCCGCGCGATGGCGATCTTCTGCCATTCGCCGCCGGAGAGGTCGATGCCGCCGCGAAAGAGCTTGCCGATCACCTGCTCGTAGCGCTCGGGCAGTTTCGCGACGACTTCGTCGGCGAGACTGCGATGCGCGGCGTCGACGATCCGCGCGTGGTCGTCGCGCGCCTCGATGCGGCCGACGGCGATGTTGTCGGCGGCGCTCAGGTGATAGCGGACGAAGTCCTGGAAGATGACGCCGACGTTCGACCGCAGCTCGGCGAGGTCGTAGTCGCGCAGGTCGCGGCCGTCGAGCAGGACGCGGCCTTCGTCGGGATCGTAGAGCCGCGCGAGCAGCTTCACGATGGTCGTCTTGCCGGCGCCGTTCTCGCCGACGAGCGCGAGCACCTCGCGCGCGTGCAGCGTGAAGTTCAGGTGCCGGACCGCCCAGCGCTCGGCGCCAGGGTAGCGGAACCCGACGTCGTCGAACGCGAAACCCTCGCGGATCGGCACGGGAAATGCGACCGGGTTCGGCGGCGAGACGATCTCCGGCCGGATCTCGAAGAAGGAGAAGAGATCGTCGAGGTAGAGCGCCTGGCCCGCGACCTGCGAGAAGCCCATCAGCAGGTCCTCGAGGAGGTTTCGCAGCCGGCGGAACGATCCGGCCAGGAACGTGAGGTCGCCGATCGTGAACGCGCCTTGCAGCGTGCGCCAGACGATGTACGCGTAGGCGACGTAGTACGCGATCGTGCCGAGCGCCGTCAGGAAGCTGCCGAGGCTCGCGCGGCACAGCGCGAGCGCGCGATTGGCGTCGTAGAAGCTCGCAGAAAGCGCGCGATAGCGGTCGATCAGGAACGCGTTCAGCCCGAAGATCTTCACTTCCTTCGCCGTCTCGACGCTCGCGCCGATGCGCCGGACGTAGTCGAGCTCGCGCCGTTCGGGCGTGCGCGCGTAATTGAGCGAGTAGGTCTGCGCGTTGAAATGCGCCTCGCCGATGAACGCCGGCACGAGCGCGATCGCCATCAACACGATGAGCCACGGCGCATAAACGAAAAGCCCGGCGCCGAAGCTCATGATCGTGACGACGTCCTGCGCCTGCCCGAAGAGCTGGCCGAGCAGCGACATCCGGCCGGCCGCCTGCCTGCGCGCGCGCTCGAGGCTGTCCTGAAGCTCGCTGTCCTCGAAATCCTCGAGGTCGAGCGTCGCCGCGTGCGCCATCAGCCGCAGGCTCGTCTCGTTGCCGAACTTCTCGGACAGCAGCGAATCGAGCAGCGAGACCGAGCGCCCGAGCAGGTCGGAGAGGACCGCGACGCCGAACTCGAGCGCGAGCAGCCACGCGATGCGGTCGAGCACGCCGCTCGCGAGCCATTCGCGCAGGTCGCCGCCCGGAAGCGGCGACTTCGAAAGCAGCACGACCTCGTCGATGATCAGCTTGCCGACGTAGAGCGTCGCGACCGGCAGCAGCGCGCGCACGAGGCGCAGCAGCGCCTCGCCGATCATCATCGTGGGGCTCGTGCGCCAGACGAGCGCGAGGAACGGCGGGATGTTGCGCAGTCCGCTCATCCGCTCGCGCAGCGACCGGCGCTCGGCATGCGGAACGCGGTCGGCGGCGCCGGGCTTCGGGCGGGCGTCCGCCTGCGCTTTCGGCGACCTGGCGCCCATCGAATAATTGCGGGGCATCGGGCTATTGTGCCGTGGACTTTTCGCCGCGACGCGGCGGTCCAAACCGATTCCCGTCAAATTCGAGCGAGGCGATCATGTCGATCCAGGCGATCAATCCGGCGAGCGGCGACGTCGTCGGCACGTACGACGAAATGGCGCCGCAGGACGTCGCGGGCATCATCGAGGCGACGCACGCGGCGTTCACCGGCTGGCGCCACGCGTCGTATGCCGAGCGCGCGGCGCCGATGCGCCGGGCGGCCGAAATCCTGCGCCGCGACGCCCGCGATCTCGCGCAGCTCATGGCCCGCGAGATGGGCAAGCCCGTCCGCGACGGCGTTGCGGAGGCGAACAAGTGCGCGAGCGTCTGCGACTACTTCGCCGACAACGCGGAGAAGTTTCTCGCTCGCGAAACCGTCGCCACCGAGGCGCGCGCGAGCTTCGTCGCGTTCAATCCGCTCGGCGTCGTGCTCGCCGTCATGCCGTGGAACTTCCCGTTCTGGCAGGTGTTCCGCTTCGCGGCGCCCGGCCTCATGGCCGGCAACGCGGCCGTCCTGAAGCACGCGTCGAACGTTCCCGGCTGCGCGCTCGCGATCGAGCGGGTGTTCGAGCGTGCGGGATTTCCCAAGAACCTGTTCCGTACGCTGATGATTGGCAGCAAGGCCGTCGACGCGGTCATCGAGCACTCGCGCGTGCGTGCCGTCACGCTGACCGGCAGCGGACCGGCGGGAAGCGCGGTCGCAGCGAAGGCAGGGCAGCTTCTCAAGAAGACCGTGCTCGAGCTCGGCGGCAGCGACCCGTATCTGATCCTCGAGGACGCCGACCTCGACGTCGCCGCCGAGGTCTGCACGAAGGCGAGACTCGTCAATTCGGGGCAGAGCTGCATCGCCGGCAAACGGTTCATCGTCGTCGAAGCCGTCCGCGCCGACTTCGAGCGGCGCTTCGTCGCGCGGATGGCGGCCGCGAAGATGGGCGATCCGCAGGACGAGTCGACGCAGATCGGGCCGCAGGCGCGCCGCGATCTGCGCGATACGCTGCAACGGCAGGTCGATGCGAGCCGCGCGAACGGCGCGCGCTGCCTCCTCGGCGGCGCGATTCCCGACGGTCCCGGGGCTTTCTATCCGCCGTCGGTGCTGACCGGCGTGCATCCCGGCATGCCGGCGTTCGACGAGGAGCTATTCGGTCCCGTGGCGGCGATCGTTCCGGTGCGCGACGAAGCGCAGGCGGTGATGCTGGCGAACGCATCGGCGTTCGGCCTGGGCGGCGGCGTGATCACGCGCGACGTCGCGCGCGGCGAGCGGATCGCGGCCGACCTGATCGAGAGCGGCTGCGTGTTCGTGAACGACGCAGTGCGCTCGGATCCGCGGCTGCCGTTCGGCGGCATCAAGGACAGCGGTTATGGCCGGGAGCTCGCGAGCTTCGGGATCCGCGAGTTCGTGAACGTCAAAACGGTCGTCGTCGCTTGACGCGCGCTGCGCCGGCCAGTAGCGTCGCCGGGATGAAGGCGATTCGAAAACGCGCGGCGCTCTGGATGCTGGCGGCGACGCTCGCCGCCTTCGCGTCGCCGCTTTTCGCTGCGGACCCGGCGAAGGTGCTGCACGTCGCGCTGATCCGCGCCGAGACCGGGTTCGATCCGGCGCAGGCGAGCGAGGTCTACTCCGGCGCCGTCATCGCGGCGATCATGGAGCCGCTTTTGACGTTCGACTATCTCGCGCGTCCGGTGAAGCTCGCGCCGCTCGCGGCGCAGACGCTGCCGGACGTGAGCGACGACGGCAAGCGCTACACGTTCAAGCTCAAGAAGGGCATTTACTTCGCGAGCGACCCGGCGTTCAAGGGCAGGCGCCGCGAGCTCACCGCCGCAGACTACGTCTACGCGATCGAGCGACTCGTCGATCCCGCGAATCGGTCACCGAACGCGTTCTACGTCGCGGGCAAGATCGCCGGACTCGACGCGCTCGTCGCGAAGGCGAAGGAGAACGGCGGCCGCTTCGATTACGGCGCTCGCGTCACGGGCCTCGAGACGCCCGACCGCTACACGCTGCGCATCACGCTGACGCACAGCGACTACACGTTTGGACAGGTGCTCGCGCTGCCGGCGCTGTCGGCGGTCGCGCGCGAGGTCGTCGACGCCTATCCGAGCAACGTCGCGGCCCATCCGGTCGGCACCGGTCCGTACATGCTGAAGGAATGGGTTCGCGCCTCGAAGATCGTGCTCGAGGCGAACCCGGGCTTTCGCGGGTTCACCTGGGACTTCGAGCCCGGCGACGATCCGGCCGACAAGGCGATCGCGGCGCGCATGCGCGGCGTAAAGATGCCGCAGGTCGGACGCATCGAGATCAGCGTGATGGAGGAGCCGCAGTCGGCGTGGCTCGCCTTCCAGCGCGGCGAGCTCGACATTCTCAACGTCCCGGCGACATTCGCGCCGGTCGCGCTGCCGCACGGCAAGCTCGCCCCCGATCTGGCGAAGCAGGGCGTCTACCTGTCGCGGATCCTGCTGCCGGCGATCAATTACACGGCGTTCAACATGCGCGATCCGGTGGTCGGAGGTCTTGCGAACGACAAGATCGCACTGCGGCGCGCGATCACGATGGCGTACGACATCGACGCCGAGGTCGACGTGATCCGCAAGGGACAGGCGCAGGCGCTGGCGACGCCGATCCCGCCCGGCGTCGCCGGCTACGATCCGCACTACCGCCCCACGCTCAAGCACGATCGGCGCGCGGCCAACGCGCTGCTCGATCACTTCGGCTATCGCAAGGGGCCCGACGGCTATCGCCGGCTGCCGGACGGCAAGCCTCTCGTTCTTCATTACGCGAGCCAGACGGACGCGCTGGCGCGGGAGTTCGACGAGCTGTGGCAGCAGGCGATGGACGCGCTTCGCATCCGGCTCGTGATCGACAAGGGCAAGTTCAGCGACCAGATCCGCGAGGCGATCGCCTGCCACCACCAGCTCTGGAGCTACGGCTGGATCGCCGATTACCCGGACGGCGACAATTTCATGCAGCTCCTGTACGGCGGCAACGTCGGCCAGAGCAACGTCGCCTGCTACAAGTCGCCGACGTACGACGCGCTCTACGAGCAGTCGCGGCTGATGCCCGACTCGCCCGCACGCGATCGTCTCTACGAGCAGATGGCGCGGCAGTTCGAGGCCGACACGCCGTGGCGGCTCGGCACCGCGCCGTACCAGAACTCGCTCGTGCATGCGCGCGTGATCGGTTACAAGGCGCACCCGGTGCTGCTCGCGGACTGGATCTACGTCGACGTCGCCCAAAAGTAGGGTCAGAGACGACTTATTGAAACGCGCGGTGAAAATCCACCGCGCGCGATAAGTCGTTTTTTACCCTCGTTTGGTTTCTACTTCGGTTTGGTGCCGTTCAGCATCATCCTTGCGCCGTGCTCGCCGATCATCAGCGACGCCGCGTTCGTGTTGGCCGACGTGACCTTCGGCATGACCGAGGCGTCGACGACGCGCAATCCCTCGACGCCGCGCACGCGAAGCTGCGGATCGACGACTGCGTCGTCGTCGTTCGCATCGCCCATCCGGCACGTCCCGACGCAATGGAAGACGGTGCCGCCGGCGTTGCGCGAGAAATCGAGCAGCGCCGCATCGTCCGTCGCGTCCGGACCCGGCAGCATCTCGGCGTCGAAGAGGTCGCTAAACGACGGCTGCCGGTAGATCTCGCGCAGCATCCTGATGCCGGCGACGAGCGTTTTGCGATCGGCCTCTTCGGCGAGATAGCGCGGCTCGATGATGGGCGCGCAGGCAGGATTGGTCGAGCGGATCGCAAGCTTGCCGCGCGATGCCGGATGGCATTGCCATACGGCGGCCGTGAAGCCGGAATACGGATGCAGCGGATCGCCCGGCTTGTCGACGGAAAGCGGCATCACGTTGAACTGCACGTCGGGGCGGTTGCCGATCGCATGCTCGGTGCACGCGGCGCCGCCGACCTGACCGGCGCCCACGGTCAGCGGTCCCGAACGGCGGAACAGCCACTCGGCGCCCATGCCGGCGAGCTTCAGCGGATTGCGCACGTGGTCGTTCAGCGACACGCGCTTGCGCAGCCTGACGATCGTGCGCGCCTGGTAATGATCCTGCAGGTTTTCGCCGACGCCGCGCAGCGCGGCGACGACGCGGATGCCGAGCGCGCGCAGCAGGTCGGGTGGACCGATCCCCGAAAGCTGCAGCAGCTGCGGCGATTGGATCGTGCCTGCGCACAGAACGACCTCGCGCGCCGCGCGCGCGCTCGCGAGAGCACCGTCGCGCTGCCATTCGACGCCGACGGCCCGCGATCCCTCGAACAGCACGCGCGTCACCAGCGAGCCCGGCACGATCGTCAGGTTCGGCCGGCCGCTGACCGGACGCAGGAACGCGACCGCCGCGCTTTGTCGCCATCCGCGATCGATGCTCAGCTGGTACGACCCGACGCCGTACGTCGTCGCGCCGTTGAAATCGGGATTGCGCGGCAGCCCGAGCTCGACGCCCGCCTCGACCCACGCGTTGCAGTACGGGTGGTCGTTGCGCAGGTTCGAGACGCCGAGCTCGCCCGACGTGCCGTGATAGGCGCCCGCGCCGCCTGCGTAGCGCTCGATGCGCCTGAAGTCGGGCAGCACGTCGATGTAGCGCCACCCGTGTGCGCCTTGGGTTGCCCAGTCGTCGAAGTCCTCGTGCTGGCCGCGAATGAAGATCAGGCCGTTGATCGACGACGAGCCGCCGATCACGCGCCCGCGCGGCCACACGATGTTGCGGCCGGCGGTGCCTTCGGAAGGAACGGTATCGAAGAGCCGCGAGAAACGCGTGTCGTAGATGGTGCGGAAGTAGCCGACCGGCAGATGCAGCCAGAAGTTGCGATCGGCGCCGCCGGCTTCGAGCAGCAGGACACGCGTCTGCGCATCGGCCGACAACCGGTTCGCGACCACGCAGCCGGCCGAGCCGGCGCCGACGATGACGTAATCGTAGGCGCCTGCCGCCTCCGCCATCTTTCGCACTGCCTCAGGCCTTGATCGTGTCGAGGTAGAGCTTCGGATCGAAGTACTTCGACGCCGGCACCGGGTTCTGGATGCCGCCGAAGCGCACGAAGAAGTCGGTGACCTGCTGCAGCCACTTCGTCACGGTGCCGTCCTGGTAGAGCTTGCGCCAGTCGTGCGACGTGAACATCTTCTGCGCCTTGAACTGCTCCTTGAGATCGGTGAGCGGCACCTGCTCGTAGTGCTTCTTCTGCAGCGCGTCGAGCGCGGCCTCGGAGTTCGCGATCATGTAGTCGTTGGCCTCTGCCCATGCGCGCACGATGTTCGCGCACGTTCCCCGGTTCTTCTCGTAATAGTCGTCGCGCGTGGCCCAGCCGCCGACGATCGCCGCCTGCGGGTAGAACTTCGACGCGTCGACGAGCATCTTCGCGTCCTTCACCTTTTCCTTGACCGGAATGTTGAAGGGCACCCACAGCGCGACCGCCGGCACGGCGCCGGAAATGAAGGACGTCACCGCCTCGGACATCCGCTGGTTGACGACCTGCACGTCCTTCGGATCGATGTTGTTGGCGCGAAGCGCGGTGTCGAGAAACACGTGCGCCGTCGTGCCCGTCGTCGTCGAGATCTTCTTGCCCTTGAGATCGGCGAAGCTCTTGACCTCGTCGCCGTGCACCCAGAGCTGCGCGGTCGCGAATTCGATGTCGTTGACGAGAAACATCCTGCCCTGCCCGCGCGCCGGGAAGTTGGAGATCACGGCGCCGGTGACGAGCATTTCGATGCTGCCGCCGATCATCGCCTGGAACAGCTCGAGGCCGGTGGTGAACTGCACGAGATCGAGCTCGACGTCGTGCTTCGCGAAATTGCCGCGGTCGATGCCGGTCCAGATCTGGCCGTCGACCGCGAGCGTGTGCAGGTAGCCGACCTTGACCTTGCTTCGGCTTTGCGCGATGGCCGGCGCCCCGAGGACACCGACGCCGGCGCCGATGCCCACCGTGGCCGTCGTCTGCAGGAACTGTCTGCGATTCATGCTCATCCTCTCCTCCTGTCGTTGAAAGAAAACCGAAGTGGGGGCGGAGACGACTTTCGCTCTCCCGGAGCTCGTCTTCGATCCCGTTACGCAATCACGTCGCCTGCAAGGTCGTCTCCGACCCCAGTTGCGCCTGCGCCGCGTATTCCTTCATCACGAGCTCGCGGATGTGCGCGCGGAGCTCGCTGAACTCGCGCGCCTCGTGCAGCGAGTCCGAGCGCGGATACGCGAACGGCACCGCGATTTCCTCGCGGATTCGCGTCGGCCGCGCGCTCATCACGACGATCCGCGACGCGAGGTAGATCGCCTCCTCGACCGAGTGCGTGATCAGCATCACCGTCTTGCCTTCGGTCGCGAGGACCTCCAGCAGCAGGTCCTGCATCGCCGTGCGCGTCTGCGCGTCGAGCGCGCCGAACGGCTCGTCCATCAGCAGGAACTGCGGCCGCACCGCGTAGGCTCGCGCCAGCGCGAGCCGTTGTCGCATGCCGCCCGACAGCATCTTGGGCCACGCGTCGGCGAAATCGGCGAGACCCATCAGCTTCATGTAGCGCGCGCAGATCTCGTCGCACTCGGCGGCGCCCGCGCGGTTCGCGGCAAGCGTCAATCCGAACGCGATGTTCTGCCTGACGGTGAGCCACGGAAAGACGCCGTATTCCTGGAAGATGACGCCGCGATCGGGTCCCGGGCCTTCGATCGGCTTGCCGTCGAGGAGCACGCGCCCGTGCGTCGGCCGCATGAAACCGGCGACCATGTTCATCATCGTCGTCTTGCCGCACCCCGACGGGCCGATGACGGCGACGAAGTCGCCGTCGTCGATCGTGTACGAGACGTCGTCGACGACGCGCAGCCGCCCGCGCTTCGATGGAAATTCCATTGACACATGGTCAAAGACGATTCGGGCCCGCGCCGCCATTCAGTTCACGGGTCTTGTCGGACCCGCAGGACGCCCGAGCGCGGCGGGCGAGGCAACGCCGAGCCAAGGCTCGAAGGGCACGCCGCCGCGCGATGGCGGGAGGCCGACACGTTGACGTGCGCTCGCCGAGGGGGTCCGGGGAGGCCGACGGCGTTTACGGACTCCGAGCACGTGCCGCTCCCGATCGCCGTCTTCAACCAACCCATCATGCGATCCGCTCCTGCCACGCCACGAGCCTTCGCGCGACGGCGCGCAGCGCCAGATCCATCACGAGCGCGATGAGACCGATGCAGATGATGCCGACGTAGATGATGTCGAGCTGGAAGAACGACGATGCGTTCTGGATCAGCGCCCCGAGCCCCTGCTGCGCGGCAATGAGCTCCGACGCGACGAGCGTCGCCCATGCGACGCCGAGCGCGACGCGCAGCGCCGTCAGCAGATGCGGCACCGTGAGCGGCACGATGACCTTGCGGAAGATCTCGGCGTCGGTAGCGCCCAGTGTCTTCGACACGCGTACGTAGATCGGGCTGATCTGCGCGATCCCCTCGTACATGACGATCACGCCGGCGAAGAACGACGCGTAGAACAGTACGACGATCTTCGCGAGCTCGCCGATGCCGAAATAGACGATGACGAGCGGGATCAGCGCGATCGGCGGCAGCGCACGGAAGAAGTTCATCAGCGGATCGATGAACATGCGCACGCCGCGATACCAGCCGAGGACGAATCCGACCGGCACCGCGAGCGCCGTGCCGAGCGCGACGCCGACGACCACGCGCTCGGTCGACATCAGGATGTCGAGCGGCAGCCGAGCCGTCGTCAAGAGCGCCCAGAAGCGCCACGCGACGTGGTGTGGCGTCGGGACGAGCGACGGATTGATGAGCCCCGAATAGGCGATCGCGTACCAGATGCCGATGACGACGAGCCATGGCAGGGCGACGAGGGCGGCGCGGCGGAGCACGAGTGTCGATGGTTTCGTCCGTCGCATGCCTTCCCGCGCGGGACGCGCATCGGCCATGCGCTCGGGCGCCTCGGGATGCGCGAGCGACGATTGCATGCGGAAAGGGGTAAAAGTACTATAGATAGGACCTTATGCACAAGAGTTCTGCCGCTGCCGCCGGTGCGACGGCGCTGTTCCGGGACAGTCCGGTTCCGCGTTATGCGCAGCTCGCCGACGTCTTTCGGCAGCGGATCGCGCGGAACGTCTGGCCGCCGGGAACGCGGCTGCCGACGCTCGAAGCGCTGATGGGCGAGTTCGGCGTCGCGCGCGTCACCGTGCGGCAGGCGATGGAGCTGCTCGCGCGCGACGGCCTCGTCTCCGCCGAGCGCGGCCGCGGCACGTTCGTCACCGCGCAGCCGATTCGCGACAAGCGCCTGCTGCTGCAGACGAGCCTGCAGGCGCTGGCCGACGTCTACCGCGATGACACGCCGAACCTGACGCTGATCGACGAGGCGGCTGCGACACCGCGCCTGTTCCCCGAGGATGGGCGTCCGGCGCCGCGTTACCGCTTCATGCGCCGCGTCCATTCGCGGAACGGCGAGGCGTACTGCGTGATTTCCATCTACCTCGATGAACGCGTGTTCCGGATGGCGCCGCGGCGGTTCCGCCGCGAGACGGTGATCCCGGTCCTGCTCGACCTGCCGAAGGTGCGGATCGCGCAGGCGTGGCAGACGCTCGAGATCGGCACCGCCGACGTGCCCGTCGCGCGCCATCTGGGCATCAACGTCAATGCGCCGGTCGCCGAGGTTCGCCGCGTCTGCCGCGCGAAAGACGAAACGGTGCTCTACCTCGGCGAAGTGACCTATCGCGGCGACTACATCCACCTCGCGATGGACCTGACGCCCTGACGGGCGTCCCGTGCCGTCCGTCGCGGCGCAACGGGAATATTCACGCGCGGCGTCCCGCTTCCTCCCCTTGCGGATCGGGCAGAATCATGGACCGGACTTTCCATTCGCAACCGATCATGGCGCAGCAAGGTTATTTGCGGTACCCGACGATTCATCACGACGTCATCGCGTTCGTCTGCGACGACGATGTCTGGCGCGTCGACGCGCAGGGCGGCGTCGCGCGAAGGCTGACCGCCGGCCTCGGCGAGACGTCGACGCCGGTTCTGTCACCGGACGGCCGCTGGCTCGCGTTCGTCGGCCGCGACGAACAGCACCCCGAGGTCTACCTGATGCCGGCCGAGGGCGGGCCCGCGCGCAGGATGACGTGGCTTGGTCCCGACGTGATCGTGCGCGGATGGACGCCCGACGGCCGCATCCTGTTCGTCACGACCTACGGGCAACCGTTCTTCCGCAATTACCGCGCGTTCACGCTCCCGATCGAAGGCGGCATGCCCGAGTTGCTTCCGCTCGGACAAGTCAATCATCTCGCGTTCGGTCCGGGCGGCGCGAAGGCGATCGGGCGCAACACCGCCGATCCCGCGCGCTGGAAGCGCTATCGCGGCGGCACTACCGGCCATCTGTGGATCGACGCGAACGGCGGCGGCGAATTCCGCCGCATGCGCGAGCTTGCGGGCAACATCACGTCGCCGGTGTGGATCGGCGAGCGCGTGTACTACCTGTCCGATGCCGAGGGCGTCGGCAACCTTTATTCGTGCCGTCCCGACGGCAGCGACCAGCGCCGGCACACCGATCACGACGATTTCTACGCGCGTCACGCGCAGACCGACGGCCACGGCATCGTCTACCAATGCGGCGCGGACATCTGGCGTTACGACCCCGGCAGCGATCGTACGGCGCGCGTGCCGATCGACGTGCCGTCGCCGCGCACGCAGGCGCAGCGCCGCTTCGTCGAGGCCGCCGACAATCTCGCGGGCTTCCGCGTGCATCCGTCCGGCCACAGCCTCGCGATCGAGGCGCGCGGCAAGCTCTTCACGTTCGCGCTTTGGGAAGGCGCGGTGCGCCAGCACGGGACCGCCGACGGCGTTCGCTATCGGTTCGGGCAGTGGCTCGCGGATCAGAAGAGCGTCGTCGCAGTCAGCGACGAGACGCGCGACGAGCGCCTCGTCGTCTTCGCCGATGGCGGGGAGAAACCGCTGCCGTGGGACATCGGACGCGTCGTCGCGATGCGCGCGGCGCCGGCCGGCGCAAAGGTCGCGATCGCGAATCATCGCCACGAGGTGATCGTCGCCGATCTCGAGCAGAACACGTTCGACGTGATCGACCGCAGCGACAGCGGGCGCACCGAGGACCTCGCGTGGTCGCCCGACGGCGCCTGGCTCGCCTACACCTTTTGGACGAGCCCGCGTCATTCGGCGATCAAGCTGCACGACGTCGCGAACCGGCGCGGCACGCTCGTCACCGATCCCGAGTTCCGCGACTACAGCCCCGCGTTCGATCCGGCCGGCCGCTATCTGTATTTCCTGTCGCTGCGCACGTTCGATCCGGTGTACGACAACATCCAGTTCGAGCTCTCGTTTCCGCGTGCCGCGCGTCCTTACCTCGTCGCGCTGCGCGCCGACGAGCGGCCGCTGTTCGAGCCCGAGCCCGTCGGCATGCAGGACGACGAGAAGGCCGCGCGCAACGCGAAGATCGAGACGCCGAAGGTGCGCGTCGACCTCGACGGCATTGCGCGCCGCGTCGTGGCGTTCCCGGTGGCCGAAGGCCGCTTCGAACAGATCGCCGGCGTCGCCGGCGACAAGGTCGTGTGGACGTTGATGCCGGTCGAAGGCGCGCACGGCCGCGGCGGGCACAAGGATCTGCCGGGCCGCCTCGAGCTCTTCGACTTTCGCACGATGAAGACGGAGGTTCTCGTCGATCGCGTCGACCGCTTCGAGATCTCCGAGGACCGGCTGACGCTCGTGCTTTGCGAAGGCAAGCGGCTGCGCGCAATCCGCGCGGACAGAAAGCCCGATCCCCGTGAGCGCGCGCCGCGGCCCGGCGACGAGCCGTCGCGCAAGAGCGGTTTCATCGACCTGTCGCGCGTGCGGCTATCGGTCGATCCGAAACGCGAATGGGCGCAGATGCTGCACGAGGTGTGGCGCTTGCAGCGTGACCAGTTCTGGGTGCAGGACATGTCGGGCATCGACTGGCAGGACGTCTACCGCCGCTACGAGCCGCTGCTGGCGCGGATCTCGACGCGAAGCGAGCTCTCCGACCTGATCTGGGAGATCCAGGGCGAGCTCGGAACGTCGCACGCGTATGAAATGGGCGGCGACTACCGCAAGCCGCCGCCGGTGTCGCTCGGTCATCTTGCCGCCGAGTTGCGACCGGTCGACGGCGGCGATGCCTACGAGATCGTGCGCATCGTCGAGGGTGACCCATGGGATTCCACCGCCGATTCGCCCCTCAACGCCGTCGGCGTGCAGGCGAAGGTCGGCGAGCGCATCGTCGCGGTGAACGGCCAGCCGGTTTCGCGCGAACGTCCGCCGCAATCGCTGCTCGTGCATCAGGCGAAAACGAAGGTTGATGTGATGCTGCGCGCGGCGGACGGCGCGTCGTCGCGCAACGTGCTCGTCACGACGCTCGCGGACGAGGTGCCCGCGCGCTATCGCGAATGGGTCGAGCGCAACCGCAGTCTCGTCCACGCGCGTTCGGAAGGTCGCGTGGGCTACCTGCATCTGCCCGACATGATGTCGGCGGGCTTCGCCGAATTCCATCGCTATTTCGGCAGCGAGTGCGACAGCGACGCGCTGATCGTCGACCTGCGCTACAACCGTGGCGGCCACGTGTCGCAGCTTCTGCTCGAGAAGGTCGCGCGGCGGCGCATCGGCAACGACCTGACGCGCTGGGGCCAGCCGGAGCCGTATCCGATGGAATCGCCGGCGGGCGCCGTCGTCGCACTCACGAACGAGCACGCGGGGTCCGACGGCGACATCTTCTCCCACTGCTTCAAGCTGATGAAGATCGGACCACTCCTCGGCACGCGCACGTGGGGCGGCGTGATTGGGATCAACCCGCGGCACAAGCTCGTCGACGGCACGGAGACGACGCAGCCCGAGTTCTCGTTCTGGTTCAGGGACGTGGGCTTCGCCGTCGAGAACTACGGCACGGACCCGGACGTCGAGGTCGACAATGCGCCGCAGGACGCGCGCGCGGGCCGCGATCGCCAGCTCGACGCGGCGCTCGACGTCGCGCTCGACCTCGCGAAGTCGGCGACCAAGCCCGCGTTCGGCGAGCGGCCGCTCTTGCGGCGCAATGCGCTGCCGCCGCGCGGCGGAGGATAATTCACTCCAAGTAGGGTCAGAGACGACTTTCCCGGTACGAGTACAGGCAATGGACGGGCCTTTGCGGGAAAGTCGTCTCTGACTGCTTATCATGAATCGAAAGTCGTCTCTGATCCTGCTTCGATTCCTGCTCTTCGCCGCGCTCGCGCTTGCGACGGGCGCATTGCGTGCCGCGCCGGCGAGCGTCGTCGACATCGACGTCACCGGCGTCATCGGTCCGGCGACGGCCGAGTACGTCGAGCGCGGCCTCGCGCACGCGATGCGCGAGCATGCCGACCTCGTCGTGCTGCGTCTCGACACGCCGGGTGGCCTCGACACGTCGATGCGCGTGATCGTTCGCGGCATCCTCGCCTCGAGTATCCCGGTCGTCGCCTACGTCGCGCCGCCGGGTGCGCGCGCCGCGAGCGCCGGCACCTTCATCCTGTACGCATGCCACGTCGCCGCGATGGCGCCCGGAACCAATCTCGGCGCCGCATCGCCGGTCTCGATCGGGTTTACGCCCGCGCCGGGCGGCGGCGACGACAAGAAGGGCGCGCCGGCGGACGTGCACGAGCGCAAGGCGATGCAGGATGCGGCGGCCTATATCCGAAGCCTCGCCGAGTTGCGCGGACGCAACGCGCAATGGGCGGCGAAGGCTGTCACCGACGCGGCAAGCCTTTCGGCGAACGAAGCGAAGGCGCAGGACGTCATCGACATCATCGCGACCGACGAGCGCGACCTGTTGCGCAAGCTCGACGGCCGCAGCGTGAAGGTCAGTGCCGGCGAACGCACGCTCCACGTCGCGGACGCCGCGATCACCCCGTTCCCGCCCGACTGGCACTTTCGCGCGCTGGCGATCATCGCCGATCCGACGGTGGCGATGATCCTGATGCTGCTCGGCGTCTACGGCCTGATCTTCGAATTCGGCCATCCGGGCTACCTTTTCCCCGGCGTGCTCGGTGCCGTCTCGCTGCTGCTCGGGCTCTATGCGCTCCATCTTCTGCCCGTCAACTACGCGGGCCTCGCGCTGATCGCGATCGGCATCGGCTTCATGATTGCCGAGGTGTTCGTGCCGGCGTACGGCTCGCTGGGCCTCGGCGGCGTCGCGGCCTTCGTCATCGGCGCCCTGATGCTGATCGACACCGACGTGCCCGCCTTCGGCATCCCGCGTGCGCTGATCGCGCTCTTCGCGCTCGTGACGCTGGCGTTCGTGATCGTCGTCGTGCGGCTCGCGCTCCGCGCGCGGCGCAAGCCGATCGTCAGCGGCATGCCGGCTTTGATTGGCGCCGACGGCGAAATGCTGGAAGATGCGCGCGAGACGGGCTGGGCGAGCATCCGCGGCGAGACGTGGCAGGTGAGCGTCGCGCGGCCGCTGCCGAAGGGCGCGCGGGTGCGCGTCGTCGGGATGAAGGGTCTCGTGCCGCTCGTCGAGATCGGGGAGGTTCGCTAGACATGCTCTTCGGCCCGCTCGTGATCGTCATCCTGGTGGCGGTGTTCATCGCCACGTCGCTGCGCGTGCTGCGCGAATACGAGCGCGGCGTGGTCTTCCAGCTCGGACGCTTCTGGAAAGTGAAGGGACCGGGCCTCGTCATCCTGATTCCCGCCATCCAGCAGATGGTGCGCGTCGAGCTGCGCACCATCGTGCTCGACGTGCCGAGCCAGGACGTCATCTCGCGCGACAACGTGTCGGTGAAGGTGAACGCGGTCGTCTACTTCCGCGTCGTCGATCCGCAGAAGGCGATCATCGAGGTCGAGAACTTCCTGATGGCGACGTCGCAGCTCGCACAGACGACGCTGCGGTCGGTGCTCGGCAAGCACGACCTCGACGAGATGCTGTCGCAGCGCGAGAAGCTCAACCTCGACATCCAGCAGACGCTCGACGCGCAGACGCTGTCGTGGGGTATCAAGGTCGCCAACGTCGAAATCAAGCACGTCGACATCAACGAGTCGATGATCCGCGCGATCGCGCGGCAGGCCGAGGCCGAGCGCGAGCGGCGCGCGAAGGTGATCCACGCCGAAGGCGAGATGCAGGCGGCGCAGAAGCTCTACGAGGCGGCGCAGGTGCTGTCGCAGTCGCCGCTCGCGATCCAGCTCCGCTATCTCGAGACACTGACGGTGATCGCCGCCGACAAGAACTCGACGATCATCTTCCCGCTGCCGATGGACCTGATCACGCCGGTGCTGAACGCGCTGCCGAAGCGGGCAGCCTCTTAGCCGCCGCGCGCCGGCCGGCTGCGATCGCCGCTAGGAAACGGGGACGACGAACGGACGAGCGTCCGCATGCCTTCGTCTCGACTCGCGAAGCTCTCGCCGCCCCGCGCGTCGAACTGGCTCGCCCGGTCGCGGCTCAACAGCCTTCTCGATGAAGCAACCGGCGCCGCTGCGGCCTGGATTGCGGCCGAGCCCGGCGCAGGCAAGAGCACGCTCGCGGCCGCGTGGGCGTCGATGCGCAGTGGCCGCGTGCTCTGGTATCGGGTGGACGAGGGCGATGCCGATCCCGGCGTCGCCTTCGGCTACTTCACCGCGCTCGCACGCTCGACACGTCGCGCTGCCAGGCTGCCGATCCATCGCGGACGCGACGTCGAAAAGCTCGACGTCTTTTCGCGAACCTTCTTCCGCGCATTCTTCGACGTCGTGCCGGCCGGCACGACGCTGGTGCTCGACGATGCGCACGCCGCCGCGGGCACCGATTTCGACGCGCTGCTCGTCGCCGCCGTTCGCGAAGCGCCCGCCGACGTCGCGCTGTTGATCGCGAGCCGCAAGGACCCGGACGGCGCGCTGCTGGAGGACGTCGCGCGGGGCGCGCTGCGCATCGTCGGCTCCGGCGCGCTCGCCTTCACCGCCGACGAAGCGACGAAGCTCTTCGCGAGAAGCGTCGACGCGACGACAGCCCGTGAACTGCAAGCGCGGACGAATGGCTGGGCGGCCGGAATGCTGTTGCTCGCGCAGGCGGGGACGAAAGCGATCGCGCTCGACTCCGATGCGCGCGAACGTGTCTTCTCGTACTTCGACCGCGCCGTTCTCACGAATCTCGATCAGCGCGATCTTCGCACGCTCGCGGCCGCTAGCCTGGTGCCGGAAATCGATCTGGATGCGCTGCACGAAATGGGCGTCGACGAAGGCGCGGAGAATCTGCTCGAACGTCTCCGCGCGGCTCATGCCTTCGTCGTCCGGCTCGAACGGCAGCCGCGAAGCTGGCGATTGCACGACCTCCTGCGCGACGCGCTCGGCCGGCGTTTCGACTCGATCGGCGATTCGAGATGGCGCGAAGAGTTGCGCAACGCCGCGGCACGCATCGCCGTGCAACGGGGGCTCATCCGGGAGGCCGTGCGACTTCATGTCGACGCCGGTGATGCGGCCGCCGCGAAAGCGGTCGCCGAGCGCTTCGCGCGTCAGCTCGTGAAGGATCAGCGGCTCGCCGAGCTCGATGCGATTGCGTCGATGCTCGGCAACGTGAGCGATAGCATTCCGCTGCAGATTGCGCTGGGCGAGAGCGCGTGGCATCGCAACGATGCACAAAGCGCCGTCGCAAGCTTCGAACGGGCGATGGCGCTTCTCGGCGAGGACGTTCCATCGGCCACCGGGCTCGTCGTCGCCGCGAGCGCGCTCGGCGCAATTCTCGAAGGCTGGCACGACTTCGCGGACAGCAAGGCCTGGGCGCAGCGGTTGGCGCGTCAGTTCCCTGCACACGCGCAGATCGTCGATCCGAACGAGCGCTTGCGCGTGGATGCAGTGTGCGTACGTGCCGCGAACATGCTGGGCGACGTGCGCTTCGGTGACGAGCGGGAACTTTTCGCGCGCATCCTCGGTGCGCTGCGGGACACTGCATCGGAGCTGCACCCCGACGAGGCGCTGGCCGCCGCCGGGGTGTTGGTGGAAGCCGCCGGCTATCGCCTGAACGACGAGCGCCTTTTCAGCGATGCGGTGCACGCGTCGGCACCCTGGTTGCGCAAGGCGAGGGCATCACCGATGTCGATCGCCGGCTGGCTCACCGCGTACGCTTTGCTCGGGCGTCGCTGGCCGGTGGCCGGGGCGAAGCTTCCCGCGGCGACTCCCACGGAGTGCCTGGAGCTCGCCGCGCGAATGGCGGCGGAAGGCGGTGGACAAAGCATCGCGTTCACTGCCGCGCTGTTTCTCGTCAACCAGTCCGTGGCGGACAACGATCGCGAGGCGGCCCGCAAGCGCCTCGACGCGCTGCGCGAAATCGCGGATCCGGGCCATTCGACGCAGACGGTCAACGTCCTTTCGGCCGAGGCCGCCGTTCTAGCGCTGTCGGGCGATTGGCCGCGGGCGCGAACGGTGAACGCGCAGGCGTTGAACCTTGCGCTCGGGCACAACTTTCCGCTGGCGGACCGGTGGACGCTGGTGATGTTTCGCGAGCGACTGGAGATCGCGTCGGGCGATGCGACGCGCGCGGGGCAAGCGCTGCTCGAAGAGAGCGAACGTCATCCCGAGCGCAGCTTGTACCGCGAGATCAGTCGCATCCTCGCCGACGTCGCGTCGGCTGCAGATGCGCTGCGACGCGAAGGCGCCATTCCGCCCGAGCTCACTCGCCGTATCGTCGAGCGCGCACACGAGCATGCGTGGCCCGGCTTCGCGACGCTGCTCGCACCGATCGCCGCGCGGTTGTGTTCCGATGCGCTGCGGATGGGAATCGAAGTCGAGTTCGTGCGGCACGTCATCCGCGAGCGCCATCTCCCGGCCCCCGATGCGTACGAACCGTTCTGGCCGTGGCCGGTACGCATCCATGCGCTCGGCGGCTTGCGCGTCGATGCGAACGACGTCCCGATCCAGTTCGGGCCGAAGCCGCCCCGCAAACCACTCGAGCTTCTGAAGCTCCTCGTCGCGCGGGGGCCGGGCGCGATCGACATGGCGACCGTATTCGATGCGCTGTGGCCCGATGCGGAAGGCGCCGAAGCGCGCGGTGCGTTCGACATGGCCGTGCTGCGTTTACGCAAGTTGCTCGGCCGCGACGACGCGCTGCGGCTGGACGGCGGTCGCATCGGCTTCGATCCCGCGTGCGTGTGGGTCGACGCGTTCGCGTTCCAGCACGGCGCGATCGATGATTATCCCGGCCCGCTGTTCGGCGAGGACGTCGTCGCGCCGTGGTGGGCCGGCGCCCGCGAGCGTCTGCATCAGCGTTTCCTGCGCCTTGCGCAGGATCGCGGCAGGGCGCTCGAGCAACGGGGGGAGTTCGAGCAGGCGCTCTCGCTCTACGAGGCGGCGCTGGCGCAGGATCCGCTCGCCGAGAATCTCTATCGCGGCGCCATTCGCTGCCATCTCGCCACCGGCCGGGCGGCCGATGCGCTGCGCGTCTTCCGGCGCTGTCGCGATCAGCTTTCGATCGTCCTCGGTGTCGCGCCTTCCGCCGCGACCGCCGACCTCGTCGCCGCGATTTCCCGGCGCTGATCAGGTAGCCACGGGCCCACCCCGGCCGCGTGGGCGATCGGTGAGAAAACCGTGAGAAGGCCGCGCGCATGCTGCGCGGAAGGCTTCGCCGAGCCTTCATGCTCGGCTTACTGAGGTGACTGCGAGACAAGGCTCCGCAAGCACGCATTGCGCCGACAGCGAAGGTGGCGTGGAAACGTTCATCGTGCGCATCTATCGACGCGAGCCCGCCCCGGCGGACGAGCCGGTCGGTACGGTGGAATGCGTCGGCAGCGGCGAGCGCCAGGGGTTCGCAGGCCGCGAGGAACTGTGGGAGCGGATGTCGATCGCCGGGTCGCCCGCGCACGAGCGCAAAGCACCGCACGGCACCAGCGAACCGGAGAGTTGACGGGCGGCCGTCGCCGCGGACATCGATCACAACGATTTGGAGAAAGCGATGCTGAATGACCAACGGAAGTCGCTGATCGCCGCCATCGTCGTCGCGTTCGCCGGTGGAGCGATGCTCGTGGCATCGAATGCCGGGCAGGCGTTCAACGACAACAACGTCGCGCAGGACGAGAAGGAGATGGTCCGCATCGGGCTCGAAGTGGCCGCGTCGAGCGGCATTCAACTCGACATGCGGAACAAGGATCCCGACATGGTCGGCCTCGGCAGCTACATCGTGAACGTCACGACCGATTGCAACGGATGCCACACGCGTGATCCTTCGACCGAATTCCTGCCGACCGGCAACCCGTATCTGCGCGCACCGCCGCAGGGACCGTTCCTAGGCGTGAAGCAGATCAATCCGGCGACCTATCTCGGCGGCGGTCAGGACTTCGGCGTGTTCCCGAGCCCCAACGGCGCCGTCCACATCGTTTCGCGCAACCTCACACCGGACAAGACCGGATTGCCGGAAGGCGGGCGTCCGCTCGACGAATTCATTCAGATCATGCGCACCGGCGCCGATCTCGATCACGCGCATCCCAACTGTCCGACGAACGCGCCCCAATGCCTGCTGCCGCCCTTCAATGGCGATGTGCTGCAGGTGATGCCGTGGCCGTCGTTCCAGCACATGACGCAGCGACAGCTCGTCGCGATCTACACGTATCTGAGTGCGGTTCCGTGCCTCGAAGGCGGGCCGGGCGAGCCGCCGAACCGGTGTCACTAGTTGCAGGTCCCGCAATCGATCGAACGCCCGTCGCTTACAAACGAAAGGAGACTTGCCATGAAACGCTCGTCGCTTGCTGTGGCTGCATTCGCGTTCGCCTCGGCGCTCGCGCTCGCGCAGGCCCCCGCCGTCGTTCCGAAGCCGTCGGCACCCGTCGTGGTCACCAATCCGGCCAGTGCGCCCGTTCCGGTCACGATTCAAGGCACCGGGACGATCTCGGGCACGGTCAATGTCGGCAACGTCGTCCGCACGCAGGACGACGACAACCCGGCGCGCCTGCCTTTCCAGGACTCGTTCTCGCTCGAGATCGAACCCGGCAACTCGTCGACGAAGTTCAACAATTTCAAGGTTGACATTCCGGCGAGCACGCGACTTGCGATCGATCGGATCAACGTGCTCGGCGAGCTGCCGGTGGGCCAGGCACTGATCGGAGTCACCGTCAGCGCCTTCGTAGACAACAGCGCCTCGGACAACTTCGTCGGTACGTCATTTCGCGGCACGAGCCCGAGCGGTGTCATCTTCGGGGGCCCGCTGGACATCTACTCGGGCGACAGCGGAAACGGGATGTTTGCCGACGCTGGCGACAACAACATCTCGCTTTCCGCCTTTCGCACCGGGACGACGGGTACCGGGCACGTCTTCGTGCAGGTCTATGGACACGTCGTGCCGCTTCCGTAACGGGCGACGATCGGATGCAGGCACATCGAAAGGAGCCGACGATGGGACCGAACTTGTCACGTCTCAGCAACAGTCGCGGACTTGCGCCGTCGATTTGCGTATTCGTTCTGGCGGCAAGCTCCGGCGCGGCGTATGCCGACATGACACCCACCACGGGTGCGAACGTTCAGGTCATCGTGGGAGCGACGGACGCGACGACGTCCCAGGATCAACAGAATGCCAGCAACGTCAATGCGCCGTCGGCAGCGTCGGTTAGCAGGAACGTCGCGGGCAGCGACGGCTCCGTCGGCGGCGCGTCGGCGTCCGCATTCGCGAACTTCGGAACGCTGGGTGTAAGCGGAACTGGTGGCGGCTCGACGCCCCCTGCCTCATCGCGCGCGGACGCGTCGGGATCGGCGCTGGCTTCGGCGTTTTGGGACGACTTCCTCACGGCGATTCCGAACGGCGGCAGCCTGCTCGTCCCCGGTACGCCGGTCAACGCCAACCTCACCCTGGATCTGGACTTCCAGAATTCGACGTTGGCGATCAACAACGCGAACGGCGTCTTTGCCTACGAGCTGTCCGCAGGGATCGTTCTCACCGATCC
>DATJFI010000016.1:0-27909 GCA_035495715.1 Casimicrobiaceae bacterium
CGGCAGCCTGCTCGTCCCCGGTACGCCGGTCAACGCCAACCTCACCCTGGATCTGGACTTCCAGAATTCGACGTTGGCGATCAACAACGCGAACGGCGTCTTTGCCTACGAGCTGTCCGCAGGGATCGTTCTCACCGATCCCGTCACCGGCGTCCAGTCGAGCATGACGCTGCTCGACGACTGCTTCGTCTTCAACGATCCCGATTTCAATTTGTGCGGCAGAGGATCCGATCGGATCGGCATTCCGGGGAACACGGGCGATCGACCTCTCACCGTTCAATTCGCTCCGATCACCCTGCCGGTCGCGATCCTGCAACCGTTCGAGCTGGGCGTGGGTTTGTCCTTCTTCGGCGAATGCAACGTGGGACCGAATGCCACCGCCATTTCCTCCTGCATCGTCGACGGCGATGCGATGCACACGTCGACCGCGACGCTGCAGCCGCTCGGCGATTTCACGCTCGTCGCGGCGAGCGGCCACGACTACGCGTCGATCACCACCCCGCCGGAGATTGCGCCGGAACCCGGGACGTTGGCGTTGATTGGCTGCGGCCTCGTACCACTGGCGAGGGCGTTGCGACGACGAAGCGATGACGCCGCCAAACGGGCCGACGCTGGCGAGCGCGTGGGCTAACCGCCCTCGCGAAACGCCGGGTAGAGCGTCATCCCGCCGTCGACGAACAGCGTCGCGCCGACGACGTAATCGGACTCGTCGGACGCGAGCCACACGGCGGCCTTCGCGACGTCTTCCGGGTCGCCCACCCGACCATACGGGATCAGACGCAGGAGCCTCGCTTCCGCTTCCTGCGTTTCCCACGCCGGCCGGTTGATCGCCGTGCGGATCGCGCCGGGCGCGATCGCATTGACGCGTATGCCCTCGGGGGCGACTTCCTGCGCGAGCGTCTGCATCAGAAGCTTGAGGCCGCCCTTGGCGCTCGCGTAGTTCGCGTGCCCCGCCCACGGGATCGTCTGGTGCACCGAGTTCGTGAAGACAATCTTGCCGAGCGCACGCGACAGCGCGCTGCGGCCCTGACGGCGGAACTGCCGGACGGCATCCTGCGCGCATACGAACTGTCCGGTGAGATTGACGTCGAGCACTTCGCGCCATTGCGCCAGCGTCATGTCGGTGAACGCGGCGTCGCGCTGGATGCCGGCGTTCGCGATCAGGATGTCGACGCCGCCGAAATGCTGCCGCGCGGCGTCGAAGAGCGCCACGCATTCGTCGGGGTTCGCGACGTTGCCGCTCACCGCGATCGCGTCGACGCCGCTTCGCTTGATCGCATCGACGACCTCGCGCGCCGCGTCGTCGTGCGAATGGTAGTTGACGACGACGCGTGCGCCCGCCGCGCCGAGCGCGAGCGCAATCCCGCGCCCGATGCCCGAGCTCGCGCCGGTGACGATCGCGCGCTGTCCCGAAAGCGGCGACGCCGCCACGCTACACCGTGGCCAGTTGGCCGAAGCGTCCCTGCTGCAGGTCGCGGATCGCCGTCGTGATCTCGTCGCGCGTGTTCATCACGAACGGTCCGTAGCCGGCGATCGGCTCGTCGATCGGCGCTCCCGAGAGCACGAGGAACGTCGCATCGTTCGTCGCCTCGACATGGATCCCGGAGCCTTCGCGCGAGAATTGCACGACGGAAGGCGCCTGCGCGTCGTGCGTGTCGTTCGCGCGAAGGGTCCCGCGCAAAAGCGCGATCGCCGCCGTGTGTCCGTCGGGCAATCGAAGCGCGAAGCCCTTTCCGGCGCGAAGCGAGACGTCGTAGACGTCGATCGGCGTGAACGTGCGCGCAGCTCCCCGATGACCTTCGAACTCGCCGGCGATCACGCGCACGCGCCCTGCGCCGTCGGCAAGCTCGACGTTCGGGATATCGGCCGCGACGATCGCCTGATAATGCGGTGCCGACATCTTGTCCTTCGCCGGCAAGTTGACCCAGAGTTGCGCCATCTCCATCGTGCCGCCTTCGCGCGTGAAGCGCTCGGAGTGGAACTCCTCGTGCATCAGGCCGCCTGCCGCGGTCATCCACTGCACGTCGCCTGGGCCGATGCGCCCGCCGTTGCCGGCGGTGTCGCGATGTTCCACTTCGCCCTGGTAGACGATCGTCACAGTCTCGAAGCCCCGGTGCGGATGCTCGCCGACGCCGCGCCGCCGCTCGGACGGCGTGAAATCGGCCGGCCCGGCGTAATCGAGCAGCAGGAACGGGGAGAGCGCGGCGCCCAGCCCGTCGTACGAGAAGAGGCTTCGCACCGGAAAGCCGTCGCCGACCCAGTGCCCCTGCGGACTTGCGTGAACCGCGACCACTCGCTTCATGACGTGCTCCGCGTTGAACGTTTCCCCGCAGATGAGGATCGACCGGCGCTTTCGCAAGACGCGCTCGCTCCGGCTTGCTGCCGGGCGGCTACTTGGATTCGCGAAAGAGCTGGTAGAGGATGATCGCGCCGAACGTCGCGGTGCCGATGCCGCCGAGCGTGAAGCCGCCGAGCGTGAGGCCGAGATCGCCGGCGCCGAACGTCAGCGCGACCGCGGCCGTCACGAGGTTGCGTGCGCGCGAGAAATCGACGGCGTTCTGCACCCAGATGCGACCGCCGGTCGCGGTGATAAGGCCGAAGACGACGACGGCGAGGCCGCCGAGCACCGGTCCCGGAATCGTCGAGATCAGCGCGCCGAACTTCGGCGAGAAGCCGAGCACGATCGCGAAAAGCGCGGCGACGACGAAGAGCAGGCTCGAGTAGACCTTCGTAACGGCCATCACGCCGATGTTCTCGGCGTACGTCGTGACGCCGGTTCCCCCGCCCGCGCCCGCGACCATCGTCGCGAGCGCATCGCCGAGGAATGCGCGGCCGAGATAGGGATCGAGATCGCGGCCGGTCATCGCGGAAACCGCCTTCACGTGGCCAAGGTTCTCGGCGACGAGCACCACCGCGACCGGCGCGATCAGGCCGATCGCCTGCGCGCTCCAGACGGGTGCCGTGAACGATGGCAGCCCGATCCACGCCGCGCCTGCCACGGCCGAGAAGTCGATCGGCTTGCCGAGGCCCAGCACGTTCGTGCACAGCGCGTAGAGCACGTAGCCGGCGATGCCGCCGAGCAGGATCGGCAACCGGCGCGCGAGTCCCGGCGCGCGCACGGCGATCAATCCGACGAGTACGATCGTCGCAAGTCCGATCCACGTCTCGAGCGCGCCGCCGGAAATGCCCTTGACGGCGATCGGTGCGAGGTTGAGACCGATCACGGCGACGACGCTGCCGGTCACGACCGGCGGCATCAGCCGGTCGATCCATCGATAGCCGATCGCCATCACGACGAGCGCGATGACGGCGTAGACGACGCCGCAAGCAATGATGCCGGAGAGCGCGACGCCGATGTTCGCGTTGGGCCCGCTTCCCGAATAGCCGGTCGCGGCGATCACGACGGCGATGAACGCGAAGCTCGATCCGAGGTAGCTCGGCACGCGACCGCCGACGACCGCGAAGAAGATCAGCGTCCCGATGCCGGAGAACAGTACCGCGACGTTCGGGCTGAAGCCCATAAGAAGTGGCGCGAGCACCGTCGAGCCGAACATCGCGACGACGTGCTGCAGACCGAGCGCGATGCTCTGCGCAGCCGGCAGGCGCTCGTCGGGCGCGACCACGCCCTCGGTGCGCAACGTCCACTGCGGGAAGTACGAATGGTTTGCGCCGGCCTTCATCCCATCTCCCTGGAGTCGCGGCCCGCGCATTGTACGGCCGGCCCCGACGCGCGTATCGTGAGGTTGCGTGCCGGACGCGTCGCGATGACGTGGCGTCGTCGCTTCGCGAAATCCGGCCATCGACGAGGAGACGAGCATGGCGAATTCGACGGAAGGCGTTTACCGGGTCATCGACGTCGTCGGCAGCAGCAGCAATTCGTGGGAAGAGGCAGCGGCCAACGCCGTCGAGACCGCGAGCAAGTCGCTTCGCGACCTGCGGATCGCCGAGGTGACGAAGCTCGACGTGAAGATCGAGAACGGCAAGGTGCTCGCGTACCGCACGCGGCTGCAGCTTTCGTTCAAGTACGAAAGTTAGCGGACCCGGCGACGGATTCCTGCGCGCCGGGCGCCCGCGCGAAGGAATGCGGTAGGATCGATGGCGCGCGCTTCCGGAGGCATCGCGCGGCGATGCGTCCCCGGGCTTCGCTGCGCGCGCCATCTGCCATGGACTTTGCCTTCGTCCTCGATCCGCTGCCGCTGCTCAAGGCTTACAAGGACACGAGCATTGCGATGATGCGTGCGCTCGACGCGCGCGGCCATCGGATATGGGCGCTCGAGCAGTCCGACATCTACTGGCGTGACGGCGTTACGCGCGCGAAGGCCCGGCTCCTGACGCTGTCGGCCGACGACCACCACTGGTACGACGACGTCGAATCCGAAGACCGCGCGCTCAAGGACTACGCGGCGGTGATGATGCGCAAGGACCCGCCGTTCGACATGGAGTACGTCTATTCGACGTACCTGCTGGAGGCGGCCGAGCGCGAGGGCGCGAGCGTGTTCAACCGGCCGCGGGCGATTCGCGATTACAACGAGAAGATGGCGATCGCGGAGTTCGGCGATTTCGTGGCGCCGACGCTCGTCACGCGCGACGGCGCGCTCGTGCAGGCGTTCATCGACGAGCATCGTGACGTGATCGTCAAGCCGCTTGACGGGATGGGGGGCACCTCGATCTTTCGCGTCCGCGATTCGGATCCGAACCGCAACGTCATCGTCGAGACCGTCTCGCAGCTCGGCGCGCGGACGGTGATGGCGCAGCGCTTCATTCCCGATATCGCCGACGGCGACAAGCGCATCCTGCTGATCGCCGGCGACGTCGTCCCGTATTCGCTCGCGCGCATCCCGAAACCCGGCGAGACGCGCGGCAATCTCGCCGCTGGCGGACGCGGCGTCGCGCGCCCGCTATCGAAGCGTGATCGCGAAATCGGCGAAGCGCTCGCGGCGCCGTTGTGGCGCGCGGGGTTGCTCGTCGTCGGCATCGACGTCATCGGCGACTACCTGACGGAGGTCAACGTGACGAGCCCGACCTGCTTCGTCGAGATTGCCGAGCAGTCGGGCTTCGACGTCGCAGGTCTTTTCGCGACGTCGCTCCTTCGCGCCTGCAGCGCGAACGACGCGGCCCTTCGCGACTGACATGAACGTCCCCCCACGCTCGCCCCGCTCGCTGCCCCCCAGGGGGTGGAGTCAGTCGCTCGGGGCGGCCCTTCGCGACTGACATGATCGGCGTCCTGATCGTGGCGCACGGCGAGCTCGGCCAGAGCCTCGTCGCGGCCGTCACCCACGTGCTCGGCGCGCGTCCGCCGCAGTTCGAGGTGTTCCCGGTTTCGGCTGACGACGATCCGATCGCGCTGCTGCCGAGGGCGCGCGAGGCGGTCGCCGCGCTCGACAGCGGCGAAGGCGTCGCCGTGCTGTCGGACCTGTACGGCGCAACGCCGTGCAACCTGGCCGTCAAGCTCGCCCGTCCGGGTCACGTTGAAGTGCTGGCCGGCGTCAACCTCCCGATGCTCGTGCGTGCGTTCACGTATCGGACGCGCGGCCTGGATACGCTGGTGCGCAAGGCGATCTCCGGCGGCTGCGAGGGCGTGCTCCACGTCTGAGCGATGGCATGCTGAGCCGCGAGATCGAGATCGTGAACAAGCTCGGCCTGCATGCGCGCGCCTCGGCGAAGCTCACGCAGCTCGCGGCGAAGTTCGAAAGCGACGTGCAGGTCGTGCGCAACGGCCGCAAGGTCAACGCGAAGAGCATCATGGGCGTGATGATGCTTGCGGCCGGCAAGGGCTCGAAGATCACGATCGAGATCGCCGGCCCCGACGAGGCCGAGGCGATGGAGGCGATCTGTGCGCTCGTCGGCGATTACTTCGGCGAGGGTCAGTAGTGTGATCCCCCTTTGCCACTGCCGGTCGTTGCCATGGTGAGCTTCGCGCTGCACGGCATCGGCGTCTCGGGCGGCATCGCGGTCGGCCGCGCGCAGCTCGTCTCGCACGCGACGCGCGAGGTCGCGCACTACACGATCCGCAAGGACCAGGTGGGACCGGAGATCGCCCGCTTCGAAAGCGCGATCCGCGACGTCCAGCGCGAGCTCGAGGGGCTGCACTCTGTGCTGACGAGCGGCGACGTGCCCGGCGAGTTCGGCGCTTTCCTCGACGTGCACTGGATGATCCTGAACGACCCGACGCTCTCGGAGGCGCCGAAGCGTCTGATCGCCGAGCAGCAGTGCAACGCCGAGTGGGCGCTCGCACGCCAGATGGGCGTGCTCGTCGAGCAGTTCGAGCAGATCGAGGATCCCTACCTGCGCGAGCGGAAGGCGGACGTCGTGCAGGTCGGCGAGCGCGTGCTGAAGCGGCTGATGGGCCGGCCCGGCGTGCTGCCGCCGGCGAGTGCCGAAGAGCAGACGATCGTCGTCGCGCACGACCTCTCGCCGGCGGACGTCATCCAGTTCAAGCATCACCACTTCGCGGCGTTCCTGACGGACCTGGGCGGCGCGTCGTCGCATACGGCGATCGTCGCGCGAAGCCTCAACGTGCCCGCGGTCGTCGCCACGCACAACGCGCGGCAGTTGATCCGAGACGGCGAGATGCTGATCGTCGACGGCACGCACCACGTCGTCATCGTCAATCCCGATCGCGCGGTGCTCGCCGAGTACCGGTTGCGGCAGAACGAGATCGAGCTCGCGCGGCAGAAGCTCAAGCGCCTGCGCAGCAAGCGCGCGGAGACGCTCGACGGCGAGCACGTCGAGCTGCAGGCGAACATCGAGCTGCCCGACGACATCGAGCAGGCGCTCGCCAACGGTGCGGCCGGCATCGGGCTCTTCCGCTCGGAATTCCTGTTCCTGAACCGGCAGGGGCTGCCGTCGGAGGACGAGCAGTTCGAGGCGTACCGCAAGGTCGCCGAGGGCATGCAGGGCAAGCCGGTGACGATTCGCACGTTCGACCTCGGCGCCGACAAGCAGCCGGAGGAATTCGACGGCCTCGCGCGCGTCGCGCCCAATCCGGCGCTGGGGTTGCGCGCGGTTCGCTTCTGCCTGGCCGAGCCGAGGCTCTTTCTGACGCAGCTTCGCGCGATCCTCCGCGCGACGCATTACGGCAACGTGCGGATCCTGATCCCGATGCTCGCGACGACGTCCGAGATCGACCAGACGCTCGCGCTGATCGCGCGCGCCAAGGAATCGCTGCGCGAGCAGGGCGTGGTGTTTGCCGACGACGTCAAGGTCGGGGGCATGATCGAGATTCCGGCCGCGGTGCTCGCGATCGGCGCGTTCCTGCGCAAGCTCGACTTCCTGTCGATCGGCACCAACGACCTGATCCAGTACACGCTCGCCGTCGATCGCGCCGACGAGGCGGTTTCGCATCTCTACGACCCGCTCCATCCGGCGGTGCTGCGGCTGATCGGACTCGCGATCGGCAGCGCGACGAAAGCCGGCGTGCCGATCGCCGTCTGCGGCGAGATGGCGGGCGAGAGCCACTTGACGCGCCTTCTCCTCGGCCTGGGCTTGCGCGAATTCTCGATGCACCCGTCGCAGCTCCTCGGTGTCAAGCAGCGCGTATTGAAGACAAACGTGGAGGCCCTGGCGCCGCTCGTCGAGCGCATTCGCCGCGCCGACGATCCGGAGCGCCTCTCGGCGCTGCTCGAGAAGCTGAACGCATAGCGACCCTATTAAGGTTTTGCGGGGGAATACGCGGTCGCGGTGCGTTGTTTGCCCGAAGCCACTCACCCGCTTCGCAATGCGCTTCGTTCCCGTACTCCTCGTTGCCGCTCTGGCCTTCGCAGCGACGACGCAAGCCGCCACGCCCGGCGCTGCCGCACCCGCGTTCGCATTGCCGACCGCCGGCGGCGAAACGGTTTCGCTTGCGCCGCTTCGCGGCCGCGTCGTCTACGTCGACTTCTGGGCGTCCTGGTGCGCGCCGTGTCGCCGCTCGTTCCCGTGGATGAATGCGCTGCAGGCGCGCTACGGCAAGGACGGGCTTGCGATCGTCGGCATCAACGTCGACAAGCGGCGCGAGGACGCCGAGCGTTTCCTGCGCGACACGCCCGCCTCGTTCACCATCGCCTACGACGCGAACGGCGCGACACCGGCCGCGTACGACGTGAAGGGCATGCCGAGCTCGTACCTGATCGACCGCAAGGGCAACGTCGCCGCGGTGGAGGAAGGCTTTCACGACGAGCGCCGCGACGATGTCGAAGCGCAGATCCGCGCGCTGCTCGCGCAGCGCTAGAGGCCTCGCGGCGGCGTGCGCCGCCGTCGCGCTCGCCGGCTGCGCGCTCGCACCGCCGAAGCCGTGGGAGAAGGGCGATCTCGCGCGGGCGTCGATGCGCTTCGACACCGATCCGCTGCAAACGAAGCTCACGCAGCACATTTATCAAAGCAAGGAGGGCGCCGCCGGCGGCGATACCGTTGGCGGAGGCGGATGTGGCTGCAACTGACGCTGCGCCGCCGCCGCGAGGTGACGGCGCGATCAGGATCGGCGATCGATCGGCGGCGCTCGTCGCCGCTGCGCTTGCGCTGCCGGGCATCCTGCCGGCGACTGCGCTTGCGCAAAGCGCGCCCGACGAAGGTGTCGTCGCATTGCGCTATTACGACTACCGCGACTGGCAGCCTGGCGTCGACCGGATGTCGGTCAGGAGCCCGTCGCTCTACGCGTTCGTTCCACTCACCGATTCGCTGACCGTCGAGGGATCGCTCGTCTACGACAGCGTATCGGGCGCCTCGCCGCTCTATCACGACACGGTTTCCGGCGCATCCGGGCGCGGGATCGGCGACTATCGAAGCGCGGGCGATGCGAAGGTCACGAAGTATTTCGGCGATTCGTCGCTCGCGGTCGGCGCCGCGTACTCGCACGAGCAGGATTACATCTCGCGCGCGGCGTCGCTCGAATGGCGGACGTGGAGCGCCGATCGCAACCGCACGTACGCGATCGGGTTCGGCGCGGCGAAGGATCGGATCAATGCGGTCGAAGGCGTCAACGCGCCCGTCCTCGACCAACCGCGCGAGACGTACGACTACCTGCTCGGCTTCACGCAGGTGCTCGACGCCGAGTCCGTCGTCGAATCGAGCCTCACGTGGTCGGACGGCCGCGGCTATTTCTCGGACCCGTACAAGCTGCACGACATGCGACCGGACCATCGCCGCATTCTCGCGTGGCTTACGCGTTACCACCGCTATTTCGCAGCGTCCGACGCGACGCTTCAGCTCGGCTACCGCTACTTGGACGATTCGTTCGGCGACCGCTCGCACATGCTCGAGGCATCGTGGGTGCAGGTGCTGCCGCACGGCTTCACGCTGACGCCGACGATCCGCTATTTCACGCAGTCGGCCGCATACTTCTATCGCGATCCGCCGTTCCCGCAGGGGTTCGTTCCCGGTCAGCTCTATACCGCCGACGAGCGGCTGTCGGCGTTCGGCGCCGTGACGCTCGGGCTGCGGCTCGCGAAGGAACTGCCGAATCGCGTCACGATCGACGTCGCGTACAACGCCTACCGGCAGCGCGGCGATTGGCGCCTGGGCGGCTCCGGCAGTCCTGGCCTCGCGACCTTCTCCGCACGATGGATCGCGTTCGGCATCGCGAAGCGCTTCTGACGCGCGACGAGCCCATCTCGTCATCGTTCCGTTATCGCTTCGCGGCGATGGCGTCGGTGCACGAGATGCATGTCGCCGGAACCGATCGCGACACGGCCGACCGCGCGGCGCGTGCCGCGATCGCCGACGTGAAGCGGATCGAAGCGAAGTACTCGCGCTATCGCGACGACAGCGTGACGACGGCGATCAACCGCGCCGCCGGCGCGCGCGCGGTCGCCATCGACGCCGAGACCGCATCGCTCCTGCACTATGCCGATCGCTGCCACGCGCTGGCGGACGGGCGCTTCGACATCACGTCGGGCGTGCTGCGCCGCGCGTGGGATTTCAAGCGGCGTCCGCCGCGCCTTCCATCCGCGGGCGAGATTGCAGCGGCACGCGATCTGATCGGCTGGCCGCGCGTCGACTGGAGCGATGAGCGCGTATTCCTGCCGCATGCCGGCATGGAGCTCGACTTCGGCGGCATCGCCAAGGAGTACGCGGCCGACCGTGCGGCGGCGATCGTGCGCGACGCCGGCATCGCGCACGCACTCGTCAACCTCGGCGGCGACGTGCGAGCGATCGGTCCGCGCGCCGACGGCTCGCCGTGGCGCGTCGGCATCCGCGATCCGCGTAATGCGGAAGGCATCGTTGCAACGATGCTGGTCGACGACGGGGCGCTCGCGACGAGCGGCGACTACGAGCGCTACATCGAAGTCGACGGCCGCCGTTACTGTCATCTGCTCGATCCGCGAACCGGCATGCCGGTCGATCACTGGCGATCGGCGAGCGTCGTCGCTCCGCTCGCGATCCTCGCCGGCAGCTACGCGACGATCGCGATGCTGCAAGGCGAATGCGCCGAACGGTTCCTCGCCGAGCAGAAGGTCGATGCGTTGCTCGTGAAGGCGGATGGTTCGCTGCGCCGTATCGGGCACGCAGCGAGCGAGCAACTCGTTCGGTAAACCGGTTCAGCCGAAGCGCGCGTACGCCGATTGCCAGGGCCGCAGGCGCTCGAAAGCGCGCGCAGCGCGCAGCACGCGCCGATCGTCGTGCATGGGCCCGGCGATCTGAAGGCCGACCGGCAGTCCTGCTTTCGTGAAGCCGCAGGGCACGCTCGCCGCCGGTTGCTGCGTCAGGTTGAACGGGTAGGAAAACGACGCCCAGCGCGTCCAGTCGCCGCCGACATCACCCAACGCCTCCGGGGCGAGCCGCCCGGCAGCAAACGATGGCACGCCGACGCTCGGCGTGACGAGAAGATCGTAGCGTGTGTGGAATACGCGCATCGCCGCGCCGAGACGACCGCGCGCCGCGACGGCATCGAGATAATCGTCGATCGTAAGCGCTTTCGCGTCGTCCGCGATGCGCGCGAGGCCGGGATCGAGGCGCGTGCGCTGCTCGTTCGACATGCCGCGCACCGCGTTGTGGCACCCGACCCACCAGTGCACCCTGAATATCGCATGCACGTCGTCGAGCGGCGGGTCGACCGCATCGACGTGCGCACCGGCGTCGACGAACGCCTGCACCGCCGCTGCGGTGATGGCCGCGACCTCGGCGTCCACGTCGAATTGGCCGAGCCGCGGCGACCAAGCGACGCGCATTCCGTCGATGCCGGCGTCGAGCTCATCGCGATAGTCGACCGGGTCGTACGGCAGCGAATGCCAGTCGCGTGCATCCGGCCGCGTGATCACGTTCATCATCGTCGCCGCATCGGCAACGCCGCGCGTCATCGGCCCGAGATGCGAGACGGTTCCCGTCGGTGACAGCGGCCACGCCGGCACGCGGCCGAAGCTCGGCTTGAGGCCGAAGATGCCGCAGAACGACGCCGGCACGCGAATCGAGCCGCCGCCGTCGGTGCCGACATGAAGCGCGCCCATGCCCGTCGCTGCCGCGATTCCCGCGCCGCCCGAGCTGCCACCCGGCGTGCAGGACGGATCCCAGGGGTTGCGCGCGACGCCGATCAGCGGACTGTCGGTGACGGCCTTCCAGCCCATCTCCGGCGTCGTCGTCTTGCCGAGGATGATGGCGTTCGCCTCGCGCAGCCGCGCGGTGACGGGCGCATCGTCGTTCCACGGACCCGCCGGATCGATCGCGCGCGAGCCGCGCAGCGTGGGCCATCCGCGCGTGAGGATCAGGTCCTTGATCGTCACCGGAACGCCGTCGAGCGCGCCCGCGGGCGCGCCGCGCTGCCACCGCGTCTCCGACGCGCGCGCGGCGCTGCGCGCACCGTCGGCATCGACGAGCACGAACGCGTTGTGCCGCGTGCCGAGTTTCGCGATCTGAGCGAGACACGCGTCGACGACTTCGACCGGCGACGCCCGTCGCGCACGGTAGAGCTCGAGAAGCTCGTCGGCGGTCGCGAGGGCGAGGTTCGCCATCGTTTCAATCGCCGTCGAACTGCGCAGCGGTGTAGCCGAAGAAATCCTGCCCTTTCGGCATGATTTCGGAGACGAACGCGAGATCGCGCATGTCGGTCATCCGCATCGGGTACAGGATGCCGTCGAGATGGTCGCATTCGTGCTGGAGCAGCATCGCGTGAAATCCCTGCGCGAAGCGCGAGTGCGTGCTGCCGTCGAGCGCTGTGAACGTGAGCTTGATCCTATTGTAGCGCGGCACGCGGCCGTAGAGATTTGGCAGCGACTGGCAGCGCTCCCAGATCGGGCGCTTCTCGTCGCCCTGCGGCTCGAGGACCGGGTTGACGAGCGTCGTCCAGGGTATCGGTTGCTGGCGCGAACCGGCCGGAATCCGGTGGGGCGGCACGCGATAGACGACGACCCGCCGATTGATCCCGATCTGAGGAGCGGCGAGGCCATTGCCGTCCACGGCGTTGATCGTGTCGAGCAAGTCGTCGACGAGGCGCTTCGTCTCGGGCGACGTCGGGTCGTCGACCGCAGACGAGACCTGTTTCAGATGCTCGTTGCCCATGAGCAGGATGCGGTGAATGGTCATGTCGGGTTCACGGGAGAATGGGACTCGGCGCGCGTCGGATGCCGCCAGTGGCGGCCGGGAACGGCGCCGAACAGTTCGCGGGTATACGGATGCGAAGGCGACGCGAAGATGTCACCGACCGCGCCGTACTCGACGATCTCGCCCGCGCGCATCACCGCGATCGTATCGCAGACCTGTGCGGCGACGCGCAGGTCATGCGTGATGAAGAGCATCGACAGCTTGAGACGGTCACGGATATCGGCGAGCAGCCGCAGCACCTGCGCCTGCACCGACACGTCGAGCGCGGATACCGGCTCGTCGGCGATCAGCACTGCGGGCTCCAGCGCGAGCGCACGTGCAATGCCGATCCGCTGCCGCTGGCCGCCCGAGAACTCGTGCGGAAAGCGGTCCGCGGACCGCCGGTCGAGGCCCACGAGCTCGAGGAGCGCGTACGCGCGCGACATCGCCTCCGCCTCCGGGACGCCGTGGACGATCGGCCCTTCGGCGATGAGCCGGCCGATCCTGCTGCGCGGATCGAGCGAACCATAGGGATCCTGAAAGACCGTCTGGATTTGCCGGCGATGCTTGCGCAATTCGCGGCGCGACAGCCGCATCAGGTCGACCCCGCTCATCAGCACGGCGCCGCGCTCCGCGTCGACGAGCCGCACGATGCAGCGGGCAAGCGTCGACTTGCCGGAACCCGACTCGCCGACCACGCCGAGCGTCTCGCCGTGCCGGATCGCGAGGTCGACGCTTCTGACCGCCGGCACCACGCGCCGCCCGCGGCCGAACCCGCCGCCTGAGTGGTACGTCTTTTCGAGCCGCTCCACGCGCAGGACCACCGGCGCGTCGGGTGCGATCCGTCGCGCGTGGGGCTCGAGGCTTGGAACGGCTGCGATCAGCGCCTGCGTGTAGGGATGCGCCGGCGCGTTCAAGACCGCTTCCCTCGTGCCGATTTCCACGACCCGACCGTGCTGCATCACGGCGACACGATCCGCGATGTCGGCGACGACGCCGAAATCGTGCGTGATGAAGAGCACGCCTATGTGGCGTGCGCGCTGAATCTCGCGAAAGAGCGCGAGGATGCCCTTCTGCGTGGTGACGTCGAGCGCAGTGGTGGGCTCGTCGGCGATGACCAGCGCCGGTTCGAGAATCAGCGCCATCGCGATCATCGCGCGCTGGCGCTGGCCGCCCGAGAGCTGATGCGGGTACGCATCGACGAGGTGGGCGGCATTCGGCAGACGAACGGCGGCCAGCATCTCGACGATGCGCTGCACGCGCTCGCGCTTTCGCAGGGTCGTATGCAGCGCGAGGACCTCCTCGATCTGGGCGCCGATCGTCTTCACCGGATTGAGCGCCGTCATCGGCTCCTGGAAAATCATCGACACGCGGCGGCCGCGAAGCTCGCGCATTCGCGCATCGGAAAGGCGCAGCACATCTTCGCCGTCGAGAAGAATCGAGCCCGCGCTCGCCCGCAGGTGCGGCTGCGGCAGCAAACGCATCACCGCACGTGCCATCACCGATTTGCCCGAGCCCGACTCGCCGACGACGCAGAGGATCTCGTCGCGCGCGAGCGTGAGGCTCACGTCCGAGACCGCCTGCGGCCGGTCCGCCCACGGCGGCAGGTCGACGGTCAGGCCGCGGACATCGAGGATCGGCGAGGATGTCGCCATCAATGGCGCAGGCGGGGGTTCAGCGCGTCGTTGAGACCGTCGCCGACCAGGTTGATCGCGAGCACGGTGACGAGGATCGCGACGCCCGGAATCGCGCACAGCCACCACGCGCGCTGCAGGAAATCGCGCGCGGCGCCGACCATGAATCCCCAGCTCATGACGTTCGGGTCGGACAGTCCGAGGAACGACAACGCCGACTCGGTGAGGATCGCCGTCGCCACGAGCAGCGATCCGGTGACGATGATCGACGACACGCAGTTCGGCAGCACGTGAAGCAGGATGACGCGGGTGTCGCTCATGCCCATCGCGATGCACGCCTGCACGAACTCGCGATTGCGAAGCGATCTGAACTCGCCGCGGACGAGGCGCGCCATCGGTGGCCAGGAGACGATCGCGATCGCGAGGATCACCGTCCGTATCGACGGCGACAGGATCGCGACGACGAGAATCGCGAAGAGGAACGATGGAATCGTCTGGAACATCTCGGTCACGCGCATCAGCGCGTGATCGAGCGCGCCGCCGTAGTAGCCGGCGAGGCCGCCGGTGACGACGCCGAGCAGGGTCGCGAACAGCGTTGCGGCGAGCCCGATCAGAAGCGACGTCCGTGCACCGTAGACGAGGCCCGCGAGCTCGTTGCGGCCCAGCATGTCGGTGCCGAGCGGGTAACGTCCGAACGGCGGCGAAAACGGCGGTCCGGCGAGCTCGAACGGACCGGCGTGCAGGAAAAGGGAGGGTCCGGCGATCGCGACGGCGACGATCGCGAGCAGGACCAGAAGCCCCGCGAACGCAGCCTGGTTGCGCATGAAGCGCCGCAGGAACGCGCTCATCGCAGGCCGATTCTCGGATCGAGCATCGTGTAAATCACGTCGACGACGATGTTGACGACGATCACGAGGCAGGCCGCCACGAAAAAGACGCCCAGGAGCAGATTGAGGTCGCGCGCGAACAGCGCCTTGTACGCGAGGAGTCCGATGCCCGGCCAGCCGAACACCGTTTCCACGACGACGGATCCGCCGAGCAGGTTGCCGATCTGAACGCCCGCCATCGTGACGATCGGCAGGCTCGCGTTGCGCAACACGTGCCGGTACGTGATCGCGCGCTCGGTCAGCCCCTTCGAGCGCGCGGTGACGACGTAGTCCATGCCCCGTTGCTCGAGGATGGATGCGCGCATCAGCCGCACGTAGAGCGCCATGTAGAAAAGCGACAGCGTGATGGCGGGAAGCACGAGATGCCGCGCGATGTCCCCGGCCTTCGCCCATCCGGTGTAGAACGCCGCGATGTTCACCATCCCGCTCGTGGGAAGCCAGCGCAGCTCGATGGCGAAGAGCACGATCAGCATGAGGCCCACCCAGAACAGCGGCGTCGCGTACGAGACGAGCGCGAACACCGAGATCACGTTGTCGCGAAGCGAGTTGGGCCGCGTGCCGGCCAGGAGTCCGAACAGGACGCCCAGGCCGATCGAAAGGACGATCGTCGTGCCCATCAGCAGCAGCGTCGGACCCAGTCGCGTCGCGATCAGATCGCGCACCGGCATGCCTTCCCGAAACGAATAGCCGAGGTCCAGCGACACCACGTTCCGGAGGTAGTCGAGATACTGGACATAGAGCGGCTGGTCGAGGCCGAACTCGTGGCGGAGGAACGCCATGTACTGCGGCGTCGCCGAGCCCGCCTCGCCGGCGAGCACGTCCGCCGCGTTGCCGGGCGCAAGGTGCACCAGCAGGAAGTTGAGCGTGACGATCAGCAGCAGCGTCGGCACGGCCTGCGCAAGCCGCCACCCGATGTACCGGGCGCGGTCGCGGGCGACGCTCATCGGCGGCAGCCCACGGGCGTCCGGTGCGCCCGCCTGCCGCTACGACTCCACGTAAACCGCATTGAACGGCGAATACGTGCCGAGCGGACTGACGACGAGGTCCTTGAACTTCGTGTCGTACACGGTCACGAACTGCAGCTCGAACACCCAGACGAGCGGGGCGGCGTCGACGACGAGCTTCTGGAACTGGTGATAGAGGTCCGCGCGCTTCTTCGGGTCGATCTCGACCGCCGCGTCCTTCATCAGCTTGTCGGTCTCCGGACTGCTCCAGCCGGTGGCGTTGACGAACACCGTGCCCTTCTTGATCGACCACGACGAATATTCACGGTCGATGCCGATGACCGGATCGGCGAGGTTCTGGAGCCAGTTGGACGTGAGCTGGAAGTCGTAGTCGGTGTAGATCCTCCGCAGCCACGTCGGCACGTCCTCGTAGCGGATCGTCGCCTTGACGCCGATCTTCGCGAGCGCCTGCTTCACGTATTCACCGAAGCGCTGCCATTCGTCGCCGTAGGGCGTCACGTCGTGGACGATCTCGAAACGCGTGCCGTCCGCGTTCCGCTTGTAGCCTGCCTCGTCGAGCAGCTTGTTCGCCACGTCGGTGCCGTTCGGCACGTTGTAGTTGTGGACGTCGGACGTGTAGATGCCGCTCGGCGAGAAATTCGAGCTGATCGGGCCGGTCGCCGGCTTGCCGAAGCCGAACCAGACGTTGTCGATCACGAACTTGCGGTCGATCGCGTACGAGATCGCGCGGCGCACGCGCACGTCGTCGAACGGCTTCACGCGCGTGTTGAAGTCGAGCTGGACGATCGGCGACTGCATCTCGTAGCCCTTCGTCGTCGAAGCGATGCCCGGAATCTTCGTCAGGCGGGCGACGTCGAAATACGGAATGGCGCCGAACGCGCCGTAGTTGATCTCCTGCGTCTGCATCGCCGCGCTGCGCGTCTGCGCATCGCCGATGAAGCGCGCCACGATGCGGTCGAGATGCGGCTGACCCGGCCGCCAATAGCCGGGATTGCGATCGAAGCGCATGTATTGTCCGCGCTGCCATTCGACGAACTTGAACGGCCCGGTGCCGACGGGATTGTTCGCGTACTTGCTGTTCTGGATGTCGGTGCCCGCAAAAAGCTTCTTCGGCACGATCGGCGACTCGTAGCCCGACAACGCCATCATCATGTACGGCGCCGGCGTATCGAGGCGAAAGACCACGGTGTGCGCGTCGGGCACATCGACCGCCTGCAGCGAGCGAAACGTGTTGATGCCGCGCGGATGGAATTTCTTCAGCACCTCCATGAACGTGAACTGGACATCCGCGCTCGAGAACGGCGAGCCGTCGTGGAACTTCACGTCGTCGCGCAGCTTGAACGCGATCGTCTTGCCGTCGGGGCTCGTCGTCCACGACGTGGCGAGGCTGGGGATCGGCTTCAGATTGAAGTCGTACTCGCAGAGTCCGTCGTAGAACTTGGCGGAAACCTGGCCGATCGGCCCGGACGTGCTCAGGTACGACGCGAGCGTCGGCGGCTCGGGCAGCACGTCCATGACGAGCGTGCCGCCTTGTTTCGGATTGGCTTGGGCCAGCGCGTGGCCGGGGAGCAGGATCGTGCCCGAGGCGGCGAGCGTCTGCAGGAAATCGCGACGACTGGTCATGCGTCCTCCTTCGAATCAGGCCGGCTCGAGGCGTAGCGCCCCGTCCGTTCGTTGTGTGGGGGATTGTGACAGCAAGCCGCTCGCGCGGCCAGCCTCCCCTGCAGCATCGGTCGGATGAGCGTCGAGGAGCGCGCCGCTGGACGCGAATTAACGTCCGGCCACCGCAAGACGAGCCAAGTCTGGTGAAATGGCGCCGATGCCGTCCTTCTCCGCCACGACCGCGAGCGCCGAAAACTCCATCGTCGACGACCGCTCGGTCGGGCCCGTCCTGCCGCAGGTCGCGCACTTCGATGCGCCGCTCCCGCTCGCGTGCGGCCGCTCGCTTCCGCAGTACGAACTCGCGTACGAGACGTACGGAAGGCTGAACGCTGCCCGCTCGAACGCGGTGCTGATCTGCCACGCGTTGAACGCGTCGCATCACGTCGCCGGCTTCTACGCCGACGATCCCGCCAACGTCGGCTGGTGGGACAACATGGTCGGGCCCGGCAAGCCGCTCGACACCGAGCGCTTCTTCGTCGTCGGCGTGAACAATCTCGGAAGCTGCTTCGGCTCGACCGGTCCGCTGTCGACGGATCCGGCAACCGGCAATCCGTGGGGCAGCGACTTCCCGATCGTCACCGTCGAGGACTGGGTCGACGCACAGGCGCAACTCGCCGACCGCCTCGGCATTTCGCAATGGGCGGCCGTGATGGGCGGAAGCCTCGGCGGGATGCAGGCGCTCGACTGGGCGATCCGCTATCCGTCGCGGATTCGCAACGCGCTCGTGATCGCCGCGGCGCCAAATCTCTCCGCGGAGAACATCGCGTTCAACGAGATCGCGCGGCAGGCGATCATGTCCGATCCCGATTTCCACGACGGCAATTTCGGCGCGCTGGGCGTGAAGCCGCGTCGCGGCTTGCGCGTCGCGCGGATGATCGGGCACATCACGTACCTGTCCGACGAGCAGATGGAGGCGAAGTTCGGCCGGCAGCTTCGCGAGGGGCTCAAGTTCTCGTTCGCGCCCGAGTTCCAGATCGAGTCGTACCTGCGCTACCAGGGCGAGAAGTTCGCCGAGTACTACGACGCGAACACGTACCTGCGCGTCACCAAGGCGCTCGATTATTTCGATCCGGCGACGCGCGAGGGCGGCGATCTCGCGCGCGTGCTCGCGCCGGCCACGTGCCGTTTCCTCGTCGTCTCGTTCACGACCGACTGGCGCTTTCCCGCGTCGCGCTCGCGGGAGATCGTGAAGGCGCTGGTTCGCGACCGCCGCGACGTGACCTACGCCGAGATCGTCGCGCCGCACGGCCACGATGCATTCCTGCTCGACAACGCGCAATATCACGCGGTGGTGCGCGCGTGGTTCGAGCGGATGGCAACCGAAAGTGGGGTCGGAGACGACTTTCCGGCGGGATCGCGATAATGAGCGAAGCGTCCGGTGGAAAGTCGTCTCCGACCCCACTTTCGGTTCCGCGCGCCGACTACGCGACGATCGGCAACTGGGTCGACGACAGCGCGCGCGTGCTCGACCTGGGTTGCGGCGACGGCGCGCTGCTCGGCTTTCTCGCGGCACAGCGGCGTGCGAGCGGCTACGGCATCGAGATCGCCGACGCGGGCGTCCTCGCGTGCGTGCGCAGCGGCATCAACGTGATCCAGAGCGACCTCGAGCGCGGGCTTGCCGGCTTCGACGACGATGCGTTCGACGTCGTGATCCTGTCGCAGACGCTGCAGGCGATGCGACGGATCGAGGCGATCGTCGCCGAGATGCTGCGCGTGGGGCGCGAGGCGATCGTGACGTTTCCGAACTTCGGCCACTGGTCGCATCGGCTGCAGATCCTGCGCGGCCGGATGCCGGTCTCCCCGTCGCTGCCGTACCAGTGGTACGACACGCCGAATATCCACCTTTGCACGGTCGCCGACTTCGACGCGTTCCTCGCGCAACGAAAGCTTCGCGTGCTCGACCGTGTCGTGCTCGCGAAGGGTCGCGCCGTGACCTTCGCGCCGAATCTCACCGGCGAGCTCGCGATCTATCGCTTCCGGAAGTGATGCCGACCGAACAGCGCGAGTCGTGGCGCGAGGCGCTCCTCAACCGGCGGATGCTGATCTGCGTGTTCACCGGCTTCTCGTCGGGCCTGCCGCTGTACCTGCTGATCAACCTGTTGCCGGCGTGGCTTCGCACCGAAGGGGTCGACCTGAAGACGATCGGCTTCTTCGCGCTGATCCAGCTCCCCTACACGTGGAAGTTCCTCTGGGCGCCGCTGCTCGATCGCTACGCGTTGCCGCTCTTCGGCCGCCGCCGCGGCTGGATGCTCGTCACGCAGGCGGTGCTGCTCGCGTCGATCCCGCTGTTCGGCGTGCTGCATCCGAGCGTCGACATCGTCGCGATCGTCGCGCTGTCCACGCTCGTCGCCTTCTTCTCGGCGAGCCAGGACATCGTGCTCGACGCGTTCCGCCGCGAGATCCTGCCCGATGCCGAGCTCGGGCTCGGCACGTCGATCCACGTCAACGCGTACCGGATCTCGAGCCTCATCCCCGGCGCGCTCGCGCTGATCCTGGCCGACCGGATGCCCTGGTCGGCCGTCTACGTCGTCACCGCGCTCTTCATGCTGCCCGGCATCGCGATGACGCTCTTCGTCCGCGAGCCGTCGCTCGTGCGCGGGCGGCCGCGGACGCTGCGCGAGGCCGTCGTCGAGCCGTTCCACGAGTTCGTTGCGCGGAACGGCTGGCGCGAGGCGCTGACGGTGCTGCTCTTCATCTTCCTCTACAAGCTCGGCGACAGCATGGCGACGGCGCTCGCGACGCCGTTCTACCTCGACATCGGCTTCACCAAGACGGAGATCGGCGTCGTCGCGAAGAATGCCGGCCTCTGGGCGAGCGTCGTCGGTGGCCTGCTCGGCGGTCTGTGGATGGTCAGGATCGGCATCAACCGCGCGCTGTGGCTGTTCGGCGTCGTGCAGGTCCTGTCCATTCTCGGCTACGCGTGGCTCGCCTACGTCAACCGGCCCGACCTGCTGCTGCTCGCCGGCGTGATCGGCGTCGAGGCGCTCGGCGTCGGGCTCGGTACCGCCGCGTTCACGGCGTTCATCGCGCGCGCGACCGATCCGCGCTACACCGCGACGCAATACGCGCTCTTCACGAGCCTCGCCGCGGTGCCGCGCACGGTGATCAACGCATCGACCGGTTGGATCGTCGAGCACACGGGCTGGCTCGACTTCTACCTGCTGTGCACGCTGCTCGCGTTGCCCGGAATGGCATTGCTCTTGCGTATCGCGCCGTGGCGCGAAGAGACCGGCGGCCTGCCGCCGGTCACCGTCGGCGGTTCCCGGATGACCAGGCCCTCATGAACCGGCACAAGTTCAGCGCGATCGCGCACCGCGACCACGACTACTGCAACCCGATCTCGGCGGCCAAGATCGAGCGGATGCTCGACCTGCTGCCGCTCGACGACGCGTCGCGCGTGCTCGACCTCGGTTGCGGCCGCGCGGAGCTTGCGCTGCGGATCATCGAGCGCTTCGGCGCACGCGTGCTCGCGATCGACAACTCTTCGCTGATGCTCGACGCCGCGCGCGAGCGGGCCGAGTGGACCGGCGCGCTTGGCCGCCTGCACCTCGACAACGTCGACATCGCCGAATTCCAGGCCGATCCCGAGACGTTCCACCTGACCGTCATGCTCGGCGCCGGCGGCATCCCCGGCGGCATGAGCGGGATCTGCCGGCATCTGAAATCGTGGACGAAGTCGGGCGGCTACGTGATGATCGGCGAGGGCTACTGGGAACGGCGGGCGCATCCGCAATACCTGGCGCTGCTCGGTGCCGACAGCGAGCAGTACCTGAATCATGCGGGGAACGTGCAGGCCGGCGTCGAAGCGGGCCTGATTCCGATGCACGCGGCGACCGCGTCGCGCGACGAGTGGGACGAGTACGAGTGGAAGTACTGCCGCTCGATCGAGCGCTACGCGCGCGAGCATCCCGAGGACGCCGACGTCCCCGAAATGCTCGATCGGATACGCCGCTGGCGCGACGCGTATCTGCGCTGGGGCCGCGATACGCTCGGCTTCGCCGTTTATCTGTTCTACCGGCCCGGCCCGTACGTCGGTTAGGTCAGAGACGAGTTTCGCTGCGAAAGTCGTCTCCGACCTAACATCGGTTTCGCCGACTCACGTCGCGTCGAGCGCCTCGGCGACCTCCAGCCACTCGGCCTCGAGCCGCGCGAGCGTCCAGACGAGCTCCCCTTGCCGCTCCAGCGACGCGACGAGCCGCGGTTTCGCTTCTTCGGCATACGCTTCCGGCGACGAAAGCCACGTATCGAGCGTCTCCTTCTCGGCGCCAAGCCGCTCGAGGTCGGCTTCGAGCGCGGCCTGCCGCGCAAGCAACGGCTTGCGCGCATCGGCGCGCTGCTGTCGCGCCTGCGCCTCCTCGCGCTTGCGCGCGCGCCGCTCGGTCGCCGGGTTCGCCGTTCGAGCGTCGCCTCCGCGTGCGCGGTCGCGTGCGCGTTCGAGCACCCACGTCCGGTAATCGTCGAGATCGCCGTCGAACGGCGTGACGTCCCCGTCCGCGACGAGCCACAGCTCGTCGACGGTCGCGCGCAGCAGATGCCGGTCGTGCGCGACGACGATCAGCGCCCCGGCGTAGTCCTGCAACGCTTCGGTCAGCGCCTCCCGCATCTCGATGTCGAGGTGATTCGTCGGCTCGTCGAGCAGCAACAGGTTCGGCCGTTCGCGCACGATCAGCGCGAGCGTAAGGCGTGCCTTCTCGCCGCCGGACAGCCGGGCCACGGGCTGCGTGGCCATGTCGCCGCGGAAGTCGAAGCCGCCGAGATGATCGCGCAGCTCCTGCTCGCGGGTCGTCGGCTCCAGCCTTGCGAAATGCCGGAGCGGCGACTCGTCAACGCGCAGCTCCTCGACCTGGTGCTGCGCGAAGTAGCCGAGCTGCAGGTTCTGCGCCGCCGTGCGCCCGCCTGCGAGCGGCGCAAGCGTTCCCGCGAGCGCTTTCAAGAGCGTCGATTTGCCGGCACCGTTCGCGCCGAGCAGGCCGATCCGCGCGCCGGCGAGCACGCTCCAATCGACGTCCTTCAGGACCGGCTCGCGGTCGCCGTATCCGAGCGTCGCGTTCGCGAGGCGGACGAGCTGGCGCGGGCTCGTGTCGACCGGCGCGAACGCGAACGAGAACGGGCTGTCGACATGCGCCGGCGCAATCAGCTCCATCCGTTCGAGCGCCTTGATCCGACTCTGCGCCTGCCGCGCCTTCGTCGGCTTGGCGCGAAACCGATCGATGTACGAGCGAAGGTGCGCGACCTGCCGCTGCTGCTTCGCGTACACGGCTTGCGAAAGCGCGAGCTTCGCCGCGCGCTCGCGCTCGAACTGCGCGTAGTTGCCGGTGTACGAAACGAGCTTCCCGGCGTCGATATGGACGATCGTGTCGACGACGCCATCGAGGAAATCCCGATCGTGCGTGATCAGGAGCAGCGTGCCGCCGAAGCGCCGCAGCCAGTCCTCGAGCCACAGCACCGCGTCGAGATCGAGGTGATTCGTCGGCTCGTCGAGCAGCAGCAGGTCCGAGCGGCACATGAGCGCCTGCGCGAGGTTGATGCGCATCCGCCAACCGCCGGAAAAGTGCGCGACGGGCTGCGCCTGCCGGGCCTCGTCGATGCCGAGTCCGGCGAGCAGCGTCGCCGCGCGGGCACGCGCGTCGTAGCCGCCGATCGCGTCGAGGCGGTGATGCAGTTCCGCGAGCTGCGCTCCGTCGTAGAGCTGCGGCTGATCGAGCGCGCGTTCGATCGCCCGCAACTCCGCGTCGCCATCCAGCACGTACTCGATCGCGGGCATCGCCGTCGGCGCCGTCTCCTGCGCGACGTGCGCGAGCGTCCATGCCGCGGGCACGTCGATCTCGCCGGCGTCGGGAAGAAGCTCGCCGCGGATCGCCGCGAACAGGCTCGACTTGCCCGAGCCGTTCGCGCCGACGATGCCGACCTTGTGCCGATCGTGCACGGTCAGATCGGCGTCGACGAGCAGGCGCCGCGCGCCGCGGGCAAGCGTCAGATGCGAAAGGCGAAGCACTGCGGGTCCCGCGCGATCAGCGCAGCTCGTAGTCGTAGTCGATGACGAGCGGCGCGTGGTCGGAAAAGCGGCGGTTCTTGTAGATCGACACCGTGCGCGCTGTCGCTGCGATGCCGGGCGTCGCGATCTGGTAGTCGATGCGCCAGCCGACGTTCTTCTTCCACGCCTGTCCGCGATTCGACCACCACGTGTATTGCTCGGGGCGCGGATCGACCTTGCGGAAAACGTCGACGAAGCCGATCTCGAACACGCGCGAGAGCCAGGCGCGCTCCTCGGGCAGGAAGCCGGAGTTCTTCTGGTTGCTGCGCCAGTTGCGAAGGTCGATCGGCTGGTGCGCGATGTTCCAGTCGCCGCACAAAACCACCTCGCGGCCCTGCCGGACGAGCGACTCGAGGTGCGGCAGGAACGCATCGAGGAACCGGAACTTCGACGCCTGGCGATGCGGGCCGCTCGACCCCGACGGCAGGTAGACGCTCACGATCGAGATCTCGCTGAAATCGGCCTGCAGGTAGCGGCCCTCGCCGTCGAATTCGGCGTGGCCGAAGCCGGTGCCCACGCGCGGCGGATGCTTGGCGTAAAGCGCGACCCCGCTGTAGCCCTTCCTCGCCGCCGGGTGAAACGTCGCGTGCGATTTGCGCGGCGCGGCGAGTGGTCGCGGCACGTTGGCAGCGTCGCACTTGATCTCCTGCAGGCAGACGACGTCCCACGGCTCGACGCGCGCGAGCCAGCGCGCGAAGCCCTTGCGCTCAGCTGCGCGCAGGCCGTTGACGTTGAGCGTGACGATGCGCATCGCAGGCTTCGAAAAAACGGCCGAGTTTACCCGAGCGTCCGCGCGACGCGGGGACTATACTCAAAGCGGATGTTTCAGCATGTTCACGACAAATGAGCGATTTTCGCCGGGAATTCCTGCAATTTGCCTTGGCACATGACGTGCTTCGCTTTGGCGAGTTCATAACGAAGGCGGGGCGCAAAAGCCCGTACTTTTTCAACGCAGGGTTGTTCTGTGACGGTGCGAGCCTCGGTCGGCTCGGCGAGTTTTACGCGCACGCGTTGCTCGAATCTGCTGTCGGCTGCGATCACCTCTTCGGACCGGCGTACAAGGGCATTGCCCTTGCGGCGGCGACGGCGATCGCGCTTGCCGCACGAGGTCACAATCTGCCCTACGCGTTCAATCGCAAGGAAGCGAAGGACCACGGTGAAGGTGGAAGCATCGTCGGCGCAAAGCTCGCAGGCCGCGTGATGATCGTCGACGACGTCATCACGGCCGGAACGTCGGTGCGCGAATCGGTCGCGCTGATTCGCGCGCAGGGCGCGGAACCGGCGGGTGTGCTGATCGCGCTCGACCGGATGGAGCGCGGCCAGAGTGACGCATCGGCGGTGCAGGAAGTGCGCGCGATGCACGGCATTCCGGTCGTCGCGATCGCGACGCTCGACGACGTGATGGCATTCATCGCCGGGCATCCGGAACTCGCGGCGCACGCGACGGCGGTAGCCGAGTACCGTGCTCGCTACGGAGCCGCGGGATAAGGCGATGGCGGACGGCGCGAAACGAAGGATCGTCATGAACGCGACGGCGTATCGGAGCGAGCGAAAGTCGGCGGCGTGCCACGTCGGAGCGCTTGCGCTCGCCGTGCTCCTCGCCGTCATGTCGGGCCGTGCGCACGCAGCGCTCTACAAGTGGACGGACGCCCACGGCGAGGTGCATTACAGCGACAAGCTCCCGGTCGAGGCGGTCAACGGCGCGACCACGCAGTTGAACCGCCAGGGCATCACCGTGCACAAGACCGAGGCGGCGCGGCCAATCGCGCAACAGCCGGTCGCGCGCACCGAGAGCGAAGAGCAGAAGCTCCGCGAAGCCGAGCGTGCGCGCGTTCTCGCGGCGCGGCGCGACCGTGCGCTGATCGAATCGTACGCGAGCGAGGCGGAAATCGATCTCGCGAAGTCGCGGGCGGTCGCGACGATCGACGGCCAGGTGCGATCGGCCTACGCGTACCTCGCCCAGATGACGAAGCGACGCCAGGAGCTCGAGGACAAGAAGCCCACCTACGCACCGCGACCCGTGCCCGGCTCGCTCGTCCGCGAGATCGAGACGATCGACGCGGAGATGGGTCGCCAGAACGAGTTCATCGCCGCGAAGGAAAGGGAAGCGGCGAACGTCGCCGCGCGCTACGACGCCGACAAGCAGCGCTTCCGGGAGCTGCGGGCCGCCGCGAGCGGCTCTGTCGCGACGACCGACAGCCGCAGCGCCTCGACATCCACGGTCGGCATCACGCTCACGAGCGCCCGGTAAAAAGGCCAAAAGCGGGGTGAGAGACGACTTGTCCGACGCGTCGTCTCTGACCCCGCATTCCGTGCTGCGATAATCGAGGTTTCGCAAACCTCGGGTTTCGCAATTCCCATGGCTCAGTACGTTTACACGATGAATCGTGTGGGCAAGCTCGTCCCGCCCAAGCGCGTCATCCTGAAGGATATTTCGCTGTCGTTCTTTCCCGGCGCCAAGATCGGCGTGCTGGGCCTGAACGGCGCCGGCAAGTCGAGCCTGCTGCGGATCATGGCCGGCGAGGACAAGGAATACGAAGGCGACGCGGTGCCGATGCCCGATCTTCGGATCGGCTTCCTGCCGCAGGAGCCGAAGCTCGATCCCGATGCGACGGTACGCAGTATCGTCGAGGAAGGCATGGGCGAGGTGCTGCAGGCGAAGTCGCGCCTCGACGAGGTGTACGCGGCGTACGCGGAGCCCGACGCCGATTTCGACGCGCTCGCCGCCGAGCAGGCGCGGCTCGAGGCGATCATCGCCGCGTCGGGCGCCGACGCCGGCGTGCAGATGGAGATTGCCGCCGATGCGCTTCGGCTTCCGCCGTGGGACGCGAAGATCGGCACGCTGTCGGGCGGCGAGAAGCGGCGCGTCGCGTTGTGTCGGCTGCTGCTGTCGAAGCCGGACATGCTCCTGCTCGACGAGCCGACGAACCATCTCGACGCCGAGAGCGTCGAGTGGCTCGAGCAGTACCTCGCCAAGTTTCCCGGCACGGTGATCGCGGTGACGCACGACCGCTACTTCCTCGACAACGCGGCCGAGTGGATCCTCGAGCTCGACCGCGGCTACGGCATCCCGTGGAAGGGCAACTACACGTCGTGGCTGTCGCAGAAGGAGGAGCGGCTCGCGCGTGAAGCGAAGCAGGAGGCGGCGCGGATCAAAGCGATGCAGCGGGAGCTCGAATGGGTCCGCACCAACCCGAAGGGCCGCCACGCGAAGAACAAGGCGCGCATCGCCCGCTTCGAGGAGCTTTCGTCGTACGAGCACCAGAAGCGCAACGAGACGCAAGAGATCTTCATTCCCGTCGCCGAGCGGCTCGGCAACGAGGTGATCGAGTTCCGGCACGTAAGCAAGGGATTCGGCGATCGGCTTCTGATCGACGACCTGTCGTTCAAGGTGCCGCCCGGCGCGATCGTCGGCGTCATCGGCCCGAACGGCGCGGGCAAGACGACGCTCTTCCGGCTGATCACCGGGCGCGAGAAAGCCGACGCGGGCGAGGTGGTCGTCGGGCACACCGCGCAACTTGCCGTCGTCGACCAGACGCGCGAATCGTTGCCGAACGACAAGACGGCATGGGAGGCGATCTCGGGCGGCCTCGACATCATCAACGTCGGCAAATTCGAGATGCCGTCGCGCGCCTATCTCGGCCGCTTCAACTTCAAGGGCAGCGACCAGCAGAAGAACGTCGGCCAGCTTTCGGGCGGCGAACGCGGACGGCTGCATCTCGCGGCGACGCTGCTCAAGGGCGGCAACGTTCTGCTGCTCGACGAGCCGTCGAACGACCTCGACGTCGAGACGCTGCGCGCGCTCGAGGATGCGCTGTCGGAATTCGCCGGCAGCGCGCTCGTGATTTCGCACGACCGGTGGTTCCTCGACCGGATCGCGACGCACATCCTTGCCGCCGAGGATGATTCGAAGTGGGTGTTCTTCGAGGGCAATTACCAGGAATACGAGGCCGACAAGAAGAAGCGGCTCGGCGAGGAAGGCGCGCGGCCGCACCGTCCCCGCTACAAGCCCCTCATGCACTAAGTAGGGTCAGAGACGACGTTCCTGAACGGTCAGCACGGGTGTGGCGAGCCTGCGTCGGGAAAGTCGTCTCTGACCCTCATATGGTCGCAACTCTGTCAAGAGGTTCGTAATTCATGTTTCTCCAGATCGATCCGGTGACGCGACACGAGCGGTGCAGCGACGATGAATCAGACTCATATCCGTGGATTGGTTACCACTGTTCATCGATTCGTCG
>DATJFI010000017.1:0-81587 GCA_035495715.1 Casimicrobiaceae bacterium
CGGATGGGCGACGAGCGGCGCGGCGCCGAGCGCAAGCCCGGTCTTCAGCGCCTTGCGGCGGGTGAAACTTTCCATGGATTGTCCTCCTCGCGATTGTGGGTGACGCAGACCACCCTGTCGGCTCGGTCAATACCGGTCCTGCCGGAGCTCCTTGGCGGCGATTATATCGTATTACGAGATATTTCGCCCGCGCGCCGGCGGCTCGGGATCGGCGGCCGGCGCGCATGCCGTCGCCTCTTGGGCGTCGTTCGTCGCCCGTACGCGCGTTCGGTCGCACATCGATTGCGAGGACGCGCAAAATGACGATGCTGTCGTACCGAGGGCCGCCTTGCCGCGGGTCGCAGCCGTCGCGCAAGCGCCTTCTCGTCCGGGCGAATCCCGGTTCACCGATGGAGAGTTGCGATGGTTACGAATTTCAGGCGTTCGCTGCTGCTCGCCGGCGCGATGACCGCGCTCGCCGGCGTCATGTCCGTCCCGGCTGCCGCCGCGGACACGAAGGGCACTGCCGCACCCTACGAGGCGTCGGCGCCCCTCGTGGTCGCGCAGGCTTCCACGCCCGGCATGGCCGGCGATCGCATCGTCGTGCCCGCTCGCGCCTATCCCGAGTATCAGCGCGGCGTGCGCGAAGCGGCGAGCCAGGGACCCGAGGCGCTGCGCCGCTACATCTGGCGCACGCGGATGATCTACAACTACTACTTCCCGGATTTCGTCCTGGACTGAAGGCGACGCGAGCGGCGCTTCAGATCAGCGTCTGGCCCGGACGCACCCGCGTGAACGCGACGGGGACCGACTCGACGCGAAGCCCTCCGCGGCCGTCGTCGCGCACCCGGGTGTAGGTCGACGTCGCGAGATCGCCGGCCTGCGGAAAATCGGCGCGGTAATGCGCGCCGCGCGAGTTCTCGCGCGCCTGCGCGGCGCGCACGATCGCGCGCGACACGCGCACCAGACTGTCCAGGTTGAGCCAGTCGTGCCACGTGAGGTTGAAGCTCATGGCGCGGGCGGTCGGCGCCAAGCGATAGCGCGCGAGCGCGTCGTCGAGCTCGTCGAGCGTCGCGTCGGCGCGGACAAGGCCCGCCGCGTCGCGAACGATGCCGGCATCGTCCCACATCGTCGTGTAGAGCCGCTCGCGGATGCTGCTCAAGTCCAATGCGCGAGCACCCGCGTCCCGAAACGGCACGAGTGCCCGATCGAGACTCGCTCGCAGCGCGTCGGCGTCCGGCTCGCGCCACCCGGAAATCCGCTCGACCGCCGGTGCCATCGTGTCGCCAGCGATGCCGCCGAACACCGTCGAATTCGCGACGCCGTTGCCGCCGAGCCGGTTCGCGCCGTGCACGCCGCCGGAATCCTCGCCGGCGACGAACAAGCCCTCGCGCTCGGTCGTGCAATCGGTCGCGAATTCGACGCCGCCCATCATGTAATGCGCGGTGGGCACGACCTCGACCTTGCCGGCGGCGAGATCGAAGCCGCAGTCGGCGCAGCGCTCCACCATGCCCTTGAACTGGCGGCGGACGTTGTCGGGACCGAGGTGCGACATGCTGATGTAGACGCCGCCGTTGGGCGTCGTGCGGCCGGCAAGCATCTCGGCGAAGATCGCGCGCGAGACGATGTCGCGCGTCGCGCGCTCCTCGCGCGGATCGTATTGGCGCATGAACCGGTCGCCTTCGCCGTTCAGCAGCTGTCCGCCCGCGCCGCGCAGACCCTCCTCGAGCACGGTGCCGGTCATCCGCGTGTCGGCGCCGGCGAGAAGGCCGGTCGGGTGGAACTGGACCATCTCCATGTCGCGCAGCGGGAGTCCTGCTCGCAGCGCCATCGCGAGCCCGTCGCAGCTCTTGTCGCCGGACGGCGTGTGGTAGCGGTACATCGTCGGGCCGCCGCCGGTTGCGAGCAGCACTGCCTTCGCCTGCACGAAGAGCGGCTCGCCGCTGCGGATGTCGAGCATGAGCACGCCGGCGAGGCCGGCATCGTGCGACGCGATGAAATCCAGGGCGCGATGCTCCTCGAGCCGCCGAATGCCGCGCGCCCAGACCTGTTCCGCGAGGCGCGACACGATCTCGATGCCGGTCAGGTCGCCCTTGTGCACCGTGCGGTCGAACGTCTGGCCCGCGAACGCCTTCTGGTGAATCGTGCCGTCGGGATTGCGGTCGAAAAAGCAGCCGAGCTCGTTCTCGAGCTCGTGGATGCGCGTGACGGCGCCGTTGACGAGCGTCCACGCGAGATCCTGGTTCGGCAGCCACTTGCCGCCTTCGATCGTGTCCATGAAATGGCGCTCGACCGAGTCGCCCGCCGCGAGCGCGACGTTGTAGCCGCCCTGCACCATCCGCGTGCAGCCGCATTTGCCGAGCAGACCCTTGACCGCGATCGTGATGTCGAGCGACGGGTCGGACTGATGCGCGTGCAGCGCGGCGAACAAGCCGGCTCCGCCGGCGCCGAGAATCAGGACGTCGGTGCGCAACCGCCGGATGTCCATCGATACGGGGTTCAGCCCTTGACGTTCAGTGCCGCGAGCGCCGCCGCGCGCCGTTCGCGCGCCGCGTGATCGACGCTGTCGTACAGACTGCCGCCGTGGCTGTCCATCGCGACGAGGAGCGGCCCGAAATCGCGGATACGGAACTGCCAGAGGCTTTCGGGGTTGAGATCGTCGAGGTCGACGTCTTCGATCGCCTCGATCCACGTCGTTTCGAGCGCCGCCGTGCCGCCGATGATCGCGAGGTAGACGCCACCGATCTCGCGAAACGCGGCGAGCGATGCGGGACCAAGGCCGCCCTTGCCGACGACGATGCGCACGCCGAGCCTTCGCATCAGCGGCTCCGTGAACCGCTCCATCCGCATCGACGTCGTCGTGCCGATGCAAACGGGCGCGTAGCCGGCCGGAAATTGCGGTGAAGGCGGCACCTTCTTCACGTTCGGCGCCGTGTGAATCACCGCATGGCCACGGAGGTCGAGGCGCGTGTCGCGGCCGCGGTCGAAAAGCGCGATCTGCGTTGCGTCACGGATGCCGAACAGCCGATCCTGCAGCGTGACCGTGTCGTTGATGCGCAGCCGCCGCACGTCGCCTTCCGACACCGGCATGTTCAGTTCGTAGTGCGCCATCGTCTGGTCAGAAGCCGTAATCGATGCCGGCTTCGGTGAATAGCGCGCTCGCGCGCCGCGCCGAATGGCATTGCATGTTCACGGCGACAGGATTCATCGTGATGTGCGTCGCCGCGAGCTCGACGTGCACGGCGAATGCGGTCGCGTTGCCGCCGAGCCCCTGCGGACCCACGCCAAGCAGGTTGACCGCCTCGGTGAGCTCGTCCTCGAGCACGGCGCCCTGGGGATCGGCACAGTGCGTGCCGAGCGGCCGCGTCGCGGCACGCTTCGCGAGATGCACGCACAGGTCGGCGGTGCCGCCGACGCCGACGCCGACGATCGTCGGCGGGCACGTCTTGCCGCCGGCGTCGAGCACGCAATCGACGACGAAGCGCTTGATCGCGTCGATGCCCTCCGCGGGAATCGCCATCCGCAGCCACGAGTTGTTCTCGGAGCCCGATCCCTTCGGGATCATCTCGATGCGCAGGCCCTCGAAGCCGTCGTCGAAATCGATGTGGATCAGCGGAATGCCGGGGCCGCACGACGTGTGCTCGTTCCTGCGCGTGATCGGATGCACGACCGACGAGCGCAACGGATGCTCGCGGGTCGCGCGCTCGCAGCCGCGGCGGATCGCGGCCTTCAGCGCCACGCCGTCGACCACGACGTTGCGGCCGATCGTCACGTTGTAGATCGGAATGCCGGTGTCCTGACAGAGCAGGTTGTCCGTGGCTTCCGCCACGGCGATGTTCTTCACCATCACGCCGAGCACCGCTTGCGCGGTCTTGTCGGTCTCGTTGGCGACGAGCCTGTCGAAGCCGCGCTTGATGTCCGGCGGCAACTGCTTGAGCGCGCGAATGTAGAGCTCCTTCGCCGCCTGCTCGATTCGACCGGGGTCGATTCGCAGCGTCATTTTCAACTCCTCATGCGGAAAGGCCGAACAGCAGCGCGCACGCGACGGCGACGCCCGCCGCGATCGCAAGCGCCGTCTTCTGCCACTCGGCGCGCCAGCCGACGAACTCGACGAACAGCAATCGTACGCCGCCCGCGAGGTGCGCAGCGAGCGCGAGCACGAGCAGCGTCTCCGCGAATTTGACAGCAGGCTCGCGCGTCCATTCCAGGAACCCGTCGAGCGCGGCCGGCGCCGAGAGCGCCCGCGAAAGCACGAAGAAATGCGCGGGCAGGAACAGCGCGAGCACGATGCCCGACACGCGATGCACGACGAACGCAACGTAGCCGGCGTGGCCGCGCGCCCGTACGTCGTTGCGGCGGATGGGAAGTGCGCGCGCCTGCACGACGTTTTGTCCTACGCGGTCAGTGACGCGACCGCATACAGGCCGCCGCCGAGCAGCACGAGTGCTGCGCACGCGAGCAAGACGTCGACGACCGGTCCGCGCAGACCCAGCCACTCGTCGACGATCGTGCGCAGGCCGAGCGGCGCGTGAATCGCGACGGCGACGACGAACAGCGTGTAGAAAGCGGGCCAGGCGACGCTCGCTTGCATGCGCGCGACGATCGCCCCGGCCGTCAGCGCGTGGCGCACCGCGTAGATCATCGTCGCGAGATGCACGACGACGCAGAGCGCGAGCACGGCAGCCGAACCGCGCTGCAGCACGAAGCGCCACACGGCGTAGCGCACGGCGCGCAGCGACTCGTCGCGAACCGCCAGCGTCGCATCGATCACAGCGTCCCCTTCATCGCCGCGTGCGCGACGAGCCGCTTCAGGCCGGCGATCGATGCGGTCGGCGACAGATGCTTCGGGCAGCTTCGCGTGCACGACTGCTGCGTGTGGCAGCACTGGCAACCGCCGTCGGTCGCGATTGCGCGGAGTCGCGTGACGCCGGCGCCGTCACGAACGTCGTTGACGAGCGTCCAGGCGCGGTTCAGCGCCGCGGGCCCGAGATAATCGGGCTTCCAGCCGACGACGTCGCACGACGCGTAGCAGACGCCGCAGCCGATGCACTCGATCGTCGCGTCGATCGCCCGGCGCGCAGGCGACGCGGGCGCGACCTTCGCAAAAGGGTCCCGACGCGTCGCCGTCGGCGTGAACTGACCTTTCGCCGCCGCCCACTTGTCGAAGAACGGCGCCATGTCGACGACGAGATCGCGCACGATCGGCAGGTGCGAAAGCGGCGCGATCTCGAGCATGCCGCCGGCGACGACGGCGTCGACGTGCGTGCGGCAGGTCCAGCGCGCCTTGCCGTTCACCGTCATCGCGCACGACCCGCACATGCCGACGCGGCACGCGTAGCGATAGGCGAGCGACGGGTCGACGTGGCGCTGCACGTGGACGACGACGTCGAGCACGGTCTGCGACGCGCGGCGCGGCACGTCGAACTGCTGGAACGCGCCGTCGGCGCCGCCGCGCCAGATGCGCACCGGCAGCGTGCCGCGCGCGCCGGCACGTTCGCGTTCGGTCACAGCGGGCGCTCGTCGGCGGGATGGGACATGCGGAAATGCGAGCCGGCGTCGGAAAAGCTGCCGACGCGGCCTCGAAGTCTTCTAGATGATATAGATGACTTGCCTAAATTGCAATCAGCTCGACCAGCTTCAGACGCTGCACCTTGCCCGACGCGCCCTTCGGCAGCTCCGCGACGATGCGCAGGTACCGCGGCGACTTGTAGCGGCCGAGCGTCGCTGCGCAGTGCGCGCGGAGCTCGTCCTCCGTACACGACACGCCCGGCTTCACGACGACGCAGGCGAGGATGTCCTGCCCGTACGCCGGGTCGGGCACACCGACGGCGGCGGCCTCGAGCACCGCCGGATGCGCAAGCAGCGCCTCGTCGATCTCGCGCGGCGCAATGTTCTCGCCGCCCTTGATGATCAGCTCCTTCAGTCGTCCGGTGATGAAATAGAAGCCGTCGGCGTCGCGGTAACCGAGGTCGCCGGTCGCGAGCCAGCCGCCTTCCCGCAACGCAGCGGCGGTCGCCTCGGGCGACTTGAAATAGCCGAGCATCACGTTGGGGCCGCGCAATTCGATCTCGCCGCGAACGTTGTCGGCAATCGGTGCGCCCTTCCCGTCGACGACGCGCGCCTCGACGCCGATCGGAGTGCCCGGCGATCCGTACTTGCGCTTCGACTTGTCGAGCGGATTGCTGAACGCGACCGACGCGCACTCGGTGAGCCCCATCGCTTCGATGACCGAGAATCCGAAGCGCTGCTCGAACGCGCGATGCTGCTCGGGCGGCAGGGGCGCCGACGCCGAGCGGCCGAAGCGAATCCCGCGACACGCGTCGGCCTGCGAAGCGGTCAGCGCGGGCCCGTTCAGCAGGTACGCGATGATCGTCGGCACCATGTTGAGCCACGTGGGCCGGTGGCGCTCGACGAGCGTCCACCATTGCGAGACGCTGAAGCGATGCGGCATGACGATGCTGCCGCCGCAGACGAGCGGCGCGACCGTCGCGATGCACTGGCCGTTGACGTGATAGAGCGGCAGCGACGACAGCACGCGGTCGGCGGGCGTCAGCGCGAGCGACTGCGCGAGGGCACGCGCACCCGTGAGCATGTTCGCGTGCGACAGCAGCGCACCCTTCGGCTTGCCGGTCGTGCCCGACGTGTACATCAGCATCGCCGGCGAAAATGGGGTCGGAGACGACTTTTCGCCGACAGGGAAAGTCGGCTCCGGCCCGAGCGGCAACCCGTCGACGTCGACGACGGCGATCGCGAACGTTCCGCCGATCCTTGTCCGCGCCCATTCGAGGCGTTCGCGGTGCGTCTCGCTCACGAACACGACGCGCGTTTCCGAATGCGCGAGCGTGTAGTCGAGCTGCGCGTCCTGCGCGTGCAGGTTGACCGGCGACACGACGTGGCCGCCATACATCGCACCGAGAAACACGGTCGCGGCGCTGACGCCGTTCTCGAGCATGTACGACACGGTTGCGCCGGGCGGGATGCCGCGCGTCGCGAGCGACGACGCGAAGGCCCGGCAGTTCTGCCGCAGCGTCTCGTAGTCGATCGTCAGCGCCGGCTCGGGCGCGATCAGGAACGGCGCGCGCGGCCGCTCTTTGGCGTGCGCATCGACGACGTCGCGGAACGTGGCGGGCAGCGCTCGCGAATCAGACGCCATGCCGCGCCCGGTAGGCGCCGAACAGCTCGTCGTCGGTCGGCTCGTGCACCTTCTCGGGCGCGAGCGGCCGCACGACGCGGGTGATGTTCAGGAAGTGCCGGTAGTTGAGGTTGTCGCCGATGCTGTTGCCGCCCCACGTGCCGCAGCCCATCGACAGCGAGAACGGCAGCGCGTTGTCGAAGCTGCCGCCGGTCGCGAAGCAGTGCGCCTGGTTCACGATGACGCGGCAGACCGGAAGCGCAAGACCGAGCGCGAGCGCGCGGTCGTCGCGTCGCGTGTGCAGGCCGACCGAATGGCCGGCGCCCTGGAAGCGCAGCAACTCGTTCGCGCGCCGCGCGGCGGCGTCGAAATCCGGCGCGCGGTAGAACGCGAGCACCGGCGACAGCTTTTCGCCCGAAAACGGGTGCGCGCGACCGACGCCGCTCTCCTCGACGATCAGGAAGCGCGCGCGCTCCGTCTCGGGACGCACCAGGCCAGCGAGCTTCGCGATCGTGGCCGCATCCTGCGCGATGACCTCGGATGAAAGCTTGCCCTCGTCGAACATCTCGTGCGCGAGCGCCGTCTTCTCCTCGGCGTCGAGCAGCACGCCACCCTCCGCGGCGAGCGCCGCAAGGAGCCGGTCGGCGATCGCGTCGACGGCGATCACGCTGTTCTCCGACGAGCAGCTCGTCGCGTTGTCGAACGTCTTCGACCGCGCGATCTTCGCCGCGGCATCCGCGGCGTCGGCCGTCTCGTCGACGATCACCGCGACGTTGCCGACGCCGACGCCGATCGCCGGCGTGCCGCTTTCGTAAGCGCCGCGAACATTGCGCGCCGAGCCGGTGGCAACGACGAGATCGGCCTCGCGCATCAGCTCGAACGTCTGGTCGCGCGTGACCGGCGCCGGCAACTGCTGCACGAGGTCGCGCGGCGCGCCGATCCGGTCGAGCTCCGCGTGCACGTACCGAAGCAGCAGCGTCATCGTCGACTGGCCTTTCGGCGACGGCGCGAGCACGATCGCGTTACGACCCTTCAATGCATTGATGATGTTGTTGGCAGGCGTTGCGGAAGGGTTCGTCGACGGCGTGACGGCAGCGACGACGCCGACGGGGCGCGCGATCTCGATCAATCCGCGCGCGGGATCGTCGAGGATCACGCCGACCGAGCGCGCGCCCTGGAGGTCACGCAACAGGCCGATCGTCTTGCGCCGGTTCTTCGCGATCTTGTCGGCGACGTTGCCGATGCCCGTGTCGCGCACGGCCAGCTCGGCGAGCGCGCGATTGCGCGCAGGCTCGACGATCGCCCAGCCGGCCGCGGTCGCCGCTTCGTCGGCCTGTTCCTGCGACCAGCCGTCGGCGATCGCCTGCGCGGCGCGGGCGCGGGCGATCAGCCGGGTCAGAGACGACTTTCCAGTCACAAAGTGGGGTCAGAGACGACTTTCCGACCCTCAGTTTAATCGACCGGGCGCGCGGCGAAGGTCGTCTCGGACCTCACTTTGTTTTACCTTGCCGCCGTCGCCTTGTACTTGGCGAGATGGCGCACCGGCAGCGCCAGCGCGTCGCGGCGGAACGGGTCGCCGAGCTCGCGCGTCACCATCATCTCGAGCACCGTCGTCTTGCCTTCGCGCTGCGCGGCCGCGGCGGCGCGAAGCGCCGGGCCGACGTCTGCAACCTTCTCGACGAGCACGCCGTCGGCACCCATCGCCTTGGCGACGGCCGCCCACGACGGCTGCTTGTCGAGGTTCACGCCGATGAAGCGGTTCGCGTAGAAGTCGACGTGGTTCTTCTTCTCGGCGCCCCACTGGCCGTTGTTGAAGACGACGGCCGTCACCGGGATGTTCTCGCGCACGCACGTCTGCAATTCGCCGAAGCTCATGCCCCAGGCCCCGTCGCCGACGTACGCGATCGCCGGCCGGTCGGGCGCCGCGACCTTCGCGCCGATGATCGTCGGGAACGCATAGCCGCAGTTGCCGAAGCTCATCGCCGCGAACATCGAGCGCGTGCGGTCGAAGCGCAGGTAGCTGTTCGACACCGAGCAGATGTTGCCGATGTCGGTCGACACCATCGCGTGATCGGGGATCGCGCGCTCGAGCTCGCGCAGCATCTGGCGCGGATGCATCGCCGGCGACTGCGCGCTCACTTCGAGCGACCACTTATCCTTCTCGTGCGTCCAGTCGTCGAGCTCACGCTCCCATGCGGTCTTCTCGTCGCGCAGCGTCGCGAGCCGGTGATCGCGGTTCGCACTCGACGCGAGCGCTTTGTCCTGCAAGCGCGCCACGAGCGCACGCGCCGCCGCGCCTGCATCGGCGCAGATGCCGACCGAGATCGGCTTCACGAGGCCGAGCATCTTCGGGTCGGCGTCGATCTGGATGATCCGCGCGTTCTTCGGCCAGTAGTCGAGGCCGTGCTGGGGCAGCGTACCGAAGGGTCCGAGACGCGTGCCGAGCGCGAGCACGACGTCGGCCTTCGCGATCAGCTTCATTGCCGCCTTCGAGCCCTGGTAGCCGAGCGGGCCGCACCACAGCGGATGGCGCGCTGGAAACGCGTCGTTGTGCAGGTAGCTCGTGCAAACCGGCGCCTGCAGCAGTTCGGCGAGCTTCACCGCGTCGGCTTCGGCGTCGCCCATCACGATGCCGCCCCCCGCGAGAATCACCGGGAACTTCGCCTGCGCGAGCAGTGCGGCCGCCTCGTCGAGGCTCTTCTCGCCGCCGGCGCCGCGCTCGATCGCCAGCGGCAACGGAATCTCGCAGTCGATGTCGCCGTAGAAGAAGTCGCGCGGGATGTTGACCTGCGTCGGTCCCATCTCGAGGATCGCGCGGTCGAACGCGCGGCTCGTCAACTCGGCCATCCGCGCCTTGTTGTTGACGTGCGCCTGGTACTTGGTGATCTTCGAGAAGATCGGGAGCTGGTCGGTTTCCTGGAAGCCGCCGAGGCCCATCGTCATCGAGCCGGTCTCCGGCGTGATCATCACGACCGGCGAATGCGCCCAATACGCGGCGGCGATCGACGTGACGAAGTTCGTGATGCCGGGGCCGTTCTGCGCGATGCAGACGCCGTGGCGTCCCGACACGCGCGAGTAACCGTCGGCCATGTGGCCGCCGCCCTGCTCGTGCGCGACCGAGATGAAGCGGATGCCGGCCGCCGGAAAGAGGTCGAGCGCGTCCATGTACGCGGAGCCGACGATGCCGAAGACGTTCTTGACGCCCTGCGCAACGAGCGTTTCGACGAACGCCTCGGACGGCGTCATTTGCTGGCGGCCCTGGACCGCGAGATTCCGGGATTCGGTCATCGTGTTCATCTGTACGCTTCCGTGGAGTCGAACCTGATATTTTGCGGCAGGCTTCGTGCCGGCCTTAGGGCCAGCTTCGCAGCCGATGTGAGGCCAGTACCGAACGCCGCCGTTCCACTCAAGCGACCAACGGCGCGGGATCCGTCCACGCGTAGCCCTGCACCTCGGCGACCGGCGCGCACGTCACCTTGCCGAACGCGACGTTCAATCCCTGCAGCAAGTGGTGATCGTCCGCGAGCGCGCGCTTCCACCCCTTGTCGGCAATCGCGACGACGAACGGAAGCGTCGCGTTGTTGAGCGCGAACGTCGACGTGCGCGGCACGCCGCCCGGCATGTTCGCGACGCAATAGTGAACGACGCCGTCGACGATGTACGTGGGCTCGGCGTGCGTCGTCGGGCGCGACGTCTCGAAGCAGCCGCCCTGGTCGATCGCCACATCGACGACGACGGAGCCCGGCTGCATCTTCGCGATCATCGCGCGCGAGACGAGCTTGGGCGCCGAAGCGCCTGGGATCAGCACGCCGCCGATCACCAGGTCGGCATTGATCACGTGGCGCTCGACCGCGTCGTGCGTCGAGAACACGGTGTTGAGCGGGCGGCCGAATTGCGTCCACAACCGCCGCAGCGCATCGACGCTGCGATCGAGCACCCAGACGTCGGCGCCCATGCCGAGCGCGATATGGATCGCGTGCGTGCCCACCACGCCGCCGCCGAGAATGACGACCTTGGCCGGATCCACGCCCGGGACGCCGCCGAGCAGAATGCCCTTCCCGCCGTTCGCCTCCTCGAGAAAATGCGCGCCGGCCTGCACCGACATGCGCCCGGCGACCTCGGACATCGGCGCAAGCAGCGGCAAGCCTCCGCCCGGCGACGTCACGGTCTCGTAGGCGATGCAGACGGCGTTGCTCGCGACGAGGTCACGCGTCTGGTCGGGATCCGGCGCGAGGTGCAGGTACGTGAACAGGATCTGCCCCGGCCGCAGCATCGCGCGCTCGACCGCCTGCGGCTCCTTGACCTTCACGATCATGTCGGCCGCCGCGAAGATGTCGGCGGCGCTTGCGGCGATCGTCGCGCCTTCGCGCGTGTAGTCGGCGTCGTGCATGCCGATGCCGACGCCCGCGTCGTGCTCGACGACGACCGCATGCCCGTGGTGCACGAGCTCGCGGACCGACCCCGGCGTCAGGCCGACGCGGTTTTCGAGGACCTTGATCTCCTTCGGCACGCCGATGCGCATGGCTTCTCCCGGGAAATTGAAATGCGCGCGAGATTACGCGCGCCGCCCCGCCGCCGCTAGAGCCAGCGGCGGATGCCCGGTGGTGTCAGGCCACGGCCAGCTCGGCACAGGCCGAGGCGAGCGCAGCGATGCCGGCGTCGATCCGCGACGCGTCGATCGACGCGAAGCCCAGCCTGGCATGGTTCGCCAGCACCGGCGCGCCCTTTTCGGCAACGAAGAAGACGTCGCCCGGCTCGATCAACACGCCCCTCCGGGCAGCGCCTTCGGCGAGCAGGCGCGTGTCGACGTGGGCCGGAAAGCGCACCCAGAACGACGATGCGCCCGCCACCGTCGAGAACCGAGCGCCGGGCAGATGCGCCGCGAGCGCCGCGGCGGCGATCCGCGAGCGTTCTGCATACGACTGGCGAAGCCGCCGCAGCAGCGCGTCGTGATGGCCCATCGCGAGGAAGAGCGCGACCGACCGCTCGTTGTTCGCCGCCGGGTGGCGCAGCATGAGGCGGCGCAGCGCCCGCAGCTCGCGGATCAGCTCTCGGCTCGCCACGATGAAGCCGCTGCGAATGCCGGGCGCGAGCGTCTTCGACAGGCTGCTCACGTAGACGACGCGGCCGCTGCGGTCGAGGCTCGTCAGCGCCGGCTGCGCCTGCCCTTCGAGCCCGAGCTCGATCTCGTAGTCGTCCTCGATCAGGATGCGGTCGTTCGCGCGCGCCCACCCGAGCAGCGCCTCGCGGCGCGCGAGCGGCATCGTCACGTTGGTCGGGCATTGGTGCGACGGCGTCAGGTAGACGTAGTCGCAGCTCGCGAGCGCCGGGCCGAGCGCGAGCCCCGACTCGTCGAGCGGCAGCGGCACGACGCGCGCGGTGCGCGACGCGAAGATGTTGCGCGCGTCGGGATAGCCCGGATTCTCGATGCCGACCGTCGTATCTTGATCGACGAGCAGCGTCGCGAGCAGGAACAGCGCGTGCTGCGCGCCGACGGTCACCAGGATCTCGTCGGGCGCCGCGAACACACCGCGGCGGACGAGAAGCCGCGTCTGGATCTGCTCGATCATCAGCGGGTCGTCGGCATCGATCAGATCGCCCGCCCAGCCCCGCACCTCCGACACCGAGCTTGCCTGCAGGCTGCATTCCCGCCAGCCTGGGATCGGCAGCAGCGCAGGATCGAACTGTCCGTAGATGAACGGATACGGGAAGCGCTGCCAGTCGCGCGGCTTCACGATGTTGCGCTGCGTCGAGACGGCGCCGCGCAAGCGCGGCGACCAGTCGACCTGCGTTTGCGCGGCGGACGGCGGCCGCGGCAACGCGACGCGACCGGCGACGATTTCGGGATTGACGTAGTGGCCGCTGCGGTTCTTCGTGAGCAGATAGCCTTCGTTGACGAGCAGTTCGTAGGCGAGCGCGACGGTGTTCCGCGCGACGCCGAGCTGCGCCGCGAGCACGCGCGTCGACGGCAACGCAACGCCGACGGGAAGGTGCCCGTCCAGGATCGCCGCGACGATCATCTCGCGGATTTGCGCCTGGAGACCGACCTTGCTCTGGAACGAGAGGTGGATCAGGTGGTTCCACATTGTCAGGGATCGGGCACCAGGGATCAGGAATCAGAAGCTCGAAACGAACGTCGCCCATGCTGGCCCATCATTCGAGTCCCCTCTGGCTCCTTGTATGCGCCTGTGCTTGGCGCTAGAAAGGCATATGATGAACCAACTGGCGCAAATGGGCGGGACGCTCGCCCCTCGCCAATCCTCTGATCCCTGTCCTCTGATACCTGATACCTGATATGGGCCACTCCGAATTCACGCTTCGCAATCAACCCGCGCAAAAGCCGATTTCGCTCGACGAATTGTGGATGCCGTTCACGCCGAACCGCGAGTTCAAGTCCGATCCGCGGATGGTCGTGCGCGCGGAAGGCATGTACTACTACAACGATCGCGGCGACAAGATCATCGACGCGTCGTCGGGACTCTTCTGCGTCGCCGCCGGCCATTGCCGCAAGGAGATCGCCGAAGCGGTGCATCGGCAGCTTGGCGAGCTGGACTTCGCGCCGTTCCTGCGGGGCCATCCGAAGAGCTTCGAGCTCGCCTCGCGCGTCGCCGAGCTGACGCCGGGTGACCTCAAGCACATCTTCTTCGTCAATTCGGGCTCCGAAGCGATCGACACCGCGATGAAGGCCGCGCTCGCGTACCACCAGGCGCGCGGGCAAAGCGGTCGCACGATGTTCGTGTCGCGCGAGCGCGCTTATCACGGCGTCAACTTCGGTGGCGTCGCCCTGTCGGGCATCGTCAACAACCGCCGCAAATATGGCCCGGGCATCGCCGGCGTCGTCCACATGCGGCACACGCATCTCGATGCGAATCGTTACGTGCCGGGCCAGGGCGAGCACGGCGCCGAGCTCGCCCTGGATCTCGCGCGCTTCGTCCACCTCTACGGCGCGGAGAACATCGCCGCCTGCTTCGTCGAGCCGATCGCCGGCTCCGCCGGCTGCATCGTGCCGCCGAAGGGCTATCTCGAGCAGCTCCGCGCAATCTGCGACCAGCACGGCATCCTGCTCGTGTTCGACGAGGTGATCACAGGCTTCGGCCGCACCGGACAGCCGTTCGCCGCGCAAAGCTTCGGCGTGACGCCCGACATGATGACGATGGCGAAGGCGCTCACCAACGCCGCGCAGCCGATGGGGGCCGTCGCGATCTCGGACCGCGTGCACGACACGATCATGAAGGCTGCGCAGGAAGGCGCCATCGAGTTCTTCCACGGCTACACATATTCGGGTCACCCGGCTGCGTGCGCCGCCGGCCTCGCGACGCTTGACATTTACCGCAACGAGGGTTTGTTCGAGCGCGCGCGCGAGCTCACGCCCTACTTCCAGAACGCGATGTTCTCGCTCAAGGGCACGAAAAACGTCACCGACATCCGCGGCTACGGCATGTTCGCGACCATCGACATCGAATCCGATGGCGCGCCCGGACGGCGGGGGAATGCGCTGCAGAAGAAGCTTTTCGACAACGGCCTCAATCTGAAGAACACCGGCGACTCGGCGCTCCTTGCGCCGCCGTTCATCGCCGAGCGGCAGCACGTCGATCAGATCGCGGACATCTTGCGCAAGACGGTCTCTTCGCTCTAGGCTTCACCCCCAATTCCTCCAGGAGGGAGTATGAAACGGCTCTGGTTCGTCGGCGTCGCACTCGCGTTCGCAGCGAGCGCCGCCATGGCGCAGCAGAAGGAAGTCACGATCGCGTATCAGGACATGCTCGATCCGTATCGCACGTCGCAGGACGCGAAGGACCTCGAGAAGGCGACCGGCTACAAGATCAACTGGAAGCAGTTCGGCGGCGGCGGCGAGGTCATCAAGGCGATGGCGTCGGGAGCCGTGCAGGTCGGCGAGGTCGGCTCCGCCGGGATCGCCGCCGCGGTTTCGCGCGGCGAGCCGTTCGAGCTCTTCTGGATCCTCGACGACATCGGCGACGCCGAGGCGCTGGTCGCGAAGAACGGCTCGGGCATCAACAGCGTCAAGGACCTGAAGGGCAAGAAGATCGCGATGCCGTTCAACTCGACGACGCACTTCCACACGATGGTCGCGCTCGAGCAGGCCGGCATCGACCCGAAGGACGTGCAGATCCTGAACATGCGTCCGCCCGAAGTGCGCGCGGCGTGGCAGCGCGGCGACATCCAGGCGACGTGGATCTGGGATCCGGTGCTCTCGGAGGTCAAGAAGGACGGCAAGGTGATCATGACGTCGGGCAAGCTGTCGGCGGAAACCGGCAAGGCGACGTTCGACGGCTACGTCGTCAACAAGAACTGGGCGAAGGACCATCACGACTTCATGGTGGCGTTCGTGAAGGTCCTCGCCGCCGCCGACGCGCGCTACCGCGACAACAAGGCGAAGTGGACGGCCGATTCGCCCGAGGTGAAGGCGGTCGCGAAATGGTCCGGCGCAAAGCCCGAGGACGTGCCGGCCGGCATGGCGCTGTACCGCTTCCCGACGCTCGCCGAGCAGAACAGCAAGTGGCTGGGCGGCGGCAAGAACAGCGTCGCCGCGAAGGCGCTCGAAGCGACGTCCAAGTTCGAGCTGTCGCAGAAGCAAATCGAGAAGACGCTGCCCGACTACTCGGTTGCGGTCAGCGATCAGTACGTCAAGGACGCGATGAAGTAGCGGTCGCCTCCCGGGCACGCAAGTCGATCGGGACGTCGCGGACGTCCCGATCTTTTTTTGTCATGCCGCTTCCGGACGCCGGGCGATAGCGCGTTTCGCTCGCACATCCCGCGCCGTCGCGGTACGCTTGCGGGCTCTTGGTCCACCGGCAGCCCGCCTTGAGCAAGCTCCAGATCCGCAACGTCAGCGTCAAGTACGCCGGCACTTCCGGCCGCACCACGCTGGCACTCTCGAACGTCAACCTCGGGCTCGACCCTGGCGACTTCGTCGTCGCGCTCGGCGCATCCGGCTGCGGCAAGACGACGCTTCTGTCGTGCATCGCCGGATTCATGCAGCCGTCGGCCGGCGAAATCGTGCTCGACGGACGCCCTGTGCTGGGTCCCGGCGCCGAACGCGGCGTCGTGTTCCAGAAGCACGCGCTGATGCCGTGGCTCAACGTCGTCGAGAACGTCGAATTCGGCTTGCGAATGCGCGGCGTGCCGAGATCGCAGCGACGCGCGGCGGCGATCGACAAGCTGAAGCTCGTGGGCCTCGAGAAGTTCGCGAGCTACCCGGTCTACCAGATCTCGGGAGGCATGCAGCAGCGCGTGGGACTCGCGCGCGCACTCGCGAGCGATCCGGAGGTGATGCTGATGGACGAGCCGCTCGGCGCGCTCGACGCGCTGACGCGGGAGCAGATCCAGGAGCTGATCCTCTATATGTGGCAAGCGACGCGCAAGATGTTCTTCTTCATCACGCACAGCGTCGAGGAAGCGCTGTTCCTCGCGACGGAGCTGGTCGTGATGACGCCGTCGCCGGGCCGCATCGCGCACCGCTACAAGCTCGACTTCGGCCGCCGCTTCGTCGACTGCCGTGACGCGCGCAAGGTGAAGGCCGACCCGGGTTTCATCGCGCTGCGCGAGGAGGTCCTCGAGCTCATTCATTCGACGCTTCCCGAGCACGAGGAAGTCGCGTGAGTACGCTTCCCGAAGCCACACCCGCAGCGGCAAACGTTGCCGTGAACGACGGTGCACGTACGCACGGCGAGCAGGCGCGCACGCCGGCCGCCGGAAGCGACGTGCGCGCGATCAAGGGCTACAGCGTTCCCGGCGAGGGATCGACGACGGTGATCAGCGTCGTCACGGTGATCTCGCTGCTCGTGCTGTGGTGGGTCGCGACGCATTTCGGCTGGATCAGGGACCTGTTCCTGCCGACGCCCGAGAAGATCTTCACGAGCTTCGGCGAGGCGTGGCGTGGCGACATCCAGGGCGGCAAGCCGCTCACCGAGCATTTCTGGTGGAGCCTTTACCGCGTCTTCGCCGCATTCGTGCTTGCCGTGATCACCGCGGTGCCGGTCGGCGTCGCGATGGGCGTGTCGCGGATCGCGCGCGGCATCTTCGATCCGCCGATCGAGTTCTACCGCCCGCTGCCGCCGCTCGCATATCTGCCGCTGATCGTGATCTGGTTCGGCATCGATGAAACGGCGAAGATCGTGCTGATCTACCTCGCCTGCTTCGCACCGCTCGCGATGGCGGCGCGCGCGGGCGTACGCAGCGTGACGATCGAGCAGATCAACGCCGCATACTCGATGGGCGCCTCGAAATGGCAGGTGATCTGGCACGTCGTGATCCCGGCCGCGATGCCGGAGATCATGACCGGCATGCGGATCGCGATCGGCTTCGGATGGACGACGCTCGTCGCCGCCGAAATGGTCGCGGCCACGGTCGGCCTCGGCCAGATGGTGCTGAACGCATCCAACTTCCTGCGCACCGACGTCGTCATCATGGGCATCATCGTCATCGGCGTCGTCGCGTACCTGTTCGACCTCCTGATGCGCTACGTCGAGCACCTGGTCGTCCCGTGGAAGGGCAAGGTGTAGGGAAACCGGCCTCACCCACGCGCGCCGGACACGAAGCTTGCGCCCATCGATGCCGCCGATCGCGCTGAAGCTCTTCCCGTTCCTCGCCTGGCGGCATCGCATCGATCGCACGACGTTGCGCGCGGACGCGCTCGCCGGGCTCGTCGGCGCGGTCATGGTGCTGCCGCAGGGCGTGGCGTACGCGACGCTCGCCGGCATGCCGCCCGAATACGGTCTCTACGGCGCGATGCTGCCGGCGATCGTCGGTGCGCTCTGGGGCTCGTCGTGGCACCTGATGTCGGGCCCGACGAACGCGACGTCGCTGATGGTATTCGCGACGGTCAGCGCGCTCGCCGGGCCGTTCACGCCCGGCTACGTCGCGATCGTTTTGACGCTGAACCTGCTGGTCGGCATCGTCAAGCTCGGCCTCGGCGTCGCGCGGCTCGGCTCGCTCGTGAACTTCATCTCGACGTCCGTCGTCATCGGGTTCACCGCGGGCGCGGGATTGCTGATCATCGGCGCGCAGTTGCGCAACTTCTTCGGACTCGACATCGCGCAGCAGCCGAGCTTCATCGCCGGCTTGCGCGATTTCGCAACGCACCTCGGGTCGACGGATCCAGGCGTGCTCGCGGTCGGCATGTTCACGCTCGGCGCATCGCTCATCGGCCGCCGCCTGCTGCCGCGCGTCCCCTACATGCTGACCGGCATCGTCGCCGGTGCGTTGTTCGCCCGGGGTCTGTCGATTGCAGGCATCGCGCAAGTGCCCACGATCGGCGCGCTGCCGTCGGCCTTGCCGCCGCTGTCGACGCCCGACATGTCGCTGCGCACGTGGCAGGCGCTCGCGCCGATCGCGCTCGCGCTGACCGTCATCGGTCTCTCCGAAGCGATTTCGAGCGCGCGCGCCGTCGCGCTGCGCTCCGGCCAGCGCATCGACGGCAACCAGGAGTTCATCGGCCAGGGTCTCGCAAACATCGTCGGCGCGTTCACGTCGAGCTATCCGACGTCGGGCTCGTTCAACCGCACCGGCGCGAACTACGAGGCCGGCGCCCGCACGCCGCTTGCCTGCGTGTTTTCCGGCATCCTGCTGCTCGCGATCCTCCTGCTCGTGCGGCCGCTTGCGGCATACCTGCCGGTCGCGTCGATGGCGGCGGTGCTGTTCATCGTCGCGCTCGGGCTGATCGACGTGCGGGCGATTCGCCAGGTGTGGCGCACGAGCCGCGCCGACGCGCTGACGCTCGCGATCACGTTCGTCGCGACGCTGACGATCAGGCTCGAGGTGGCGATCCTCGTCGGCGTGCTCGCGTCGCTCTTCGTCTACCTCAACTGGGCGACGCACCCCCGCGTGCTGCGCGTCGCCCCCGACCCGCTGCAGCAGCGGCGCTTCCGGCGCGTGGACTCGGACAGCCCCCTGTGCCCGCAGCTCGACATGCTGCGCATCGACGGTTCGCTGTTCTTCGGCGCCATCGAGCACATTCGCGACGAGATCGAGACGGCGCACGCGCAACGCCCCGCGGCCCGGCACGTGCTGGTGATCGCAAGCGGCGTGCATCTGATCGACACCGCCGGCGCCGAGTTGCTCGCGAATCTCGCGCGGCACTTCCGCGACTCGGGCGTCGAGCTTTACCTATGCAGGCTGCGCCCCGAGGTGCACGCGCTGCTCGAGCGTGGCGGCTATCTCGACGCGATCGGCCGCGACCGCGTCTTCACGACGAAGGACGAAGCGCTCACGGTGATCTACGCGAAGCTCGACGCCGCGAAATGCGCCGCGTGCACGGCGCGCATCTTCCACGAGTGCCAGTCAACGTTGCCGGACGGAAGCCTGCGCGACAAGCCGCGCCCCGAGTTGACGCTCGTTTCCGACCCGCGTTGATTGCGCGGTCTAATCGGCATCGGCTGCCGCGGCGAGCGACGCTCGCGCCGGCGCCGCGGCCGCTCGTGCGTCGTGAGCGAAAAGCAGCTCGGGCCTGATCTCGATCAGGCGCTTTTCGCGGAACGACTTGGAATCGATGATCCGGAACGCCTCGCCGAGCAGGCCCTCGACGTTCTGGCGCACCATCAAGAGCGGAAAGCTCAGCACGCTCGCGAACGGATCCCAGTCGTAGCAGCCGAACGCGCATCGCGCGAGCTCGTCGGCGGGCAGCGTCTTCAGGAACCGGACGACACCTTCGAGCGCAATCGTCGAATTGACGAAAAGCGCACGCGGCAGACCGTCGATGCGCCGGTAAAGCGAGCGCACCGCGGCCTCGGCGAGCACCCCTTCGTAGCCGCAAGCGTCGATCTGGTCGCGCTGGACTTGCCCGAAACGCGACGTGACCACGTCGGCGAAGCCTTCCATCCGGCGCCTTGTTGCGTAGTCGCTCGCGATGCCGCCGACGAAGTACGCCTTGTTGCGAAGCCGCGCGCGCAGCGCTTTCGAGCGGTCGATCAGCGCGCTCGTGAGCTGCTGCGCACCCCAATAGTTGTCGCTGATGACCGACGTCGCGCGAGTGCCCGGCAGATCCACGTTGACGTGCGCGACGCCGTGCGCTTCGCAGACGCGGCTCACCGAATCGGGATCGGTCGCGCCTGCGACGACCAGGTATTCGATCCGGTACGAGATCAGCGTGCGCACGGTCTCGAGCTCGAGCGAAGGATCGCGCAGCGTGCTGACGACGATCGGATACCAGTGGCGCTCGCGCGCGAGCCGCTCGAACGCTTGCGACATGCCGCTGAAGAAGCGGTTGTCGTGCATCGGGATGATCATGCCGATCAGGCCCGAGCGACTCTTGCGCAGTCCGCTCGCCTGCCGGTTCATCGAGTACCGCTGCGCCGCGGCGAGGCGCTCGACCTTCTTCGCGGTCGTCTCCGCGATGCGCCGCGCCTTCCAGTTTCCGCTCAGCACGGCGCTGACCGTCGACGCCGACACGCCGGCGAGCGCGGCGAGATCGTAGATGGTCGATCGTCTCTTTTTCATCGTTAGCCGTGCGCGACGCGCTTGCCGTCGTGCCCTTCCCCCAGCGCTCCGGGCCGGGTTGCACACCGGTACGCCGGATGGCACAATCGATTGTGCAGCATAAGCGGACGCGAAGCCGCCGTCAAACGAGGAGGCGCATGAGCGACACGGCCGATGCGGATTTCCAGGGCACCATCGCCACGGCCTGGAGCGAGTCCACGCCGTGGTGGCCGCCGGCAGCCGCGCCTTCGCGCGACGCTCCGAACGTCGTGCTGGTGCTGTTCGACGACGTCGGCTTCGGCAGCTTCGGCTGCTACGGCGCAGAAATCGCGACGCCGACGATCGACGCGCGAACGAGCTGATCATGAAGGACCGCGAGCAGGCGGTGAAATGCCTGCTCGCCTGCCGATCCCCGAGGCGGCGAAGAAGCTGCGCAAGTAAGCCGTTGCGCCGCCCGGCCGGCGGGTGGCACAATGGGCGCACAATCGATTGTGCAGAATCGCCGGCCGAGCGCGCGGCTGACGGCATCTTCGAGGAGGAAGCGTGGCCAGCAGGCAGGCGGACCGTCCGAACATCCTGTTCATCCTGAGCGACGACCAGGGTGCGTGGGCGCTCGGTTGCGCAGGCAATCCCGAGATACGGACGCCGAACCTCGACCGGCTTGCGCAAAACGGCATTCGCTTCGACAACTTCTTCTGCACGTCACCGGTGTGCTCGCCTGCGCGCGCATCGCTTCTGACCGGCGACATTCCGTCGCGGCACGGCGTGCACGACTGGATTCGCGTCGGCAGCGCCGGCGAAACGCGCGTCGACTACCTCGCCGGCCAGACGCTCGTCACCGACGTGCTCGCGGCGAACGGCTATCGCTGCGGGCTGGTCGGCAAATGGCATCTCGGCGCGAGCGACGTTCCACGGCCGAACTTCGTCAAATGGTTCGCGCACCCGTCGGGCATGGGTCCGTACTACGGCGCGTCGATGATCGATCACGACCGTCCGGTCACGATCGACGGCTATCTTTCCGATGCGCTGTCCGACGTGGCACGGCAGTTCCTGCGCGACGAAGCGGCGCGCCGCGAGCCGTTCTGGCTTTCGCTCTGCTTCACCGCGCCCCACTATCCGTGGATCGATTGCCATCCGAAAGCCTTCACGGATCTCTACCGCGACTGCGCGTTCGCGTCGTGTCCCGACGAGCCGCCGCATCCGTGGTTCACCGGCGGCAAGCCGGCGATCGACAAGGGCCGCCGCGAACGCCGCGAAAGCCTGATCGGCTATTTCGCGGCGGTGAGCGCGATGGACGCCGCGATCGGCCGCGTGCTCGACGAGCTCGACGCGCAAGGACTCACCGAAAGCACGCTCGTCGTCTTCATGAGCGACAACGGGATGAACCTCGGCCATCACGGCATCTGGGGCAAGGGCAACGGCACGCGCCCGCAGAACATGTACGACACGTCGGTCAAGGTGCCCTGCCTCCTGGCGCAGCCAAACCAGATTCCGGCGGGCCGCGCGAGCACGACGCTCCTCTCGGGCTACGACGTGTTCCCGACGCTCCTCGATTACGCCGGCGTCGCGTACACGCCGCCGCGGCGCAAGCCCGGACGCAGCTTCCGCGCGCTTCTCGAAGGCGCGCACGAAGGCGACGACGCGCCGATCGTCGTCTACGACGAATACGGTCCCGTGCGCATGGTGCGCACGCGCGAATGGAAGTACGTGCACAGATACCCGGGCGGACCGCACGAGCTGTTCGACCTCGCGGCCGACCCGGGCGAGCGCACGAACCGCGTCGACGACCCGGCGCTCGCCGCCAGGGTTTCCGAGCTTCGCACGAGTCTCGCCGACTGGTTCGAGCGCTACGTCGATCCGCGGCGCGACGGCGTCGACAAGGGCGTCACCGGCTGCGGGCAGCTCGGACCCGTGGAGCGCGCGACCCCTGCGCAGCCGATGTTCGCCGACTCGCACCTGGTCGGCGCCGATTGGGACCTGTGGGTGGCGACCGGCAACGGCAAGGCCGCGTGAGTTGCGATGCGTCTTGATTGAAAGGAATTGCACATGAGCGCTGACGCCCGGATGACGGCCATCGTCTGCCATGCGCCGAAGGACTACCGTGTCGAGAAGGTCGCGAAGCCGGTTGCCGGTCCGCGCGAGATGGTGATCCGGATCGGCGCGTGCGGGATCTGCGCGAGCGACTGCAAGTGCTGGTCGGGCGCGAAGATGTTCTGGGGCGGCAACGGCGCCGCGCCGTGGGTGAAGGTGCCGGTCGTCCCCGGCCACGAGTTCTTCGGCTACGTCGAAACGTTGGGTGACGGCGCGGCCGCGCATTTCGGCGTCGGGCTCGGCGATCGCGTGATCGCCGAGCAGATCGTCCCATGCGAGCGCTGTCGCTATTGCCGCTCCGGCAAGTACTGGATGTGCGAGGTGCACAACATCTTCGGCTTCCAGCGCGAAGTGGCCGACGGCGGCATGGCGCAGTACATGCGAATTCCGGCGACGGCGATCGTGCACAGGATCCCGCCCGAGCTTCCGCTCGAGGACGCCGCGATCATCGAGCCGCTCGCCTGCGCGATCCACGCCGTCAATCGCGGCGACATCCAGTTGGACGACGTCGTGGCCATCGCCGGCACCGGCCCGATCGGTCTCATGATGGTGCAGGTCGCGAAGCTCAAGACGCCGAAGAAGCTGATCGCGATCGACATGGTTCCCGCGCGCCTCGAGCTCGCGAAACGCTACGGCGCCGACGTCGTGATCGATCCCGGGAAGGAGAATGCGCTCGCGATCGTGCGCGGACTCACGAACGGCTACGGCTGCGACGTCTACATCGAGGCGACCGGCTCGCCGTCGGGCGCGACCCAGGGCCTCGATCTGATCCGCAAGCTCGGCCGCTTCGTCGAGTTCTCGGTGTTCGGCAAGGACACGACCGCCGACTGGTCGATCATCGGCGACCGCAAGGAGCTCGACGTGCGTGGCGCGCACCTCGGGCCGTACTGCTACCCGGTCGCGATCGACCTGCTCGCGCGCGGCCTCGTCACGTCGAAGGGGATCGTCACGCACGACTACCCGCTCGAGCGCTGGCACGAGGCGATCGAGGTCGCGAACTCGCTCGACTCGATCAAGGTGCTGATGAAGCCGTAACCCCGCCGTTCGCTGTCCACCGTAACGTCGTTCAAACCAAGGAGGAGTCATGAACCGTTTGCGCCGTACGCTCGTTGCCTGCGTTGCGCCGCTCGCGGTCGCCGTCGCATTCGCCGGAACCGCGAATGCGGCCGACCAGCCGGGCAAGGGCATCACGATCAACATCGGCTACTTCCCGGTCGTGTCGCCGGTGCCGATCATGCGCACGCAGCACGTGCTCGAGGACAAGGGCTACACGGTGAACTGGGTGCCGATCAATCAGGGCCTGCCCGGCGCCGCGAGCGCGATCGCCGCCGGCAAGCTCGACATCGCGTGGGGGAACAGCATTTCCGCCGTCGTCATCTTCTCGCAGTCGCCGGACGCCGCGCAGTTCGTCGGCCAGTCGTTCGTCAACGCGAACGTGACGGTCGTCGCCGAAAAGAGCCCGATCAAGAGCGCGCAGGACATCGTGCACAAGAAGGTCGTCGTGAGCGGCATGAAGACCGCGTCGACGCTTTTCTTCCAGATCGGCCTCAAGAAGGCCGGCGTCGATCCGACGGCGAACGAATACTTCGTCTCGGGCACCGGGCCCGGCATGGTCGGCGTGCTGGATTCGGGCGGCGCCGAAGTGGTTGCCGGCTACGTGCCGTACGTCTCCGAGATGGTGCTGAAGAAGATTGGCCGCGTGCTCTTCACCGGCTCCGACGCGATCGGCCGCCCAGCGCCCGGCGACGGCTTCATCGCGAGCACGAAGTTCATCAAGGAGCATCCGGACGCCGTGAAGGACGTGCTGCGCGCTCAGTTCGCCGCCACCGACTTCATCAAGAAGAATCCCGACCAGGCGTACAAGCAGATGGCCGAATTCGCAAAGGTCGACGAGGCCGCCGTCCGCTACTCGTTCGAGAAGAACCTGATCGGCGTCGCCGACTCGTACGTGCCCGACGTCGACGGCATCGTCGAAACCGAGAAGGTCGCGCAGGAGCTCGGCTTCGCGCCGCAGGGTGTCGACCTGCCGTCGTTCACGCGCAAGTTCGAGAACACGCAGCTCGCGAAGGACGTTCTCGCGAAGCCGTAGCGCAACGACGGGCGCACTCGCGTGGCGACGATCGCGAACGGGGCCGAATCGGCAGCGGCTGCGCGCCTGTCGCCGCGCGCGACCGCGTGGCTGCTCGGCTGCGCCGGCATGCTCGTCGCCCTCGCGGTCTGGACGGTGCTGTCGCGGCTGTTCGCGCACGGCGGCGGCGTCATCAACCGTTTGCCGACGCCGCTCGCCGTCGCGCGCAAGCTCGTCGCCTATGCCGGCAACGACCTCGCGAGCGATCTGCTCGCGAGCCTGCACGTCTTCGCGGTCGGCTGGCTCGTCGGCGCTGCAAGCGCGGCGCTGATCGGCCTCGTGCTCGGCCGCAGCGACTGGCTGGGTCGCATCTTCCTGCCGATCGTCGAGGCGATCCGCCCGGTGTCGAGCATCGCGTGGGTGCCGCTTGCGATCGTCTGGTTCGGCTTCGGCCTCACGAGCAAGGTCTTCCTGGTCGGGCTCGCCGTGTTCCTCGTCGTCATCGTCTACGCGGTCGACGGCTCGCGCCGCGTGCCTGCGGATCTCGAGCGCACGGCGACGATGCTCGGCATGAACGATCGGCAGCGCTTCGCGAGCCTCGTGCTGCCAGGCACGCTGACCGAGGTGCTGATCGGCTCGCGCGTCGCGCTGATGTCGGGCTGGGGAACGGTGATCGTCGCCGAGCTCGTCGCGGCCGATTCGGGCCTCGGCGCGCACCTGATCGCTGTCGAGCAGAGCTACGACGTGCCGGCGGTCATGGCGACGATGATCTGCTTTGCCGCGACCGGTTTTGCGATGAATGCGGCGTTCACGTGGGCTGAACGTCGCATGCTGCCGTGGCGCCACGACCGCGAGCGGGAAGCCACATGACGCGCCCGCGCCGGCTTCTCGCGCGCCACGTCGCGCTGCCGCTCGTCGGCGTCGCGTGCGTGCTCGCGATCTGGCAGGCGACGCTCGCCGTTTACCGGCTGCCGGCGATCGTCCTGCCCTCGCCGCTCGCGGTCGCGAAAACGCTCGTCGACCTCGTGCAGACGGCGGCGTTCTGGCGCGACGTCGGCGTAAGCCTCTTCGAGTTCGTCACCGGATACGCGATCGGTGTCGTGCTCGGCATGTTCGTCGGGATGCTGATGGGCGAAGCGCGCCGCTTCCGGATGGCGGCGACGCCGGTCGTCGAATCGCTGCGCTTCGTCGTGCCGTTCGCGTGGATTCCGCTGACGATCCTCTGGTTCGGCACGAGCTACGTCGGCAAGATCCTGCTCGTCGCGTACGCGGTGTTCTTCGTGATGGTCGTTTCGACAGCGCGCGCGGTCGCGCAGGTCGAGCCGACGCTGTCGCGCGTCGGCACGATGCTCGGCATGTCGCGCTGGCGGCTCGCGTGGCAGGTGCATCTGCGCGCGGCGGCGCCGACGCTCGCGAGCGCCGCGCGCGCGGCCGCAGCGATCGGCTGGATCGCCGTCGTCGCCGCCGAATACGTCGGCGCGAGCGCCGGCCTTGGCCTGATGATCACGAACGCCGCAACGTCGCTCGCGACGAGCGTCGTGATCGGCGGCATGGTCGTCATCGGCGTCATCGGCGCGGGCGTCAGCGCCGGGATCGGCGTACTCGCGCGTCGATGGTTCGACTATCGATGAAGATCCGCGTCGAAACCCCTCACCCCGACCCGCTCCCCGCAAGCGGGGAGAGGGAGCGCGCATCGGTGCCGGCGGAAAGGGAAGCCCACCGCGGCGAGCTCGTCGTCGAGCACGTCTTTCACGGCTACGCGGCAGCGGGCCGCGAGATCCAAGTGCTGCACGACGTCTCGTTTCGCATCGAGCCGGGTCACGTCGCGTGCGTCGTCGGCCCGTCCGGCTGCGGCAAGAGCACGCTGCTCGGGCTCGCCGCCGGCTTGCTGCGCCCATCGCGCGGCATGCTGCGCTTCGATGGCGCGCAGGTCGCGCTCGGACGCAGCCCGCATCTCGGCATGGCGTTCCAGCAGCCGGGGCTCTTCCCGTGGATGTCGGTGCGCGAGAACGTGGCGATCGGGCTGCGCACGCGCGGGCAGAGCCGGCGCGACGCGCGTCGCGTCGCCGACGAGTTCCTCGACACGGTCGGACTCGCCGATTTCAGGGAAGCGTATCCAAGCCAGCTTTCCGGCGGCATGGCGCAGCGCGTCGGCATTGCGCGCGCGCTTGCGTTGCGGCCGCGCCTGTTGCTGCTCGACGAGCCGTTCGCGGCCGTCGACGCGTTCACGCGGCTCAAGCTGCAGCAGGAGTTCAAGGCGCTGCTGCGGCTCGATCGGCCGACGGTGCTGTTCGTCACGCACGACGTGCCCGAGGCGATCGCCCTCGGCGACGTGATCGTCGTGATGACGCAGCGGCCGGCGTCGGTGCAGCGGATCATCCCGGTCGCGCGCGAAGATCGCGATCGCGCGAGCCCCGCGTATGCGCGCAAGCTCGCCGACACGCTCGCGTGCCTCGGCGTCACCAGCGACATCCAGGATTGACGACATGACCGACTACGTGATCGGCGTCGACATCGGCACGCAAAGCACGAAGGCGCTGCTGACCGACGCGCGCGGCGCGATCGTCGCGCAGCACGTCAAGGGCTATCGGCCCGACACGCCGCGGCCGATGTGGGCGGAGCAGTGGCCCGACGTCTGGCTCGGTGCCGTGTACGAATGCATCGCCGGATGCGTCGCGACCGCAAGCCGCAGCGTCGAAGGCTTCTCGCCGCGGGCGGTGCGCGCGATCGCGATCGACAGCCTCTACGGCGGCTCCGGCATTCCCGTCGACGAGCATGCGAAGCCGCTTCACCCGTGCCTGATCTGGATGGACCGGCGCGCGGAGGCGCAGGTCGAAGAGGTCCGCGCGACGATCGACCTTTCGCGCCTCGCCACGATCACCGGCAACGGCGTCGACAGCTATTACGGCTTCACGAAGATGCTGTGGCTGCGTGACAACCGGCCCGAGATCTTCGGCACGACGCGCTGGTTCCTTCCACCCAACACGTTCGTCATTCATGCGATGACCGGCGAGATCGCCGTCGACCGTTCGTCGGCCGGGAACATCGGCGGCGTCTACGACGTCGCCGCCGGGCGCTGGTCGAGCGAAATGCTCAATGCGCTCGGGATTCCGGAGCGAACGATGCCGGAGCGGCTCGTCGCGTCGAGCGACGTCGTCGGCGCTCTGACGGCCGCCGCGGCCGAGCGCCTCGGCCTGGCCAAGGGAACGCCGGTGATCGCGGGCGGCGTCGACGCCGCCGTCGCGACGCTTGCCGCGGGCGTCACGCGCGAAGGACAGCATGTCGCGATGATCGGCACGAGCATGTGCTGGGGCTACGTTACGCGCACCGTCGATCCGGCGCGCGGCCTCGTCAGCATGCCGCACGTTTTCGGCGGCCCGCGCGACATGTACGTGTTCGGCGGCGCGATCACGGCCGGCTCGGCCGTCACCTGGTTTCGCGAGCAGTTCTGCCGCGACGAAACGAACGCGGCGATCGCGCGCGGCGTCGACGTCCACGACCTGCTCGATTCAGCGGCGCGCGACGTGCCCGCCGGCGCCGAAGGCGTGCTGTTCCTGCCCTATCTGATGGGCGAGCGCAGCCCGATCTGGGACGGCAAGGCGAGCGGCGCGTTCGTCGGGCTCACCCTCTATCACCGGCGCGAGCACCTGTACCGCGCGGTGCTCGAAGGCGTCACGTTCGCGCTGATGCACAACATTGAAGCGGGTGCGGCGGGCGCAGCCGCGCTCGACGACGACCTGATCGTCGTTGGCGGCGCCGCGCACTCCGACCTGTGGATGCAGATCATCGCCGACGTGACCGGCCGGCGCGTGCTGACGATCGAGCAGGACGTCGAGGCGGCGATGGGCGCCGCGCTCCTCGCTGCGTACGGGGCAGGACTCGCGAGCGACGACGACGTGCGCCGTGGCTGGGTGACGCTCGCGCCGCGCGCGACGCCGAATGCCGAGACGACCGAGCGTTACGCGCGCACCTTCGCGACGTACAAGGCGCTGTACCCGGCGCTGCGGCCGACGATGCACGAGCTCGACGCGCAGCGAGCCGCCGAGGCGTAACGCAACGCCGCCGCGTGCGCGGATGCCCGGCGCGCTCAGCCGACGACGTCGACCACGCGCCCGCTTCGCGCAGCCTCGGCAATCGCGTCGACGACGCGCAGGTTCTGCAATCCGTCGCGGGCCGAAACGAGCGGCGCCGCCTCGCCGCGAACCACGGCGACGAAATGCGCAATCTGCAGCGCGAGCGGATCGTGGCGCTCGAACGGAACGCAGTCGGTCGTAAACGGCCGGAACCACGAGCGCTCGTTGCGATCGGCGTAGCGGCGCACGCGCATCGTCGGCACACCGAGCGAGCCATCCGTGCCGATCACCGTATAGCAATCCTCGTCGGGATAGGCGGCGTACGCCTTGTTCTCCTGCGCCGTCTGCTCCCAGCTCTTCGCCGATGCGCCGGTGTCGGACAGCAGGAACGTGCCGAGCGCGCCGTTCGCGAACCGCAGCGCGATCGACACCGTGTCCTCGACGGCGAAGCCGCGCGTCGCGGTCGACGCGAACGCCTGCACGGCAGCGACCTCGCCGACGATGCGCCGCAGGTTCGCGACCTCGTGGATCATGTTGATCAGGATCGGCCCGCCGCCGGGCGCGCAGCGCCATGCCGCCTCGTCGAAGTAGACGTCGGGCTTGTAGAACACCGCGCTGCCGATGACGCCGACGATGCGCCCCAGTGTCCCCGATGCGACGACGTCGACGGCGGTCTGCACGATCGGGCTGTGCAATCGGTGGTGCCCGACGAGCACGGGAACGTGCGCGCGCTCGGCTGCGTCGCAGATCGCGACGGCATCGGCGACCGTGTGCGCAAGCGGCTTCTCGATGAACGTCGGAATGCCGGCCGCGATGCATTGGAGCGCCTGCGGTGCGTGCAGCGCGTTCGGCGTCGCGATCAGGATGCCGTCGGGTCGTTCGCGCGCGAGGAGCGCGTCGAGCGATTCGTCGAGCATGACACCTGTCCGGTGCGCCAACGCTGCCGCCGCCGCCGAGACGTCGACGATCGCGCAGAGCGCGGCATCGCGATTCGCGGCGATCTCCTCGATGTGGCGCGCGCCAATCGCGCCGGCGCCGACGACCGCGAGGCGAACGGGATTCATCGCTTTTCAGGGAACAGACGCGTGCAGCGTGGATTCTAGTCGCGCGACCTCGGATGACGCCGCCACCGCGGCACGTTGCACGAAGCGCCGGGCGATGCGACGCTTCATTGCCCGGTTGCGCGTGTCACGGCGCGCGCAGCGCGAACACGCGTCGGTCAGTCGCCCGGCTCGGTCTCCGCCGCGCTCGAATCAGGCGCACGCGACTGCTGCCGCGTGAGATCGTCGGCCAGGTGCGCGAGCAGGTCGTCGATACTGACCGGCTTGACGAAATGGCGGTCGAATCCGGCGTCGCGTGTGCGGTCGCGATCCCGGGCCTCGCCCCATCCGGTGAGCGCGTAGAGGACGAGTCCGCTCGCCCAGGCTCGCTGGCGCAGCATCCGCGCCACCGCATGGCCGTCGACCTGCGGCATCCGGATATCGAGAATGACGACGTCGGGCTGAAGCGTATCCGCCATCGTGATCGTCGCGTTGCCGTCGTGCGCGGTGTGGGTCTCATGGCCCGAGAGCTCCAGCAGTGACGACAGCGTCGTCGCCGAGTCCCGATCGTCGTCGGCGATCAGGATCCGCGCCCGCGTCGGGTGCGTGACCCGCTGGGGACTCGCCGCGGTCGAACCGTCGGCGGGTGGATTGCACAGCGGCAGCTCGACGACGAACGTGCTGCCGCTGCCGGACCCGTCGCTTTGTGCGCCGATCCTTCCGCCGTGCAGCTCGACCAGACGACGCGCGACCGAAAGTCCGAGCCCGAGACCCTCGGGAAAACGCGACGAGTCCGGCGATGCCTGGACGTAGGGCTCGAAGATGCGCTCGAGCTGCTCGGGCGCAACGCCGATTCCGTTGTCGACCACGCTGATCCGCGCCACCGGCGTCACATCACGTTGCGCGCGCTCCACGCGCACCTCGATGTGGCCGCCGTTGCCGGTGAACTTCGACGCGTTGAGCAGCAGGTTCGCGAGCACCTGCGCCATCCTGACCGGATCCGCATGGACGTAAAGGCGCTCTTCGGGCAATTTCACGTCGATCGTCTGCGCCTTCGTCGTAAGATTCTGCGCGACGGCGCCGACGGCGTCGTCGACGGCCGTGCTCACGAGCACGGGCTTGCGTTGCAAAACCATCTTACCTTCGCTCAGCCGATGAACGTCCAGCAGGTCGTCGACGAGACGCACGAGCGTTTCGCTCTGGCGCCCGATGACGCCAAGCGCGGCACGATCGCCCTGCGCCAGGCCCGCGCGATCGAGGATCGCGGCCGCGTTGCGGATCGACCCGAGCGGATTGCGCAGCTCGTGCGCGAGCACCGCGAGGAAATGGTCGTTGCGCCTCGCGCGCTCCTGGATCTCGCGATGACGCTCGCGCTCGGTCAGGTCCTCGACGATCAGCGTCTTCGCGTCGATGCCGTCGATCCGCTGGAGCGCAACGCGCACCGGCAGGATGGATCCGTCGCCGCGCATCAGCGCGAGCTCGAACGGCGGCGGCTCATCCTCGTTCATCAGCACCGCATCGATCGCCGGCGTGCCGAGCACCGCGCGCAGTCGCCGGCCCAGAATTCTTTCACGGGGCGCGCCGACCATCGCCGCGAACCGTTCGTTCGCGTAAAGCACCTCGCCGTCCTTGGAGACCGTCGCGGCACCCTCCTGCATCCGGTCGACGAGCGTCCGGTACGGCCGCTGCGCATCCGCGAGCAGCATGACGCGCTCGCCGTCGACGACGACGCCGTCGATGTTGCCGCTGACGATCGCCGCGAGCGCGTGCGCCGCCTCGTCGCGGTCGTGCGACGCCTCCTCGTCCATCAGAAACGACGTGTAGTCGCTCGTGACCGACATCGTGGTCACACGCGCGTCGATCCGGCCGCCGTCCGCGCGCAGGAGCCCGACCCGAAGCGACGATTCGGGCTCGCTCGCAGCGAGCAGGCGGCGAAATGCCGGCCGGCTCTCCGTGGTGACGATATCGATGAGCGACGTCGAGAAGAGCCGGTCGAGCGGATAGCCGAGCGCTTCCCCGAAGCGGCGATTCGCGTAGAGGATCTCGCCGTACCGCGAGACCGTCACGATGCTATGCGGCAGATGATCGATCAGCGAGCGCGCCGCGACGCTGCCATCGTCGAGGAGCACGACCCGCTCCGCCTCCTCGCCGACGACGAAGCCGTCGACCTGCGCGGTAACGATCGCCTGGCGCATCTCCTCGGCGCTCTCGAGGCGCTCGCGCAAACGCGCGATCTCCTCGTCCAGCCTGACCTGAGGTTGGGCCGCCATCGGCCGAGCGGCGTGTCTAGGAAGAGCGCGAGCGCAGTTGCAACCCGACCAGCGTGCGCTCGGTGTCGGACAGGTCGCCGATGATCTTGCGCAGCGGTTGCGGCAGCTTGCGCACGACCGTCGGGATCGCGACGATCTGGTCTTCCTTGGCGAGTCGGGGATTGCGCATCAGGTCGATGACTTCGATCTGATAGCGGCCGGGCATGTGCTCTTCGCAGATCCGCTTCAGGTTGTTGAACGCACGTACGGATTTCGGCGTGTGGCCCGCTGTGTAAAGGCGAAGCTCCCAGTGCTGCTCGGCCGCGGAAAGGCCGCCGTCGTCCGGTTGGGACCCTGCGTGCTGACCGTTGGCGCCTTCGATGCTCATGCCGACTCCTCGCCGCCGCGGCGTCGGGCCGCTGCCCGTCGTTCGCGTTCGATTGTATCCGTTGCCGACGCGTACTGGATCGACTCGTGTGCGATTTCCGCGTCGAGCGTGCTCGCTTCGTGCTGCAACGCCTTGATCTGGGCCTCCAGAACGGCGCGCCGCGACGCGAGATCCCGCTGCCGCCGCTGTTGCTCCTGCTCGCGCGCCAACGTGGCGGCTCTCTCGCGTGCCTCCTGCGACGAGCGGAGAGACCCGGTCAGCACGCCGTCGGGCCCTGCATAGACCTCGAGCAGTTCGATGCCATGCGACGTGATCAGGAACTCGCGGATCTGGTTCGAGTGGTGCATGCCGCGTGACTTGATCACGTAGAGGCCGCGATTGCGCTCGCCGGCCGCCTCGATGTCGCGAAGCACGAGCCAGGTGTCGATCAGCGACGAAACGCCGAATTCGGTGGCCTCGAGCGCCTTGCCGCCGGCCGTCAGGCTCACGAACATCGCGGTGACGCCTTCGGACTTCAGGTAGTCGATCAGCCGCAGGAGCATCGCCGACGTGTCGAGGGTATTGATGCCGAGATTGCTGATCGGATCGATCACGACCGCGGACGGTCGCAACCGGCCGACCCCACGGTGAATCTGCGCGAGATGCATCTCGAGGCCGTACAGCGAAGGCCGCGACGCCTCGATCGTCAGCAGGCCGCTTGCGAGATGTGCGGAAAAGTCGATGCCGACGGAGCGCATGTTGCGCACGATCTGGTCGCGCGACTCCTCGAACGCGAGGACCAGGCAACGCTCGCCGGCACGGCACATGGCGTCGGCGAAATGCGCGGCGATCGTCGATTTGCCGGAGCCTGCCGTACCCGAGACGAGAATCGACGAGCCCCGATAGAAGCCGCCGCCGCCGAGCATCGCGTCGAGACGCGGTATGCCGCTCGATACGCGCTCGTCGCTGACGCGGTGGTCGAGAGCGACCGACGTGACCGGGAGCACCGAAATCCCGTCCGCATCGATCAGGAACGGGTATTCGTTCGTGCCGTGGCTCGTGCCGCGGTACTTGACGACGCGCAGCCGCCGCGTGGACACCTGCTCGGTGACGCGGTGATCGAGCAGGATCACGCAATCGGAGACGTACTCCTCCAGTCCCTGGCGCGTGAGCGTCCCGTCGCCGCGCTCGCCGGTGATCACGACCGTAAGGTCGCGCTCCTTGAGCCAGCGGAATAATCGCCGAAGCTCCGAGCGCAGCAGCGCCATGTTCGTGAAGCCGCCGAACAGCGACTCGATCGTGTCGAGTACCACGCGCCTCGCGCCGACCGTCTCGATCGCGAGTCCCAGCCGCACGAAAAGGCCCTCGAGGTCGTATTCGCCGGTCTCCTCGATCTCCCGGGGATCGACGTGCACGTAGTCGAATGCGAGCTTGCCCTGGGCGACCAGCGCGTCGACGTCGAACCCCAGCGAGCGCACGTTCTGCGCGAGCTCGTCCTCGGACTCCTCGAACGTGACGTAGGCGCCGGGCTCGTCGTAGCGCATCGCGCCGTGCACGAGGAACTCCATCGCGAGCAGCGTCTTGCCGCAGCCGGGCCCGCCGCACACGAGCGTCGGACGTCCACGGGGAAGGCCGCCGAACGTGATCTCGTCGAGCCCTGCTATGCCGGTCGGAGCCTTGGGCAGCGCCGACGCGGGCCCGCCGTTCGCGGCACCTGCGGTCACCAGCGGTGCCCGACCGTTCGCGAGGTCGTTCATGGTCGAGTTCACGGGAGGAAGGTGAAATCTTAACCGACCGCGTGGTGCGACCGTCATTTAGATGCGCGACCGCCCGGCACCGCTTGTGCCCACGCATCAAGCCGGCGCTTGCCGCAGCGCGCGAAGCGCGTCGACCTCCCGCCGCAGCGCGACGAAGGCCGCCCGTTCGTAGCCCGTGGCGACATGCTGCGCGAACGCGCGCAGCATGTCGCACTCGTCGTCGTCGATGTCGCTTCCGCTCGTGTGCGGGCCGAGCAGCAGGACCGCGACGGCACCGAGCGAATCGCTGCAGACCGGCACCGCGAGGCACGGCGCCTGCAGGTTCGCGTCGCGCTCCGGCGCATCCCAGTCGTCGCGCGGAAGGCGGACGATCCGGCGCGTGTCGACGCTGCGCAGGATCGCCGCGTCGCAGTCGCGGACGAGGCTGCGCGTCTCGGAGGCGCTCCATCCGGTCGCGAATACGCGCTCGAAGCCGCCGTCGCGATGACGGTAGACCGCGCCCGACGCGAGCGTCAGCGCATTCACCGGCGTCATCACGAGCAGGCGATCGATCGTGTCGCTGTCGGCCTGCCGCATCGCGTCGCCCGCTTCGGCGAATTGCCGGCGCGCGGCGTGGAAGCGGCGGTTCAGGACGCGGTCGACCAGATTGACGCCGATCTCGTGCAGCCGCTGCAGCACGAGGAGGGCGACCGGCGCGACGACGACGAGCCAGACCCATTCAGGGATCGGAAACGCGTCCTGGTAATGCGAAAGCAGCTCGTGCAGGTTGACGATCGGTATTCCGACGGCGAGCGAAAGCGCCGTCAGGATCGTGCCGTGGCGAAGCGGAACGGACACGCTGATCACGCGCCGGTGCGTGACCGCGACGGAGACGAAATACGCGAGGACTCCGTTCAGCAGGTACAGCAGGCCGACGACGATGTTCGCCGGTGACAGACCGATCGTGTGCAGCAGCAGCGACGTCGACTGCGCGACCTCGGCGAAGATGAATGCCGGCAGGCCGATCGCGCATCCCCAGATCACCCACGACATCCGCTGCCGGTCCAGCGCCGGCAGTTCGCGCCGGCGCGCAAGCAGGATCACGAGGACGCCGACGTCGACGACGTAGCCGATCAAAAACGCGGTCGAGGCGAGCGTCTCCGTGTGCGCGCCGAACGCATTGCTGAAGGCTGCGAGCAGCAACGCGCCAATGATCACGCCGGCGCCGATCGCAAGCCAGTCGTGACGGCGAAGCGGCGCGCTCGGTGCGCCGGACGGAAAGCGGAACGCGAAAATCAGCAAGCCCGCGTACGCCGCGCCGCGCGCGAGCGCCTCCGCGAGCTCCTGCGCGAAGATCGCGGCCGGCCATGGCTGCAGCAGCGCGTAGTACGTGTAGGTCTGGCCGGGATTGAACCACATCGCGTACAGGAAGAAGCCCCACGTCATGCGACCGGGATGCAGCCAGACGAGGCGCGCCGCCGCGAGGATCACGAGAATGCCGACGATCGTGTTGACGAGAAGCACGACGCGGTCGGGATACCCGCGCGTCGTGCGCACGGCCTGCATGCGCACGAGCTTCGTCGCGCCTCCGTCCGCCGGCAGGATCGTCAGCGCGATCGTCGCATCGGGGCGCACGAGTTGCAGCCCACCCAGTCCGCCGATCAGCGACAGCAGGCTCTTGCAGCGCGACGAGCCGAGCGGCACGCAGCGCATCGCGTGCAGGTCGACGCGGTCGCCGACGACGATGCCGGCACGCACCGCCGGCGACTGCACCGGCGTCACGAACCCGCCCGACGTTTCGACGACGACGCCATCGTTGTCCACGACGAGCCCGAACGTGCCGAGCGAGCCGAATACGCGATACGCATCCGGCGCAATCATCGCGATCGCCCACAGCGAGAGCACGACAAGCGCGACGCGCGCGGCGTCGAGCCGCGGGCAGACGAAGGCGATGCGACGCGCGGGTGCGGAAGGCGCAGCGGCGGAAGACGCGTCGGCCGGCATCGATGCCTCGATTCCGATGCGCGCTAGGGGTACCGCTCCGATCCCTCCCCGATCGTCGTGGGGGCCGCCTCGTGGCGCTGCGCGTCGTGCGCAGCATGGACGACGCGATCGGTGATCGGGTTGCCGGCGAGATAGCCGACCGCCATTAGCGCGTAGATGTAGAGCGCCGCGTGCGTGTCGACGAGCGCGATCACCATCGACGCAGCCGGCACGATCATGAACAGCAGCGTGCGCCGCTCGAAGTGCCAGGCGATTTCCGGCGTGAACTCCGCGGTGACGAGCGCCGGGTGCCGGCGCAGGTAGCGTACGTGGGCGAGCGCGACGGCGTTGAGCACGATCAGCGTCGCCCCGTAGAAGATGCACGGAAGCGCCAGCTCCTTGTGGTCGCCGACCAGATCGGTGACGAAGGGCAGGAAGCTCACGACGAGCAGGAAGAGCAGGTTGAGCCCGATCATCCGCCGATCGACGGCATGCACGAAATGGAACTGCAGGTGATGCGCCAACCAGTACCGGCCGGTCACGACGAACGTGATGACGTAGATGACGAGGTGCCGCTCCAGCGAGAGCAGGTGCTCCCACAGCTCGCGGTCGCTTCCGAACGTCAGGTCGTCCGGCAGCTTGATGTCGAGCACGAGCAGCGTCATCGCGACGGCGAAGATGCCGTCGACCAGCGCTTCGAGGCGATGCTTGCTGAGGGCTCTGCTCATCTCAACCGACAGGCGCGCAGGCGAATCTTCTCACGGCGCCGGAGCGTCTGCACCCCTCCGCGGGCCGCGGGCAACGGCACGTGTCACTGGTTCGCGCCGGTAGCTCGCCAACCGAGCTCGGTAAGAAGTTCGCTTGCTCGGACCGCACGATCCGAAACCGGTTCGCGCGGAGTTGGAGTCGACGAGGCCAGGCCGTGCCCCGGGAAGAGGCGCTGGCGACCGTGGAGTGAGAAGAACTGGTCAAAGCGCGCGCCGGGCGCGGCGGGACCCCTCGATTTTCTGGTCCAGCGATTACTTCCGTTACCGGTGATTGGCGGCTTGTTCGATGGCGCCAATCCGCTTCTGCAGTCCTTCTATTTGCTGCCGTTGTGCCTCGATCTGCGTATCCTTCTCGACGATCAAACGGTAGAGCGCCTTGATCGCCGCGAGCGCCACACCGTCGGCATCGACGGTCGCAATGTGCTTGTCGTCGGCTCCGAGGCCGAACGCCTCCCGGAAGTCCTGCGCCATCGGGCCCATGTGCGTAACGCCCAGGGCGTCGGTCCTGTAGCGCCACGTACTGATGGGTAACACCGACAGTTTCGCCAGTACTGCGCTCGGGTCGACTTCTGCAATATCCTCCTTGGCATTGCGATCGGAGCTGCCGTTGAATGTCCCGGACGCATTGACGTTCCCGTTCGTGTCGAACGTTACCGATTTGCTCGCGGCCCCGGTTTCGTCCACGGCCGTGACGAAACGCACGCCGCCCGTCGCTCGCGCGGCGAAAACGTTGTCTTCGACGACTTCGAACACGTTCACGTTGGGTTGCAGGTCGGCCCACACGAACGTTCCGTTACCGCTCGCCTTCCCGAAGCGACCGGCGACGAACGAGAATCTGCCACTGGCCACGTTGTGCCCACCGCCGGCCACGGTTGCAAAAAATCCGGTTGCCGAATTGGTATTGCCCCCGGCGACCACACTCTCGTCCCCGGAAGCGACGTTGTTAGCGCCGCCGACCACCGTTGTGCCGGAACCACTCGCGACGTTGTCCGAACCGCCACCGATCGTAGAAACGAACCCGGTCGCTCTATTCTGGCTGCCTCCGGCGACGGTAGCCGCCAAGTCGCCGGCGACATTCGCGTTTCCGCCCCCAATCGTCGAGGCATCGCCGCTCGCATCGTGTTCGTAGCCACCGGCGATCGTCGCGCCCGTACCGCCGCCGACGTTCCCGAAACCGCCGCCAATCGTAACCATTGGCGCAGCCGCCTGATTACTACAGGAGACGTTATGCGCAGCACCGCACGACATCCCCGGTATGCCGCCACCAGCAACGGTCACGACGGCGTTGCCATTCCCGGTATTCCCCGAATAGCCACTGATCACGTTGGGTACGCCGGACACCAATTCGAAACGCGCCACGCGTTCGCCGTTCACCAGAAATTCAAGAGGCTGATCATCGGTCGTTCCGAGCAACGCGGTTGTCCCGAAGGAGTCCCCACCTTGAACGAACGCATTCGATAAAGTTCCGCCATAGCTTTTGGCAATCACGAAGGCGGCACTTAGCGTCGTATTCTCCTGTACGGTGCAGAAGCCGATCAGCTTCTTCTCATTGCCTGTCAGATTCGTAAATTGGGCGCGGACGTTCGTCAGGTCGCCGTCGCCCACCGCGGAAGCCGCGAACACGTCGAGATATCGAAGCATCTGGAAGGGCTGCAAGGACCCCGACAAAGTCGTGCCGAGCTCGGTACCCGTGTCTCCATCGAACAAGCGCAATTCATAGTCCACGGCGTCGGCAAGCGTCGCCGCAAAGCAGTTGGTCTGCAAGGCAGGTGATCCACCCGTGGCGGCGACGCGTTTCAAGCCTGTCGCATCCTGTATCTGATCGTTGAAATTCTCGATGGGGAAGCCCTCCGTGGAAAAACCGACTCCCTGTGGCGTCTGCGTGCGCGCGTAGCCGTAGAAGCGCCGTGTGCCGGTAACCTCCGGCAAAACGAGGAGCCCAAAATGCGCGCCTGCGGGCAAGGCACACTGGGATGCGACCGAGAGCTGCTTGCTGACGTTGGCGGCGACCGAAAGCGAACCACACGCCTTCGGACCCGGAGACGACGTGTTCTGCGCGTCGTAGAAGGCCGGTGTGATCGTGATGGTGCCCGCGTTGGGGTTGTAGACCGTGACCTCCGAGCCGAAGCTTGGTGTCTGCGCGACGATCGGCAGGACGATCGTCGCAGAGGCCCCGGCCGTCGTCTGGGCAACAGCCGACTGGGAATAAACGAGGAAAGCAGCCAAGCAGAACGTGATGACGCGCCACACCATAACCGTCTCCCAAGGAATCAAACAGGGCCGCTGATTCGAGCGCTATTCTCTTGCGCTACGCTGAGCAGACCTGAGTGTGAGCTTCAATGCGTTGTTGCTGCATTCGGACTGAGTTTGAGAGACCGCCCAACCATACCTTTCAGGGACCCAAGGGACGGCCGCCGCCAAGCAGCTCATCCGCGTGCCCACGGCCGCGCGACCTTCGCGGACATGTTGCGCGGCAGATTCGCTATCCGCTCTTCTTCACGCTGCGCACGCGCAGCGTCGGCATCGCCGCGATCACCTTCGCGCCGGCCACGCAGTCGACGAAGTAGCGCTTGCGTCCTTCGATCTCCTCTTCGACCAAGCCGTGGATGTCGGTGTCGAAGCCGGGGAAGCGCTCGTTGAAGTCGCGCGCGAACTGCAGGTACTTGACGATCTGCCGGTTGAAGCGCTCGCCGGGGATCAGCAGCGGAATGCCCGGGGGATAGGGCGTCAGCAGCACGCTCGTCACGCGGCCTTCGAGGTCGTCGATCTCGACGCGCTCGATCTCGCGGTGCGCCATCCGCGCGAACGCGTCGGCCGGCTTCATCGCCGGCTCGAGGTTCGACAGGTACATGTCGGTCGTGAGGCGTCCGATGTCGTTTGCGCGGTAGATGCCGTGGATGCTTTCGCAGAGATCGCGCAGCCCGATCTTCTCGTAGCGCGGATACGCCTGCACGAACTCCGGCAGCACGCGCCAAAGCGGCTGGTTCGCGTCGTAGTCGGCCTTGAATTGCTGAAGCGCCGTCACGAGCGTATTCCAGCGTCCCTTCGTGATGCCGATCGTGAACATGATGAAGAACGAGTAGAGGCCCGTCTTCTCGACGATCACGCCGTGCTCGGCGAGGTATTTCGTCACGATCGCGGCCGGAATGCCCTGCTCGGCGAAATCGCCGGCCACGTCGAGGCCCGGCGTCAGCACCGTCGCCTTGATCGGGTCGAGCATGTTGAAGCCCGGCGCGATGTCGCCGAAGCCGTGCCACTTGTCGCCGGCGCGGATCATCCAGTCCTCGCGATCGCCGATGCCTTCCTCGGCGAGCGTGTCCGGGCCCCACACCTTGAACCACCATGAATCGCCGTACTCGAGATCCACCTTGCGCATCGCGCGGCGGAAGTCCAGCGCCTCCATGATCGATTCCTCGACGAGCGCCGTGCCGCCCGGCGGCTCCATCATCGCGGCCGCGACGTCGCACGACGCGATGATCGCGTACTGCGGCGACGTCGACGTGTGCATCAGGTACGCCTCGTTGAAACGGTAGCGGTCGAGCTGGCGCGTCTCGCTGTACTGGACGAGGATCTGCGAGGCCTGCGACAGGGCGGCGAGCAGCTTGTGCGTCGACTGCGTCGAGAAGATGAGCGCGTCCTTCGACCGCGGCCGGTCCTTGCCGATGGCGTGCATGCCGCGGTAGAAGTCGTGAAACGCGGCGTGCGGCAGCCACGCCTCGTCGAAATGCAGCGTGTCGATCTTCGACGACAGCAGCTCCTTGATCGTGTCGGCGTTGTAGAGCACGCCGTCGTAGGTGCTCTGCGTGAGCGTCAGGATGCGCGGCTTCGTCTTCACCTGCCGCGCGAACGGGTGCGCGCGGATCTTCTTCTCGATGTTTTCCCAGCGGAAATCTTCCATCGGGATCGGGCCGATCACGCCCATGTGGTTGCGCGTCGGCGTGAGGAACACCGGGATTGCGCCCGTCATCGTGATCGCGTGCAGCACCGACTTGTGGCAATTGCGGTCGACGACGACGACGTCGCCCGGCGCGACCGTCGCGTGCCACACCATCTTGTTCGACGTCGACGTGCCGTTGGTGACGAAGAAGAGCTCGTCGGTGTTGAAGATGCGCGCGGCGTTGCGCTCCGACGCCGCGACCGGTCCCGAGTGGTCGAGAAGCTGCCCGAGCTCGTCGACCGAGTTGCAGACGTCGGCGCGCAGCAGGTTCTCGCCGAAGAACTGGTGGAACATCTGGCCGACCGGACTCTTCAGGAACGCGACGCCGCCCGAGTGGCCGGGACAATGCCACGAGTACGAGCCGTCGTTCGCATAATGGACGAGCGCCCGAAAGAACGGCGGCGCCAGCGTATCGAGGTACGCCCTCGCTTCGCGCAGGATGTAGCGCGCGACGAACTCCGGCGTGTCCTCGTTCATGTGGATGAAGCCGTTCAGGTGGCGCAGGATGTCGTTGGGGATGTGGCGCGACGTCCGCGTCTCGCCGAACAGGAACACCGGGATCTCGGCGTTGCGAAAGCGGATCTCGTCGACGAACGAGCGCAGTTGCGCGAGCGCGTCCTGCGTCTGCTCCGGAGACGCGGTGAACTCCTCGTCGTCGATCGACAGGATGAACGCCGACGCGCGGCTCTGCTGCTGCGCGAGCCGCGACACGTCGCTGTAGCTCGTGACGCCGAGCACGTCGGAGCCTTCGTCCTCGAGCGCCTTGCCGAGCGCGCGAATGCCGAGTCCGCTCGCGTTCTCGGAGCGGTAATCCTCGTCGATGATGACGACCGGGAAGCGGAATTTCATTCAGGTTCTCCAGGGCGCCGAAGCCGGCGCAGGAATTCGAGGACAGACCCCAATAGACTGGCGCGCGCGCCAAAGTTCCGGTCGCATCAGAGGATTCCGCGCTCGGCGTACGGCGCGTGCTCGGCGATGCGCTGGTAGCCGAGCCGCGCGAGGTCGATCGTCTCGTAGCGGCCGTGAACGATCCGCTCGGCGATCGCGCGGCCGGCCGCCGGCGCGTGCATCATCCCGTGGCCCGAGAATCCCGCGACGACATGAAAGTTGTCGAGACGACCGGCCCAGTTGCCGATCACCGGGTTGCCGTCGAGCTCGTTCTGCTCGTAGAGCCCCGACCACGTGCGCTTCACGCGGCACGCCTCGAACGCCGGGAAGCGCTCGGCGAGCGCCGGCCAGACGACGCGCTCGAAATAGTCGTGGTCGACGTCGAAATTGAAGCCGCGTACCTCGCTCGAGTCGACGAGCCCGCCCGAGTAGCCCTTCCCTTCGGGGCGAAACGCAAGCCGCGCCATGTCCTTGACGTACGGAAGCGGCTCGATCGCGTTCGGCGTTTCGAAGTAGTGCTCGAAGCGGCGCAGCGGCTCGATCGGCAGCGGCATGCCGACCATCGCGGCGATGCCTTTCGCCCACGCGCCGGCGGCGTTGACGACATGATCGGCGCGGAGCGCACGGCCCGACGCGAAGCGCACGCCGCGAACGACCTTCGCATCGTGATCGACGCCGACGACGCGGTCGGCCACGTATTCGGCGCCGAGCGAGCGCGCCTTGCGCCGCAAGCCCTGCAGCAAGCCGTTCGGATCGCACCAGCCGTCGTCGGGCGTCAGCACGCCCGCGGCGATGCCGTCGACGTTCATCGACGGAAAGCGCGCGTGCAGCGCGTCGGTGTCCAGCCATTGCGCATCGACGCCGTGTGCCTGCTGAACTTCCAGGTTCCCTCGCAGCACGGGCAAGTCGGACGCGCCGACGATGAAGAGATACCCGCCGGCCCGCCACTCGACGTGCGCCGGCATGCCGTCGACGGCGAGCGTCTCGTCGGCCTGCGCGATGAACGGAATGCTGAAGTTCGACATCGCGATGTTCTCGGGACACGAGAACTGTCGCCGCGCGCCACCCGACGCGCGCAGCGTCGACGCGAATTCGTAGGTCGGGTCGGGCTCGATCACGACGACGCTCGCGGCGGGCGCGAGGCGCTTCACGAAATAGGCGACCGACGAGCCGACGATCGCGCCGCCGACGACGGCGACGTCGTAGCGCCCGGCAGTCGGCGGTTCGGAATGCGTCATGGGCGCGCATTGTGCGCTATCTTGCGCACGCCCGTTCGGCGTGTGCGAACGTCGCCGACCGCGAGAAGCCTGCGGCACGGTCGGGTACCATCGACGTTGCCGCCTCGCATTGCGCCGGTGTGCGGCGGCGTCCTCGCGAGCGCAGTTCCCTCTCCCGGAAAAAGGCGTCCATGGCCCTCAACCTGTTCAGCCGGCTGATGCCGCCCGAAAAGAGCTTCACGAGCCTCTTCTGCGAGCAGGCGAGCTGCATCGTCGACGCCGCCGAGGAGCTGCGCGACATGGTCGGGCAGCGGCGGGTTTCGATCGAGACGCACATCAGGTCGATCCGCGCGATCGAGACGAAGGCCGACGGGGTCGCGCGGCAGATCTTCGTCTCGGCGAACCGCACCTTCAACGCGCCGATCGACCGCGAGGACATCCTGGCGCTCGCGCACGAGCTCGACGATGTCGTCGACCTGATCGAGGACACCGCCAAGGGCATCCAGCGCTACCGGCTCGAGAGCTGCCCGGAGGAGATGCGGTCGATGGTCAATGCGGTCGCCGAAAGCGCGGAGCTTTTGAAGAAGGCGATGCCGTACCTCGACTCGATCACCGCCGACTATCGCGAGATCTACGCGACCTGCCAGCGTATCGGCGAGATCGAGGAGCAGGCCGACGAAACCTTCGACGCCGCGCTCTCGCGCATCCGGGCGGATCTCGGCGCCGGACGGCTGCAGCCGATCGGCTACCTCGATCAGAAGGAGCTTTTCGAATGGATCGAGCGCGTCGTCGACAAGTGCGACGACGTCGCGAACCAGATCCAGACGATCACCGCGAAGCACGTTTGACCGGCTCGCGGGATGCAAAGCATCGCCCCCGTCCTCGTGTTCGGCCTCGTCGCCGTCGCGCTGCTGTTCGATTTCATGAACGGCCTCCACGACGCTGCGAACTCGGTCGCTACGGTCGTGTCGACGCGGGTGCTGAAGCCGTTCACGGCCGTCGCCTGGGCCGCCTTCTTCAACTTCATCGCGTTCGCGGTCTTCGGGCTGCACGTCGCGAACACGGTCGGCACCGGCATCGTCGAGGCGAACGTCATCGACGCCGCAGTGATCTTCGCGGCGCTCGTCGGGGCGATCGCCTGGAACGCGATCACCTGGGCGCTGGGGTTGCCGTCGTCGTCGAGCCACGCGCTGATCGGCGGCCTCACCGGCGCCGGCGTCGCCAAGGCCGGCTTCGCCTCGATCGTGTTCGATGGCCTCGGGAAGACCGGACTCGGCATCGTGCTTTCGCCGCTGCTCGGCTTCGTGCTCGCGCAGCTCATCATCGTCGCCGTGCTGTGGACGAACCGGCGGTCGACGCCGTTCGCGGTCGATCGCCGCTTCCGCATCCTGCAGCTCGTTTCCGCCGGGCTCTACTCGCTAGGGCACGGCGGCAACGACGCGCAGAAGACGATGGGCATCATCGCGGTGCTGCTTTATTCGCAGGGCATGCTCGGCGGCACGTTCCATGTCCCGCTCTGGGTCGTGCTCGCGTGCCAGCTCGCGATGGCGCTCGGCACGCTGATGGGAGGCTGGCGGATCGTGCACACGATGGGCTCGCGAATCACGCATCTGAAACCGATCCAGGGCTTCTGCGCTGAATGCGGCGGCGCGATCACGCTGTTCCTCGCGACCGGGCTCGGCGTTCCCGTGTCGACGACGCATACGATCACCGGCGCCATCATCGGCGTCGGCGCGGCACGGCGCACGGCCGCCGTCCGCTGGCGCGTCGCGCAGCGAATCGTCGTCGCATGGGTGATCACGCTGCCTGCGGCGGCGCTGATCGCCGCCATCGTCTACGTCGTGACGTCGCGTTTCTAGCCGGGCTGGCGCTGCGCCGACGCGGCGACACCCGGCCGGCTGCGCTGCAGGCCGATCGTTTCCGGCCGCGCCGCTTGCAGCCGCACAGGCGGCAATCCGCGCAGCACGAGGTCGAGATCGTCTACGACCATCGCGCCGATCGTCTTCAGCGCCGAGTCGAGGCCGCCGGCACGATGCGACGACAGCAGCAGCCCCGGCATCTTGCGAATCGGATCGTCCGCGGCGGCGGGCTCCTCCGGAAAGACGTCCACCGCCGCCTCGACGCGTCCGTCGCGGACCGCATCCAGCAAAGCGGCGAAATCGACGACGTCGGCGCGGCTCACGAGCACGAGCTTCGCGCCGCGACGCATCCGCGCGAACTGCGCAGCGCCGATGGCGGCACGGTTGTCGCGCGTCGCGGCCGACGCGACGATCACGACGTCCGATCCCGCGAAGACGCCGTCGAGCGTCGTCGGCGTCGCACCGGCTTCACGAACGTCCGCGTCCGGGAGCCAGGGATCGTGGATGCGCAGCCGGCAGCGAAACGGCGCGAGCAGCTGGACGAGCGCGCGCCCGATGTTGCCGAAGCCGACGATGCCCACGTCGCGTCCGAAAAGCGTCGTCGCGTCGCGATTGCCGCGCCAGCCATAGGCCTCGGTCCCCTCGCGAAAAGCGCGATCGGCGCGCGTGACGCCGCGCAGCAGGTCGAGCGTCAGCGCCAGCGCATATTCGGCGACCGGCGCGGCGAAGGCCGGCGCGGCGACCGCGACACGGATACCGTGGCGAAAACAGTAGCCATAGTCGACGTTCGGGAAGAAGTTGCCCTCGACGTTGAAGATCGCACGCAAGCCGGGAGCACGGCGCAATCGTTCGTCCGGCATCGGCGTCTGCCCGATGATCGCGCTCACACGCGGCAGGCATTCGTCGACGACGCCGTCCGCGACGGGGCCGTCGTCGCACGTGACGATCTCGGCGATCGCGACAAGCCGCTGCCAGTCGTCTTCGCCAAAGATCATCGCCCGCGTCCGCGGGTGCGGATCGAGCAGCACGAGCGGCTTGCTCACGTCGTCAGCTCGAAGGCTTGATCCGCAACGGCTCGCGCAGCGTCACGTTCTCGGCGCGGAAGTAGAGGCGCACGACGACCAAGTCGGAACGGCCGACGCCGGGCTTCTCGGCGCGAAGCTGGATGTTGTGCGAGCGGTTGTCGGTGAATTCGAAGCTGCCGTCGCCGCGCGTGGTCGTCTTCCCGCGGTCCGAATTGGTCGTGAAGTTCTGCTCCATCATCGAGACGGTCGCGCCGGCGACCGGCCGTCCGTCGGGCCCGACGACCTCGCCGCGGACGATGCCGTCATCGTGCTGCGACACGTAGACGTTCCAGGCGGCGACGGCGATCGCGATCGCGAGCGGCACGGCGACGAAGCGATGCCGAAGCAACGAAACGAGCCGGTTGCGCTTCACGCCTTCGTCGCTCCGGACGTGAGGCCGCGGATGAATTCCTTCTGCGCCATGAGGAACAACAGGATCCCGGGCGCGAGCACCATGATGCAGAACGCATACAGCGCGCCGGTCGTGTTCTCGTGGTAGCTCAGGAAGCGCGACAGGCCGAGCGGCAGCGTCTGCATGTCGGGGTCGCGAACGATGATCAGCGGCCAGAGGAAATTGTTCCAGGACCAGACGAACGACAGGACGACGTTCGTCGCGACGGCCGACGTCGCGAGCGGCAGCATGATCCTGCGGATGATCGCGAGCTCCGACAGGCCGTCGATGCGCGCCGCGTCGATCAACGATCGCGGCACCGCCTCGAAGCTCGCCTTGTAGACGAAGATGCAGATGATCGTCGAGAACGTCGGCAGCGCGAGGCCGAGGTAGCTGTTGAGCAGTCCGAGCTTCGCCGTGATCAGGTACGCCGGCACGATCGTCGTCTGGAACGGGATCATCATGCAGGAGAGCAGGACCGTGATGATCGCCCCGCGCCCGCGGAAGTGCTTCGTCAGCGCGTACGCGGCAAGCGCGTTGAACACGACGTTGGCCGCGATCGCGAGCACCGAGACGACGACGCTGTTCAAAAGGTAGCGGGGAAAAGGGATGAAATACCAGACGTCGACGTAGTAGAACAAATGCGGGTCGACCGGAACGACGCTCGGCGGATAGACGAAGATGTTTTCGCCGGTGAGGCTCGTCTTCAACACCCAGTAGAACGGCAGCAGCATGCAGAAGCTGACGACGATCAGCGCCGCATGCAACGACGCGTGCTCGAACGCGCGCCGCGTGCGGCGGCTCGCCATCGTATGATCCCCGGACACTCGCGGCGTGTCGAACGTTGCTCGAGCTTCGCTTTCGCCTGTTCGCCCTCGGGGCGGCCCATCGGGCTCGCGCGCTTCGCTGCCCCCCAGGGGGCGCGATTCGCACTTGGGACGGCCCGGCGCGCTCATCCGGTCCTCACCGCACCGGCATCGCCGCCGGCGAGGCGGTTGCCGAGCCACGTCAGCGTGACGAGCAGCACGAACTGCACGACGGTCAGCGCGGCCGCGTAATCGATCCGCGACAGCTCGAACGCCGCCTTGTAGATGTACGTCATCAGGATCTCCGAGCGGTGGCTCGGGCCGCCCTGCGTCATCACGTAGACGAGGTCGAAGCTCGTGAACGACGTCATGATGCCGATCACGAACGCGAGGAACAGCGACGGCCGCAACAGCGGCAGCGTGATCCGCGTGAACTGGCGCCAGCGGCTCGCGCCGTCGATGGCCGCCGCCTCGTAGAGGTTCTGCGGGATGTTCTGCAAGCCCGCGAGCAGGATGATCATGTAGAAGCCGAGGATCTGCCAGACGTTCGCGAGCAGCACCGACGGCAGCGCGAGCTCGAACGACTGCAGGAACGGGATCGGCTTGTCGATCAGGCCCAGCGAGCGCAGGATGAAATTGAAGAGGCCGACCTTCTCGTCGTACATCCAGCGCCAGATGATGCCGACGGCGACCGTCATCAGCGGATACGACAGGAAGACGATCGTCCGGTAGACGTCGCGGCCGCGAATGCCGGTGTTCACCATCAGCGAGATGGCCAGCGCGAGCACGATGCCGACCGGTGCGCTCGCCATGAACCACAAGGTGTTGACGAGCGACGTCCAGAAGACCGGGTCGTCCGCCATCTCGCGGTAGTGGTCGAGGCCGATCCACGACGGCGGCGCGAAAATCGAGAACTGCTGGAACGAGAGCATCGCGTTCCAGGCGAGCGGCAGCAGCCGGTAAAGCAGAAACACCGCGAGCGAAGGCAGCAGGAAGACCCAGACCAGCAGGATCTCCCTGCGCCTGCGGAAGCCCGCGCGCGGCGCCCGCGCTGCGCGCGATGCCGGCGCTACGTCGAGCGCGCTCGCCACGTCGGTCTCATGCGCGCGGCATGCGAGCGCGCCACTGCCCGCTCGCGCGCTGCAAACCTATTGACCCAGCACGCGGTCGACTTTCGCTTCGGCGTCCTTCAGTGCCTGCGCGGCCGGCTTGCGTCCAAGCACCGCGTTCTGGATTTCTGGGTAGAACGCCTCCTTGACGCGCGCGTCGTTCGCGAGCGGCCAGTTGCCCGTCAGCTTGTTGGTGTCCTCGACCTGCGTCTGCAGCACCGCGGCCGCGAGCGGATCGTCCTTCCCGAGCTGGTCGAGCAATTTCTTGTCGGATGCGATGTTGCCGGTCAGCACCTTGCGGCGCTCGGAGAGCTTCGAGGTCCAGTCCTCGCTCGTCACCATCTTCAGGAACTCCCACGCGAGCTCCGGATGCTTCGAGCCCTTCGAGATCCCGAGACCGTGCGAATTGGGCGTCGCCCATCCGCCGGGTGCCTGCGCGACGCCGAGCGTATCGGCGTTGACCCACGGCGCCTGGCCGCGGATGAAGAAGAACGCCGGCGAGTGCGCGAGCAGCATGCCGACGTTGCCGCTCGCGAACGCGCCGTTCGGCTCGACCCAGCGTCCGGTCCACGCAATCTTGTTGATGCTGCCGTCGTTGGTCGCCTTCGCGAGCGCGTCGAGCACCTGCACGCCCTTCGGAGTGTCGAACGCGGCCTTCCTGAGGTCTGGCGTGAGCAGGTCGACGCCGTTCATCCTGAAGAGCGGCCAGTAGAGCCAGTCGAAGTTCAGCGTGATGAAGCCCGTCTTCTCGCCCTTCGACATCTTCTTCGCGTCGACGAGCAGCTCGTCGAAGCTCTGCGGCGGCCCCGGGATCCCCGCCTCCTTGAACATCGTCTTGTTGTAGAAGAGCAGCGTCTTGCTGATGTAGAACGGCAGCATGTAGTTGCGACCCTTGTACTTCCACTGCGCGAGGTAATCGGCGTTGAAGCGCTTGCGGACGTCCGGATCCTTGTCGAGGTAGGGCGTCAGGTCGACGAGTCCGCCGCCGGCCGCGTATTCGAGCCACAGTGCGCCCTGCGTGTTGATGATGTCGGGCGGCGTGCCCGCGATGACCTGCGTCTGGTAGAACGCTGGAAGCTCCGGTCCCTTCTTGTCGAGCCACTCGACGTCGACGTCGGGATGCCGCTTCTTGAATTCGGCGATCCATTCCTTGAAGAGATCCGCCTGGTCCGAGATGTTCCAGGTGAGGAAGGAGAGCTTCTTCTGCTCGGCGGCGGCGGGGGTCGCGAGCGCGAGCAGGATCGCCGCGACGGCAAGAAGGCCGATCTGCGCGGCGAAGCGCAGCGGACGGCGAAGTGTGTGCATTGCCATGTTCTCCTCCGGTTTGTCGTCTTGATCGCTACGATTGCATCGTTGCCGCGCTCATCGTACCGCCTTGCCGGTCGATGGGTCGAAGAAATGGAGCGACATCGGGTCCACGGCGATTTCCAGCCGGTCGCCCGGTGCGACGCCGAGCGACGGCGGCAGACGTGCGACGACGTCCGCTTCGCCAAGGCGCATGAACACGAGCGTGTCCGACCCTAGCGGCTCGACGACTTCCGCCCGAGCCGCGAAACCGGGCTTCCCCGCATCCGCGAGCGCGAAGTGCTCGGGCCGGATCCCGACCGTGAAGTCGTCGCCTTCACGCGGAAGGCGAGTCGCGTCGAGCGGAATGCGGATGCCGTCGGCGAGCGCGACCATGTGCGCCACGCGATCGATGCGACCGCCCAGGAAGTTCATCATCGGCGAGCCGATGAACCCGCCGACGAACCGCGACGCCGGACGGTTGTAGACCTCGTCGGGCGTGCCGACCTGCTCGATCGCCCCGCCGCGCATGACGACGATCCGGTCCGCGAGCGTCATCGCCTCGACCTGGTCGTGGGTGACGTAGACGACCGTGGTGGCCACGCGGCGATGGAGCTTCTTGATCTCGGTGCGCATCTGCACGCGAAGCTGCGCGTCGAGGTTCGACAAGGGCTCGTCGAACAGGAACACCTTGGGCCGGCGCACGATCGCGCGTCCCATCGCGACGCGCTGCCGCTGGCCGCCGGAGAGCTGCCGCGGGCGCCGCTCGAGCAGCGCCTCGATGCCGAGCACGTCGGCCGCCGCGCGCACGCGCTCCGCGATCTCGCGCTTCGGCACGTCCTGCATCTGCAGTCCGAAGGCCAGGTTGTCGTAGACGCTCATGTGCGGGTAGAGCGCGTAATCCTGGAACACCATCGCGATGTCGCGGTCCTTCGGCGCGACCTCGTTGACGACGCGGCCGTCGATCATGATGTCGCCGCTCGTCGCATCCTCGAGGCCGGCGATCATCCGCAGCGTCGTGCTCTTGCCGCAACCCGACGGTCCGACGAGCACGACGAACTCCTGGTGCGCGACGTCGAGGTCGATGTCGTGCACGACCTTCTGATCGCCGAATTGCTTCGCGACGCGACGCAGGCTGACGCTCGCCATCGGATCGAACGCTGTCGAAAGAATCGTCGACTATGATATAGCGATGCGTTTCGCATTGATCGGCTACGGCGCGTGGGGCCGCCACCACGCACACGCGATCGCCGCGCTCGATCCGCAGGCCCTCGCGACGATCGCCTGCCGCAACGAAGCGACGGCGGCGGCCGCGCGGCACGATTTCCCCGAGGCGCGCGTGACGCGCGACTGGCGCGAGGCGATCGCGGCGGACGACGTCGACGTCGTCGACATCGTGCTGCCCAATCACCTGCACGCCGACGTCGCCTGCGCGGCGCTCGCGGCCGGCAAGGACGTGCTGCTCGAAAAGCCGATGGCGACGTCGCGCGACGACTGCGATCGCATCGTCGCCGCCGAGCGCGCGAGCGGACGCATCGTCTCGGTCGGGCACGAGTTCCGGCTGTCGACGCAATGGGGCCGCGCGAAGCGACTGATCGACGACGGCACGATCGGCGATCCGCTCTTCGTCGGCGTCGACCTGTTCCGCAACCCCTATCGCACCGGCGCCGAAGGCTGGCGCTACGACGCCTCGCGCGTCGGATCGTGGATGCTCGAGGAAACCGTCCATTTCTTCGATTTCGCGCTCTGGTACCTCGAGTCGCGCGGCGATCCGCTTTCCATTCGCGCCTTCGGCAATCAGCGCGGTGCCCGCGCCGCCGGACAGTACGACAACGTGACGGCGACAGTCCGCTTCGAGGCGGGCGCTTATGCGACGATCACGCAAACGGTCGCGGGCTTCGAGCACCATCTGGCCGTCCACGTCACGGGGACCGAGGGCGCGATCCGGATGGCATGGTCAGGCGCGATGGACCGCGATCACCACCCGGTCTACCAGTTCAGCGTGCAGCCGAAGGGCTTCGGGTTCGAGCGCGGCGTGCGCGAGGCGGTGCACGAGTCCATCGCGATTTCCGGCGAGGTCTACGAACTGCGCGAGCAGATACGGCTGACCGCGGAGGCACTGCGCGCGCGGCGGCCGCTCGTTGCGAGCGAGGAGGCGCGCAAGCGCGTGATCTGCTGCGTCGAGGCGGAACGGTCGATCCGCGAGAACCGGGACGTGCCGCTGGCTTTCTAGGCGTCGCGCGTCACCATGGCAGCGGCGTGTCGTTGAACGCGAGGAAGCTGCCGGTCTCGTGGCGGCTCGTGCGCTCGATGATCGCGCGCATCCCGGCGACGCTGCGATCGACGTCGACGCGCGCGTTCGGCTCCGTCTTCGCCCATCCCGGATGCAGCGCGAGCACGAGGATCTCGCGCGGCGCGAGATCGATCGCCAGACTCCTGACGACGGCGTTGAGGCCGGCCTTGCTCGAGCGGTACGCGTACGATCCCCCGGTCAGGTTGAGGCCGATGCTCCCCATCCGGCTCGACACGAACGCCATCACCTTCATCCGGCTCGCCGCGACGTGCTCGACGAATGCCTCCGCGATCCGAGCCGGACCGATCAGGTTCACCGCGAGCATCCGCTGCCACAGCGCGTAGTCCGTCTTGCCGAACGGCGGGTGCGGCCGGCCGATGCCGGCGTTGCTGACGAGGATGTCGATCGGCTCGCCGCGCAACGCGGCGGCAAGCGCGTCGATGGCGGCAAGATCGGAAACGTCGAGCTTCATCGTGTGCACGTCGCCGGCGATCGCGCGCGTGGCGCTCGCCGTGTCGGGATCGAGACAGGTCGCGATCACGCGGCAGCCGTCCGCCGCGTACTGGCGCGCGAATTCGACGCCGAGGCCCGTATCGCAACCGGTGACGAGAACCGTAGCCACGCTGACCCCGCTCCTGAACGTATTGGCGTGCGGTATCGTATGCTAGACGAACCCCGTGCAAAGGAGAAAGGAGGCATGATGTCGCTTCATTGGAAATGGGGCCGCCTCGCGCTTGCCGCTGCGCTCGCGCTCGTCGCCGGCCTCGTCCGCGCTCCGCTCGCGGGCGCCGAAACGGTCACGATCACCTTCGCGAACTGGGCCGCGGCCGAAGGTACGACGAAGCCCGCGATCGAGAAGGTCATCGCCGACTTCGAGGCTGCGCATCCGGACATCAGGATCAAGAGCGAGGCCATTTCGTTTTCGGAGATCGCGCGTCAGCTCGCGCTTCGCGTGCGCGCGGGCAACCCGCCGGACGTCGCGCAACTCGCCGGCAACGACACGTTCCTGATCGCGGCCACCGGCAAGCTCGAGCCGCTTTCCGGTTACATCGACACGAAGTTCAACGCGGAGCTCAAGCCCGATGCGCTGAGCGGACTCGCTTACCAGGGCAAGCTCATTGCGCTGCCGTGGACGCTTGCACCGGCCGGCCTTTGGTACGACAAGGCGATCCTGCAGAAGGCAGGTCTCGACCCCGAGAAGCCGCCGAAGACGATCGACGAGCTGATGAGCGCAATGGCGGCGGTCAAGAAGACGCAGCCCGACGTCATTCCGCTCGGCATCGACACGACGAACCGCCCGTTCTCGCTGCAGGCGAACTGGCCGTGGATGGCGACATTCGGCGCGCAGCCGATCGGCGACGCGAAGGCGGGCGCCGATTCGCCGGCGATGAAGCGCTACCTCGAATGGATGCGCGACCTCGCACAGAAGCGCTACATCGATCCCGGCCGCAAGATCGGCGAGTTCCGTCCGCTCGCCGCGCAGGACAAGGTGGCGTTCATCTGGGACCAGGTACTGCTGCAGGGCGTGATCCAGAGCGCGAACAAGATGTCGGATGCCGACTTCTACGCGCGCTGGGGCGTCACCACGCAGCCGGCCGGACCGAGCGGCAAGCCGTACTCGTTCGAAGGCGGCCATCAGCTCGTGATGTTCGCCGACAGCAAGCAGAAGAAGGCGGCGTGGACGTTCATGCAGTACCTCGCGGCGTCGCCGGCCGCAATCCGGGACTACACGCTGGGCCCGGGTGCGTCGCTGCCGCCGCTCGTCGGCATGCCGAGCCCCGAGCTCGCGAAGAAGCTCGACACGCCGATCTACCGCTCGTTCAGCACGCGCATCATCCCGACCGTGACGACGCCGCCGTACGGACCGGCGTTCGCATCGGCCTCGTCGGCGATCATGGCCGGCGTGCAGCAGGCGGTGACCGGGTCGGAGCCGATCGATCAGATCGCGGCATCGATCAAGCAGCAACTCGCACGCTGATCGACGTGCGTTCCGGCTCCTGTCGATGACGAACGGCGTCGCCTCGCGTTCGGCACGCGATGCGGAGCGCGTGCCGTGGATCGACGCGATGGTGCTGCCGTCGGCCGCGGTGCTCGCGATGGTCGTCGGCTATCCGGTCGTCTATACGCTGCTTCTTTCCGCGCAGGATTACAACCTGCTCGGCACGACGCCGGAGCGCTTCGTCGGCGGCGGCAACTATCGCAAGCTGATCGACGACGCGACGTTCTGGCTGTCGCTGTCCAACACGGCGATCTACACGTTCGGCAGCGTCGCCATCGCCGCGCTTCTCGGGCTTGCGCTGGCGCTCCTCACCGAGAACGTCGGCGGCCGCCGCGGCCGGGCCGTGCGCGCACTGCTGCTGACGCCGTGGGCGGTGCCGTTCGTCGTCGTCGCGTTCCTGTTCCGCTACATGTACCTGCAAAACGGCGGCGTGATCAATGCGCTGCTGCTGGCCGCGGGCATCGTCGAGCGGCCGATCTCATGGCTCAACGTATCGTCGCTTGCGCTGCCGGCGGTGATGGTGACGAACGTGTGGACGATGACGCCGTTCTTCTTCCTGCTGCTCGCCGCGGCGCTCGCGGCGATCCCGAACGAGGTGATCGAGTCCGCGCGCGTCGACCGTGCACGCGGCGCGAGCCTGATCTTCTCGATCAAGCTGCCGTTCCTGCGCAATGCGCTGCTCGTCAGCAGCCTGCTGATGATCATCGCGAACTTCAACGACTTCGCGAAGATCTGGGCGATGACGCAGGGCGGCCCCGGATACAGCACGACGACGCTCGTCGTCTACGTCTACCGGCAGGCGTTCGAGAACTTCGAGATCGGCTACGCGTCGGCGATCGGCGTCGTCTGGCTGCTGCTGCTGCTCGCGTTCGCCGTCGCGTATTTGCGCGTGCTGCGGATGAAATAGATGGCCGTCGCGATGGGCCACCCTGCGCGTCCCGCGCGGCGCGCGAGCCAGGCCGTCCAGGCCGTTGCGATCGGATTGGCGCTGCTCTGGAGCCTGGCGCCGCTCTACTGGATGCTGGCGACGTCGTTCAAGACGGAGCTCGAAGCGGCGCGGCTCGCGCCGACGGCCTGGCCGCACGACCTTACGTTCGCCAACTATCGCGGCCTTTTCACCGGCGAGCTGCCGTTCCCCGCGTTCTTCCTGAATACGCTGATCACCTGCCTCGCGACCGCGATCGTCGCCGTGATCATCGCGACGCCTGCCGCCTACGCGCTGTCGCGCGCGCGGTTCCGGCTGCGCGGGACGATCGCCTACGCCATGCTCGTGTTCCGGATGCTGCCGCTCGTCGTGCTGCTCGCGCCGCTCTACCTGCTGCTGTTGCACGCGAAGCTCCTCGACACGCATACGGGGCTCGTCGTCGGCTTCGTCACGTTCGGCCTGCCGTTCGCCGTCTGGATGCTGAAGAGCTTCATCGATGCGGTGCCGATCGAGATCGAGGAGGCTGCGCGCGTCGACGGTTACACGCGCTTCCAGATCGTGCGCAAGGTCGTCGTGCCGCTGATCCTGCCTGGCCTGCTGACGACGGCGACGTTCGTGTTCATGGAAGCCTGGAACAACCTGATCTACCCGCTGACGTTCGTGACGACGCTCGACAAGCAGACGCTCCCCGCGGCGCTCGTGCTGACGTTCACCGGGCAGTTCAAGACGGACTGGGGCGGCATGATGGCGGCCGCGACGCTGACGACGCTGCCGCTGATGATCGCGTTCTTCGCCGTGCAGCGGTCGATGGTGCGGGGGCTCACGTCGGGCGCGGTGGCCGGCGCGTAGGTCCGGGCCGAACATGGCGAAGATCTCGCTTCGCGGCGTCGAGAAGCGCTACGACGGCACGGTCGTGCTGCACGACTGCAACCTCGACATCGCCGATCGCGAGTTCATGGTGCTCGTCGGTCCTTCGGGGTCGGGCAAGACGACGCTGCTGCGGATCATCGCGGGCCTCGAACGCGTCAGCGCCGGGAACGTGCTCTTCGACGGCGCACGCGTCAACGACGTCGACGTCGGCGATCGCGACATCGCGATGGTGTTTCAGAACTACGGCCTGTACCCGCACATGTCGGTCTACGACAACATGGCGTTCGGCCTGCGACGACGGAAGCTCGCACCGTCCGACATCGATGCGCGCGTGCGCCGCACGGCGCGAATGCTCGGCATCGAGCCGCTGCTCGGCCGTCGCCCGCGACAGCTATCCGGCGGCCAGCGGCAGCGGGTCGCGCTCGGCCGCGCGATCGTCCGCGACCCGGCGGTGTTCCTGCTCGACGAGCCGCTGTCGAACCTCGACGCGCACCTGCGCGTGCAGATGCGCGCCGAGATCCTGAAGGTGCATCGCGCCGTCACCGCAACGGCGGTCTACGTGACGCACGACCAGGTCGAAGCGCTGACGATGGGCGACCGGATCGTCGTGATGAACCATGGACGCATTCATCAGGTCGGGACGCCGGGCGAGCTGTACGACGCGCCCGTCGACCGGTTCGTCGCGTCGTTCATCGGCACGCCGCAGATGGGCTTCGTCGATTGCCATCTCGAACGCAGCGGGGAGCGCATCACGCTTTCGACGCAGGCGGCGCGGATCGCCGCTTCCGACGCGCACCGGCGGTTGCTGCAGGCGTTCGCCGCGAACGCGATCACGGTCGGCATTCGTCCCGAGTGCCTGACGCTCGCATCGCAAGCCGACGCGCAGTCGGCGGAAGTTCACGTGCGGGGCGTCGTGCAGGTCGTCGAGATGCTCGGCGCCGAGCAGTACGTGCACGTCGCGACCGACGCCGGTGCGTTGACGGCGCGGGTGCCGCGCCATCGAAGCGTCAAGGTCGACGAGACCGTCACGTTCGTCGCGTCCGCGCAAGACGTGCACCTGTTCGATCGCGAGAGCGGGCTCGCGCTGCGCTGAGCGGCGCGGCAGGCGCCGCGGAACCGCTACATCTTGGGTAGCGTGACGCCCTGCTGCCCCTGGTACTTGCCGCCTCGGTCCTTGTACGACGTGTCGCACACCTCGTCGGACTCGAAGAAGATCACCTGCGCGACGCCTTCGTTCGCGTAGATCTTCGCCGGCAGCGGCGTCGTGTTCGAGAACTCGAGCGTGACGTGACCCTCCCACTCGGGCTCCAGCGGCGTTACGTTTACTATGATTCCGCAGCGGGCATACGTCGACTTTCCGAGACAGAGCACGAGTACGTTGCGTGGAATCCGGAAAAACTCGATGGTCCGCGCCAGCGCGAACGAGTTCGGCGGAATGATGCAGACGTCGCCCTTGAAGTCGACGAACGAGCCTTCGTCGAAGCCTTTCGGATCGACGATCGTCGAATTGATGTTGGTGAAAATCTTGAATTCGTTCGAGCAGCGTATGTCGTAGCCGTAGCTCGACGTGCCGTAGGACACGATCCTGTGGCCGTTCGCTTCGCGGACCTGGCCGGGCTCGAACGGCTCGATCATGCCCTGCGCTTGCGCCATCCGGCGGATCCAGCGGTCTGATTTAATCGACATGGCAGTCAAGGTACCGAGAGGCCCTCACGGCGCGCCGCGAGCGCGAGGCGTTTGTCGAAACAGACGAATTGGCTGCTGCGCGACGAGGGACCGCGCACTTCCAGCGCCGCCGCGAGCTGCAGCGCATCGGCCGAACGCAACGGATGCACCCGGAGCAGCCGGCACGCGATGTCGCGTATCGCGGGTACCGGGTCCACCGCGATCGCGCTTTCGAGAAGCCGCGACAATCGCGTGACCGCCAGATCGACCTGGTCGTCATTCATTGCGCCCTCACGCGCAAGCCGGGTCAGCGCGGACGTGCATTCGACCTGCGACGCCCACCAAACGACGATGTCCGGGTCATCCTTCAGCAGCCGCTCGGCAGCGGCGCTATGTCCCTGTGGCACGACCAGCGGCACGATTGCCGAGCTATCCCAGAATCTCATCTGCCTTCGTCGCGCTCGGCCAGAAGCGCCGCGACCACGTCGGCCTCGACTCGCGGCGCCGGAGGCAGGGTTGCCAGCAGATTCTTGCCTGGGCGCCGCTTCGGCCGCCGGATCACGCCGCGGCGTTCGAGGTCCTCCAGCCGTCCGTCGTCGTCCGCGTCATCGTATCGGCCGACCGGCTCGAGGCGCGCGACCGGGCGATCGCGATCGAGGATCAGGACCGTCTCGCCTCGCTTCACCCGAACGAGCAGCTCGGACAAGTGATTCTTGGCCTCGGAAATCGTCGCGGTCTTCATATGGCCATGTTAGCCATATTATGTTGGACTGTCAATCCAACTTGCGGCGGGACGGGGGCGCGCTCGCGCCGGCCCGTCACGTGTTCTGCACGACGATGCTCGGGAACTTCGCCGAGAAATCCTCCGCCTTCCGGGCCACCGCGATGGCCACCTTGCGCGCGATCGCCTTGTACGCCTGCGCGATCGCGCCGTCGGGGTCGGCGGTCACCGTCGGACGCCCGGAGTCGGCCTGCTCGCGGATGCGGATGTCGAGCGGCAGGCTGCCGAGGAACGGCACGTTGTAGTCGAGGCACATGCGCTTCGCGCCCCCTTCGCCGAAGATGTGCTCCTCGGCGCCGCACTTCGAGCAGATGTGGATCGCCATGTTCTCGACGACGCCGACAATCGGCACGCCGACCTTCTCGAACATCTTGAGGCCTTTGCGCGCGTCGATCAGCGCGATGTCCTGCGGCGTGGTGACGATGACCGCGCCGGTGACCGGCACCTTCTGCGACAGCGTGAGCGCGATGTCGCCGGTGCCGGGTGGCATGTCGACGATCAGGAAATCGACGTCGCGCCAGTTCGTGTCCTTGAGAAGCTGCTCGAGCGCCTGCGTGACCATCGGTCCGCGCCAGACCATCGGCGTGTCCGTGTCGATCAGGAAGCCGATCGACATCGCCTGCACGCCGTAGGCTTCCATCGGCTCCAGCGTCTTGCCGTTCTTCGATTCGGGGCGGCCGGCGAGGCCGAGCATCGTCGGCTGCGACGGCCCGTAGATGTCGGCATCGAGGATCGCGACGCTCGCGCCTTCCGCCGCCAGCGCGAGGGCGAGATTCACCGCCGTCGTCGACTTGCCGACGCCACCCTTGCCGCTCGCGACGGCGACGATGTTCTTGACGCCGGGCACGATCTTGACGCCGCGCTGGACGGCGTGCGTCGTCATCTTTTGCGACACGTTGACCGTCACCCGCGACACGCCCGGCAATCGCGCGATCGCATCGTGCACGAGCCGCCGAATGGCCTCGTGCTGGCTTCGCGCCGGGTAGCCGAGCTGGATGTCGACGGCGACGTTGCCGTCGTCCACGCGCACGTTCTTCACCGACTTCGCGCTGACGAAATCGCGCTCGAGATTCGGATCGACGAGTTGCCGCAGGCTTTGCTGCACGTCCTGCTCGGTTACCGCCATTGCGAGGCCTCGGGTCTGGATCGACGTCGCGCATGCCGATGCACGCGCAAAGCGTCATTTTAGCGCGCAGCCTCTCGCGCAGCGGGCGAACGAAGCGCGTTTGTTAGAATTCCCGGCTGCCCGCCTTGCCCCGCTCGTTCAAAACGCGAATGCCCGCGAACCCGTCCCGCACGCTGTTCGTCACGACGGCGCTGCCGTACGCCAACGGCCCGTTCCACATCGGGCACATCATGGAGTACATCCAGGCGGACATCTGGGTGCGCTTCCAGCGGATGCAGGGACACGCGGTGCACTTCGTCTGTGCCGACGACACGCACGGCGCGCCGATCATGCTCGCCGCGGAGGCGGAGGGCATTACGCCGGAGACGCTGATCGCGCGCGTCGGCGAATCGCACCGGCAGGATTGGGCGCGCTACGGGATCAGCTTCGATACGACGTACTCGACGCACTCGCCGGAGAACGTCGAGCTTGCGCAGTCGATCTTCCGGACGCTCGCACGCCGCGGCCTGATCGCGACGCGGACGATCTCGCAGTTCTACGATCCGGTCAAGGGCATGTTCCTGCCGGACCGCTACATCAAGGGCACGTGCCCGAAGTGCGGCGCCAAGGACCAGTTCGGCGACGCCTGCGAAGTGTGCGGCTCGACGTATTCGCCGACCGACCTGATCGACCCGTATTCGACGCTGACCGGCGCGCGGCCGGAGATGCGCGAGTCGGAGCATCTGTTCTTCCGGCTGTCGGCACCGGAAGTCGTCGCCTACCTGAAAAAATGGACGGCGCAGCCTGCGCCCGGCCAGTCGCTGCAGCCCGAGGTCTACAACAAGGTTCAGGAGTGGCTGGTCGACGACGGCAGGCGCCTCGACGACTGGGACATCTCGCGCGACCCGCCCTACTTCGGCATCGAGATCCCCGACCAGCCGCACGGCAAGCCGCCGAAGTATTTCTACGTCTGGCTCGACGCGCCGATCGGCTACCTGGCGGCACTCAAGCGCCACTTCGATTCGGGCCGCGCGCGCGCGCTCGGCGAGCCGCGCAGCTTCGACGACTTCATGGCGGACGCGGGCGTCGAACAGTATCACTTCATCGGCAAGGACATCGTCTATTTCCACACGCTGTTCTGGCCCGCGATGCTGCATTTCTCCGGTCGCAAGACGCCGACGAACGTGTTCGTGCACGGCTTCATCACGCTCGAGGGCGGCAAGATGTCGAAGTCGCGCGGCACCGGCATCTCGCCGCAGCGCTACATCGAGCTCGGCCTCGATCCCGAGTGGCTGCGCTACTACATCGCGGCGAAGCTGAACGCGCGCGTCGAGGACATCGACTTCGGCCCGGACGACTTCGTCGCGCGCGTCAACAGCGACCTCATTGGCAAGTACGTGAACATCGCCAGCCGGGCGGCGCCGTTCATTACACGGCACTTCGACGGCGCGCTCGCGACACCGGCCGAATCGGCGTCCGCGCGCGCCGATCGGATGACGACCGCGCAGATGGAGGCGGAGGCCGCGCGCGCACATTACGATGCACGCGAATACGGCCGCGTGCTGCGCGACGCGATGCGGATCGCCGACCGGATCAACGAGGCGTTCGATGCCGCGCAGCCGTGGCTGATCGCCAAGGACGCAGGCAAGCGCGACGCGCTGCAGACGATCTGCTCGCAGGCGCTGCAGGGCTTCCAGTCGCTGACGGTGATGCTCGCGCCGGTGCTGCCACGGCTCGCGTCGCAGGTCGCGCGCGGACTCTTCGGCGTCGACCGCGACTTCGTCTGGCGGGATGCGTGGGAGGAGCCGTCGCGGATCAATGCGTACCAGCATCTGATGACGCGGATCGATCCGAAGAAGGTCGATCAGTTGCTCGGCGTCGAGAGCGCCCTCACCCCTTCCCCGTCTCCCGCAAGCGGTAGAGGGGAAGCGTCGAGCGGCGCTGGCGCGCCGCAGATAGGCATCGACGATTTCACGAAGGTTGATCTGCGCATTGCGCGGATCGTCGCCGCCGATGCCGTCGAAGGCGCCGACAAGCTCGTCAGGCTCACGCTCGACATCGGCGAAGAGCGGCCGCGAACGGTGTTCGCCGGCATCAAGTCGGCGTACGCGCCGGAAGCGCTCGTCGGCCGTCTGACCCCGATGGTCGCGAACCTCGCGCCGCGCAAGATGCGCTTCGGCGTTTCCGAAGGCATGGTGCTCGCGGCATCCGGGGACGGACCGGGCATCTTCCTTCTCACGCCCGATTCGGGCGCGACGCCCGGCATGCGCGTCAAATAGGATTCGTCCACGATGTCCGCCGACAAGCCCTGACGCGCGCGATGGCGCCGCTTCCCGCGCTCGTCATCGTGATCGCGTTGTGGCTCGCGATCGGCGTCGCGTGCATCGCGCGTCCCCGCGACCTGCGCATCGTGCGCGCGCTGTTTCTTGCGGGCGCCGTCGCGGGCGTCGCACTGGCTGCGCTGGCAGCGAGCGCATTGTCGAATCCGCCGCAGTCGCTCGTGCTGCCGCTCGGGCTGCCCGATCTGCCGTTTCACGTGCGTCTCGACGCGCTGTCGGTGTTCTTCCTGATCCTGCTCGGCGCGGCGTCGGCCTGCATCTCGCTCTTTTCGTCCGGCTACTTCCGCAGCGAAGAAGGCGCGGCGCCGGGGCTCGTCGGGTTGCAGTATCACGTGTTCGTCGCGGCGATGGCGGTCGTGCTGATCGCCGACGACGCGTACCTTTTCATGGTCGCGTGGGAGACGATGGCGCTCGCGTCGTTCTTCCTGGTGACGACCGACCACCGCAAGGCCGAGATTCGTCGCGCGGGCTACCTCTACCTGCTGATCGCGCACGTCGGCGCGATCGCGATCCTGCTCTGCTTCGGCGTGCTGCAGGGGGGACGCGGCGACTACACGTTCGACGGCATGCGCAACGTCCTGCTGGGCGGCGTCTGGCCGAGCATCGCGTTCTTCCTGGCGCTCGCCGGGTTCGGCGCGAAGGCGGGCTTGCTGCCGCTCCACGTCTGGCTGCCCGAGGCGCATCCCGCCGCGCCATCGCCGGTCTCGGCAATGATGAGCGGCGTGATGCTGAAAACCGCCGTGTACGGACTCGTTCGCGTCACGTTCGACCTGCTGCACATCCAGGCGTGGTGGTGGGGCGTCGCGGCGATCGCGCTCGGCCTCCTCACCGCGCTCTTCGGCGTCATCTTCGCCGCGGTCCAGACGGACATGAAGCGGCTGCTCGCCTACTCGTCGATCGAGAACATCGGCGTCATCGTCGCGGCGATCGGCCTCGCGATCCTGTTCGAGGCGAACGGGAAGCCGCTGCTGGCCGCCATCGCGCTGACCGCTGCGCTGTACCACGCGCTGAACCACGCGTTCTTCAAGAGCCTGCTGTTCCTCGCGACCGGCTCGGTGTTGCATGCGACGCGCGAGCGCAGCCTCGGCAAGCTCGGAGGATTGATCCACCGGATGCCATGGGTCGCGTGGCTCGCGCTCGTCGGCACGCTCGCGATCGCCGGGTTGCCGCCGCTCAACGGCTTCGTCTCCGAATGGCTGCTGCTGCAGGCGTTCCTGTTCACGCCGAGCCTGCCGCAGACGTTCGTCAACATGCTGGTGCCGCTCGCCAGCGCGGCGCTCGTGCTCGCCGTCGCGCTGGCCGCGTACGTGATGGTCAAGTTCTACGGCGTCATCTTCCTCGGCCGCCCGCGCGAGCCCGAGCTTTCGCACGCGCACGACGCCGGCATCCGCGAACGCATCGCCCTCGCGTTGCTTGCCGCCGGCTGCGTCCTCCTCGGCATCTTCCCCGTCAACGTAATCGGCGCGCTCGACCACGTCAACGCGATGCTCCTTTCGACGCGCGTGGCCACCGCGGGCGAATCGAGCTGGTGGCTGCTCGCCCCGGTCGCGACGGGCCGCTCGAGCTACAGTCCGCTCGTCGTGCTCGTCGTGATCGTCGCCGTCGTGCTCGCGACGCTCCTGGTCGTCCATCGTGTCTGGCACGGCCGCGTGCGCCGCGCGCCGGCGTGGGATTGCGGATTTCCGCTCCAGACCGCGCGGATGCAGGACACCGCCGAAGGCTTCGGCCAGCCGATCCGGCAGGTGTTCGAGCCGTTCTTTCGCATCGAGCGCCATCTGCCGGCGCCCGCCGATCCCGCGCCGACCTATTTCATGCGCGCAAGCGACCGCACCTGGGGATGGCTTTACGAGCCGATCGCGCGCGTCGTCGAGCGGCTTGCGCGCGTCGCCGGATTGCTGCAGCAGGGACGGATCGGCGTTTACCTGCTGTACAGCTTCGCGACACTGATCGCGCTGCTGTTCTTCGTGCGATGAACCGACGCGAAGCCGTGCAATCGCGATGACACCGGGCGCTCTCGCCTCGCAACTGCTGCAGGTCGCCCTCGCGCTCGCGCTGGCGCCACTGCTCATCGGCTGGGTGAACCAATGTCGCGCGTGGCTCGCGAACCGGCGCGCGCCGTCGATCCTGTTGCCGTACCGGACGATCCGCAAGCTGTTCGTCAAGGACGCGGTCGTCGCCGAGAACGCATCGCCGCTATTCCGGGTCACGCCCTACGTCGTGTTCGGCGCGATGTGCTGCGCGGCGGCGATCGTGCCGTCGCTCGCGACGGCGCTGCCGTTCGCGACCGCGGCAGACGCCATCGCGCTCGTCGGGCTTTTCGCACTGGCGCGCGTCTTCACCGCGCTCGCGGCGATGGACGTCGGCACGGCGTTCGGGTCGCTCGGCGCACGGCGGGAAATGTTCGTCGGCTTCCTCGCGGAGCCGGCGCTTCTGATGGTGCTCTTCACGGCGTCGCTGATCTCCGGCTCGACGTCGCTGCCGACGATCGTCGACACGCTTTCGCGAAGCGCGCTCGGGATCTACCCGAGCCTCGCGTTCGCCGGCGTCGCCTTCACGATGATCTCGCTCGCCGAGAACGCGCGCATACCGATCGACAACCCGGCGACGCACCTCGAGCTCACGATGATCCACGAAGCGATGCTGCTCGAATACTCGGCGCGCCACCTCGCGGTGCTCGAATGGGCGGCGGCGCTGCGGCTGTTCAACTACTCGTGCATCGGCATCGCGCTGTTCGTCCCGTTCGGGATCGCACTCGGATCGGACATGCCGGCGATCGTCGCCGCCGCGCCGATCCTCGTCGCGAAGCTCGCGGTCGGCGGCGCCTGCCTCGCGCTGATCGAGACGCTGTCGGCGAAGCTGCGGATCTTCCGCGCGCCCGAGTTTCTCGGCACGGCGTTCCTGCTCGCGGTGCTGGGGATGCTGGTCAAGCTGCTGCTCGGAAGCTGATGTCGCTCGGCTCGCAGCTCATCAATCTGTTCGCGGCGATGCTGCTGCTGCTCGCGTTCGCGATGCTCGCGCAGCGCCGCGTCGTGACGCTGATCGACCTCTTCGCCGCCCAGGGCCTCGTGCTCGCGCTGTCGACGGCCGTCGTCGCGTACACGACGACGCAGCCGCATCTGTACCAATCGGTCGCGCTGACGCTGCTGCTCAAGGTGTTCCTGCTGCCGTGGCTCCTGTACCGCATGGTGCGCAAGCTCGACGTCCGCTGGGAGTTCGAAGGTCTCGTCAACATCCCGGCGACGATGCTGATCGGGATCGTGCTCGTCGTGTTCGCGTTCAATCTCGCACTGCCGATCTCGCGACTCGCGAGCACGGTCACCCGCTCGACGCTCGGCATCGCGATCGCGAGCGTGATGCTGTCGTTCCTGATGATGATCGTGCGGAGAAAGGCGATCCCGCAGGTCATCGGGTTCCTGGCGATGGAGAACGGCCTCTTTTTCGCCGCGACGAGCGCGACCTACGGCATGCCGATGGTCGTCGAGCTCGGCATCGCGCTCGACGTGCTCGTCGGCATGCTGATCCTGGGGGTGTTCTTCTTCCAGATTCGCGAGCGCTTCGACAGCCTCGACCTGTCGCACCTGGAGCAGCTTCGCGATGACCGTACGCCGCGGCCGCGCACGCCGGGAGATGCGCCGCGGCGTCGCGAAGCGCCGCCCGCCAGCGCCGGCGAACGATGATCGAACTCGTCGCCGTCCTCGCGCTGCCGATCGCCGGCGCCGGCGTGCTCGCGTTCCTCGGCGATCGTCGCTTCGCCTCGCGCGTCAACGTCGCGGCGAGCTTCTGCACGTTCGTCGCGGCCGTGGCCCTCGCGATACGCGTGATCGTCGGCGGCCCGCTCGTCACGCTCGGCCGGCAGTTCCTGATCGACCCGTTCAACGTGTTCCTCGTTGCGCTGACGGCGTTCGTCGCCTTCACGACCGCGGTCTTCTCGCGTCCCTACATGCTGATCGAGGAGGAGCACGGACGGCTCAATCCCGCGCGCCTTCGGCTCTACCACAGCATGTTCCAGCTCTTCACGTTCACGATGCTGCTCGCGCTTACGACGAACAACGTCGGCGTGCTGTGGGTCGCGATGGAGGCGGCGACGCTGACGACGGTGCTGCTCGTGTCGCTGTATCGGACACCGGCGAGTCTCGAGGCGGCATGGAAGTATTTCATCCTGTGCGGCGTCGGCATCGCGCAGGCGCTGTTCGGCACGATCCTGCTTTACTTCGCCGCCGAAAGGCTGCTCGGCGCCGGCGGCGGCGCGCTGCTGTGGACCGAGTTGAACGGCGTGCGGGCCGATCTCGAGCCGACGGTGCTCGCGATCGCGTTCGTCTTCCTGCTGGTCGGATACGGGACGAAAGTGGGCCTCGTCCCGCTGCACAACTGGCTTCCCGACGCGCACGCCGAAGGCCCGACGCCGGTGTCGGCCGTGCTGTCGGGGCTGCTGCTGAACGTCGCGCTCTACGCGGTCGTCCGCTGCAAGGTGCTGGTCGACGGCGCGCTTCCCGGTGCGTTCGCGAAGAACCTGATGATGGGCTTCGGTCTCGTGTCAGTGGTCGTCGCGTCGTTCCTGCTGTGGCGCCAGCGCGACATCAAACGGCTCTTCGCGTACTCGTCGATCGAGCACATGGGCATCGTCACGTTCGCGTTCGGGCTCGGCGGACCGGTTGCGAGTTTCGCGGGACTGCTGCACATGACCGTGCACTCGCTGACGAAGTCGGCGATCTTCTACGCCGCCGGGCATGCCGCGCAGAAGACCGGCACGCAGATCATGGACGACATCCGCGGCCTGATCACGATCAGCCCGGTCGTCGGCTGGGGCCTGGCGCTCGGCGCGCTGGCGATCCTCGGCATGCCGCCGTTCGGCGTGTTCGCGAGCGAATTCCTGATCCTCACGACCGCGATGCGCGAGCAGCCGTGGGCAACGCCGTTCCTGCTGGCCGCGCTCGGCGTTGCGTTCGCTGCCGTGTTCTCGAAAGTGCAGCCGATGGTCTTCGGCGAGACGACCGCTGCACGCCTGCCGGTGCGGCCGGCGATGATGCCGGTGTTCGTGCATCTCGCGCTCGTGCTGATGCTGGGCCTCTGGATCCCGCCGTTTCTCGCCGACTGGTACCGCAGCGCGGCACGGCTGATCGGATGAACGTCACGCCGCTCGGTCTTCTCGCCGCGCCGCTGCTCGCTGGCGTTCCCGCGCAGCGCGCGCAGGCAAGCTCCGGTCAGCTCCTGACCGCGTGCCGACTTGCGTGGGAGAACGGCGGGCGCCTCGTCGCGCTCTGGGCGAGCGACGAGCGCGACCGCGGCCGCGGGTATTGCCTGCGCGTCGTGGTGGAGGATTGGGAAGGCCTGACGGTGCTCGAGCACACGCTGCCCGACGATCGCGCGCGCTACCCGGATCTGTCCCCTATCTTCCCTGCCGCGTTGCGGATGCAGCGCGCGACCTATGATCTGCTCGGGATCGCCGCCGAATCCGACGATCCGCGAGCGTGGCTGTGGACCGCGAGCCACGCGACGCGCCAGTTTCCGCTGCGCCGCGACGTCGCGTCGGGTGAAGCGGCGCCCGATCATGACGCGTACGCTTTCGTTCGCGTCGAAGGCGAAGGCGTCCACGAGATTCCGGTCGGACCGGTGCATGCGGGCATCATCGAGCCGGGACATTTCCGCTTCCAGGTCGTCGGCGAGAAGGTGTTGCGGCTCGAGGAGCGGCTCGGCTACACGCACAAGGGCGTCGAGAGCCGCTTCGCGTCGATGTCGGTCGACGACGGCGCGAAGCTCGTCGGTCGCATTTCGGGCGACAGCACGGTTGCGTACGCATGGGCTTACGCGCAGGCCGTCGAATCCGCGGTCGGGTTCGTTCCGCCGGCGCGCGCGCGGTGGCTGCGTGCACTCTGTCTCGAGCGCGAACGGCTCGCCAATCACCTGGGCGACATCGGTGCCATCGGCAACGACGCCGGCTTCGCGTTCGGCCTCGCGCAATTCTCGCGGCTGCGCGAGGACGTGCTGCGGATGAACGAGGCCGCCTTCGGCCATCGGCTAATGATGGACGCGGTCATCCCCGGCGGCGTCGCGCGCGACATCGCGTTCGAGCACGTGCATGCGATAATCGACGAAGCGGACCGGGTCGCGCGGCAGATCGCGTCGCTGCGCGAAATCTATGACGAGCACGCCGGCGTGCAGGACCGCTTTCGCAATTGCGGCCGTGCCGCGCCCGATCTCGCGCGCCATCTCGGCCTCGTCGGGCTCGCGGGCCGCGCGAGCGGCCAGGCGCGCGACATCCGCTGCGATTTTGCGTCGGCGCCCTACGATCTGCTCGACGTCCGGATCGCGACGCAAACCGCGGGCGACGTCTGGGCCCGCGTCGCGGTGCGCTTCGACGAGGCGCTCGAATCGACGCGGCTGATCCGGCTCGTCGCGACGGCGCTGCTCGACCCGGTCACCGCCGGTCCGGTGCACGCGCCCGGTCCCGCGCTGCCGCCGGACCGGCTTTCGCTCGGCTACGTCGAGGGCTGGCGCGGACCCGTGCTCGTCGCGCTCGAGATGGGCGACGACGAGCGGATCCGCCGCTGCCGGCCGCAGGATCCGTCGTGGTGCAACTGGCCGGTGATCGAGCATGCGATCGTCGGCAACATCGTTCCCGATTTCCCGTTGATCAACAAGTCGTTCAACCTCTCGTACAGCGGGCACGATCTCTGATGTACCAGACGCTGCGACAGATCGCCCGCATCGGCATCCGCACCGAATCCACGCCGGCGGCGGCCGACGACGTGGTCGTGCAGCGCCTGCACGCGGACATCCTGCGCGTCCTCGGCCGCGCGCTCACGCTGCGTCATGTCGACGCGGGCTCGTGCAATGCGTGCGAGCTCGAGTCGCAGGCGCTGTCGAATCCGTACTACAACGTCGAGGGCCTCGGCATCCGCTACGTCGCGAGTCCCCGCCATGCCGACGCGCTGATGGTGACGGGACCGGTGACGAAGAACATGGCCGTCGCGCTGCGGCGAACCTACGACGCGATGCCAGAGCCGAAGCTCGTCATCGCGATCGGCGCGTGCGCAATCGGACGCGGCGTCTACGGACCGAACTACGCGACGATCGGCGCCGTGTCGGAATTGCTTCCGGTCGACGTGACGATCCCCGGATGTCCACCGTCGCCGACGGCGCTGCTGCAGGGAATCCTCGCCGCGATCGCTGCGCAACCGGCGAAGCGATAACCGCCGGCGGCGACGTCGCCGCGGAGGCGCCGTTCTGGTAACGTTCATGCCCCGCGCGATCAATGCGGTTCTCCTTCGTCGCATGAAGATACCCGTCTTGACGTACCACGCCATGCGGATCGATGGAAACGACTACGCGCGGAACGACCACGTCGCGCTGAAGGAGGACTTGCTCACCGTCGCCGCGCTCGGGTTTGCCGTCAGGAGCCTCAGCGACATCGTTGCCCGATCCTCCAATGGATCGCGCGCGCCGGAGCCGGCAGAGAAATGGGTGGGGTTCGCCTTCGACGACGGACCCGACTTCGACTTCTACGATCTGCCGCACCCGACGTGGGGAATGCAGCGCAGCATGCTCAACATCCTGATGGACGGCATGAGCGCATCGCGTCCCGCGCAGGCGCCGCCGCTTCATGCGACGAGCTTCGTGATCGCCTCTCCCGATGCGCGGCGACAACTGGATCGAACCTGCATGATCGGATGCGATTGGTGGCGGGACGAGTGGTGGTCCAAAGCGGTTCTCACCGGGTATCTGGCGATCGGAAGCCATAGCTGGGACCACAATCATCCGATGCTTCGCCCCGGCGAGAACGGGGCTTTGACGGACGGCACGTTCATGGTCATCGACAATTTCGACGCCGCGGAATACCAGATCGCGCAGGCAGCCAGCTTGCTGAAGGAGAAAGCGCCGAACGCGGGAACGGCGCTGTTCGCGTACCCGTACGGCGAATCGAGTGACTATCTGGTTCGGGAATACTTTCCGCTGCACGGCGCGCGACTCGGCATTCAGGCCGCGTTCACCTGCGAGCCGAGTCCGGTAACCGAAGGATGCAATCGATGGCGATTGCCGCGCTATGTCTTCGGGCGCGACTGGAAATCGTCGGACGAGCTCGCTCGCATCTTGCACGAGTGCTGAGGCGCCCGACGCATCATCCGCAGCTCAAAACGGTCCCACACGGGCGACGCGCGCGACGATCGCTCGCTGCTCGTCGACGGGGAGCGGCCGCGGCCAGAATACGATCAGATGCTGCGTTCCGGTGTGCTCGAATCCCGCGCGCAGGTCGACTCTCTCGGCACGCTTGTCGCCGACGTATCCGAAGATCGCCTTGGCATTGCCCAGGCTGGCTGTCGTGCAACGGAGCATCTGCTCTGCAATTCCGCCCGCTTCCTTCAGATGTTCCCTTCGCTCCGTGGGTAGACGGCGGAACACGCGCTCGTCGATGCACATCCCTCCCCCGAGATAGACGTCGCCAAGCTTCGCATAGTGAATGTAGCCGATCGTCCGCTCTTCACCATCGGCATCGACGAGCGCGACAAAATGGCGCGGCGCGTCGGGAGGCGGGTTACGAAAGCAGCGACGAAAAAGCGCACCGGCGTATCGCTCGACGTCGTCCACTTCGACGATCCTGAACCAGCCCGCCAACGCCTTCGGGACGGTGTAGCGAGGATTCGGCGAATCGGCGCCAGGATCGTATTGGCGCCCGCGAAACGCGCCGAGACCGCCGCTGAAGATCGCGCGCATTGTGCGGGCGAGAGTCAAGATCCGATGATGCACGTTCGACGCCAACGCCTGGGACACTCACCGCATCGAAGCATGCCGTGGTGAAGCTCGGACTTTAGCATTGAAGCCAGGCCAGGCCGCGCGCACGATCTGGTAACGTTCGGACGTCTTCTCCGTCGAAGGAGCGCGCCATGCCGCGAACGTTTGCCGCTTCCGTGTCCGTCGCCGCGCTCGGCATCCTGCTGTGCGCCGGGTCTGCGCGCGCCGCCGGCGACATCAAGGCGGGCTCGATCACGAACAGCCCGCCGATGATCTCGTACGCGTCCGATGGCACGACGCTGCAGGGCGCGATCGTCGATCTCGCCGCGGCGATGAGCAAGCAGATGGGACGCACGATCGTCTTCGAGTCGATTCCGTTCAATGCGTTGATCCCGGCGATGCAGGCGAAGCGGATCGACATCACGTTCACGATGATGAACGACACGCCGGAGCGCGAGAAGCTTCTCGACTTCGTCGACTTCTTCAACCTCGGGACGATGCTGCTTATCAAAAAAGGCAACCCGGAGCACGTCGAAAGCCTCGAGACACTGTGCGGCAAGACGGTGTCGACCGTGCAGGGATCGACGCAGATCAAGCTCGTCGACGACGCAAGCGCCAACTGCAAGGCCGAGGGAAAGCCGGCGATCGAGAACCTGCAGTACGCGCAGCCGTCGGACGCGAGACTCCAGGTGCAGACCGGGCACGTCGCGGCGTTCCTCGGCAACACGCCGGTGATGATCTATCTCGCGAAGACCGCCGGCGACGGCACCATCTTCGACGTCGTCCGCGATCACGAGTACCAGCCGGTGCCGCTCGGCATCGGCGTCGACAAGTCCAACGCCGAGCTGCGCGACGCGCTCAGGAAATCGCTCGACGCGCTGATCGCCGACGGGACGTACCGGAAGATCCTCGAAAAGCACGGCGTCGAGAGCGGCGCGGTGAAAAGCGCGACGATCAACGGCGGCGCGAACGTGAAGATCTAGGAACGGCAAGATGTCCCGCGTCGTGCCGCTGCGGCGTCCGGGCCTCTGGGGCGCGAGCGCCGTCGTCGCCGTGCTCGTCGCACTGGTCGCGCTGTCGGTCTTCCGCAACCCGAACATCCGCCACGACGTCGTCGGGCAATACCAGTTCGCGCCGGCGATCCTGCGCGGACTCGAGCTCACGATCGTGCTGGCGCTGCTCGCCGCGGCGATCGGCATCGTGCTCGGTGTGCTGCTCGCCGTAATGCGCGTGTCGTCGTCGCCGATCCTGCGCCTCGCGAGCGCGGGCTACACGTGGCTCGTCCGCGGCACGCCGCTTCTCGTGCAGATCCTCATCTGGGGCAACCTCGCGCTCCTGTTCGAGCACATCGGCCCTTTCCGCACCAACGACGTGCTGACGCCGTTCGTCGCGTCGGTGATCGCGCTGGGATTGAACGAGGCGGCGTACATGGCGGAGATCGTGCGCGGCGGCATCCTGTCCGTCGATCGCGGGCAGGCCGACGCGTCGCTCGCGCTCGGCATGTCGCGCGCACTCGCGATGCGGCGGATCATCCTGCCGCAGGCGCTACGCGTGATCGTTCCGCCGGCCGGCAACCAGTTCATCTCGCTCTTGAAGGCGACGTCGCTCGTCTCGGTGATCGCCGGCGGCGATCTGCTGACCGCCGCCGAGAACATCGCGTCGGCGAACCTGCACACGATCGAGCTGATGCTCGTCGCGACGTTCTGGTATCTCGTGCTGACGACGATCACGAGCGTCGCGCAGCATTTCGCCGAGCGCCGCCTCGCGCGCGGCAGCCTCGCGCTCCATGGGCGACCCTGAGGCGCCTGGAGCGGAGCCGATGGTCCGCGCTCAGGGCGTGCGCAAGCGCTTTCGGCGCACGGAGGTCCTGAAGGGGATCGACCTCGACGTGCGGCGTGGCGAAGTGCTGTGCCTGATCGGCCCGTCGGGGTCGGGCAAGAGCACGTTCCTGCGCTGCGTCAACCACCTCGAACAGATCGACGACGGCCGCATTCACGTCGACGGCGAGCTGATTGGCTATTCCGAGCGCGGCGACGCGCTCCACGAGCTGCACGAGCGCGACGTGTGCCGCCAGCGGGCCGCGATCGGCATGGTGTTCCAGCGCTTCAACCTGTTTCCGCACATGACGGCACTCGACAACGTCATCGAAGCGCCGATCCGCGTACGTCGCGAGTCGCGAACGGAAGCGAGCGAGCGTGCGCGGGCGCTGCTCGCGCGCGTCGGGCTCGCGCAGAAGGCGCAGGCGTATCCGGCGGAGCTGTCGGGCGGCCAGCAGCAGCGCGTCGCGATCGCACGGGCGCTTGCGATGCAGCCGAAGCTCATGCTCTTCGACGAGCCGACGTCGGCGCTGGATCCGGAGCTCGTCGGCGAAGTGCTCGCCGTCATGCGCGGCCTCGCCGACGACGGCATGACCATGATCGTCGTCACGCACGAGATGGCGTTCGCGCGCGAGGCCGGGCACCGGATCGCGTTCATGGACGACGGCACGATCGTCGAATCCGGCGCGCCGCGCGACGTCCTCGCAAATCCTTCCCACGCCCGAACGCGCGCGTTCCTGTCGCGGCTCCTCGCCGCATCCTGACATCGGATCATGGCCACGAAGCTCGTCCTGCTCGGTACCGGCGGCGGCCCGACGCCCAAGATCACGCGCGCAGCGCCCGCGCAGGCGGTCGTCGTCGACGGCGTCAGCTACATCGTCGACTGCGGCAACGGGGTCGCGCGACAGATGGCGCGCGCGAAGCTCGCTTTCAACGCGCTGCGCGCGGTGTTCGTCACGCATCACCACTCCGACCACAATGCGGATTTCGGCAACCTGTTCCTTCTCCTGTGGGCCGGCGGCCTCGACCGGCCGGTCGACGCGTATGGGCCACCGCCTGTCGCGGCAATGACCGGCCAGTTCCTTGCGCTCAACGCCTACGACATCGCGACGCGGATCGCCGACGAAGGGCGGCCACCGCTCGCGCCGCTGATCCGGCCGCACGATATCGAGACAGCCGGCGAGGTCTACCGCGACGAGCGCGTTCGCGTCACCTGCGCGCTCGTTCGTCATCCGCCGGTCGTGCCCGCGTTCGCGTTCCGCTTCGACACCCGCGATCGCTCGATCGTCTTCTCCGGCGACACGGCGCCCTGCGACAGCCTCGTCGCGCTCGCGCAGGGGGCCGACGTGCTCGTCCACGAGGTAATGCACGAGCCGTCGCTCGACGCGATCTGCGCGCGGCTTTCCAACGCCACTCGGCTGCGCGAGCACCTGCTCGCAAGCCACACGACCGAAGACCAGGTCGGCGCGATCGCGCGCGACGCGGCCGTGAACACGCTCGTGCTGACCCACTTCGTCCCCGCCGACTCCGTGCCGGCCGACACCTGGCGCGAGGCCGCCGCCCGTCACTTCGCCGGCCGGATCGTCGTCGGTGAAGACCTCATGGAGCTCTGAAGCGCTGTAGACTGGCGGCCCACCTGAGCGTCACCCTGGAGGGAGGGATGGCCGGCAGGACCTCGAACGCCGCGCGGTTGAAGGCGCGCACCCCGACACGGACCGCAAAGTCCGCGGCGAAGAAGCCCGCGACCGGCAAGCCGGCGACAGGGGCGCCGCGCGCGACGAAGAAGGAGGTCGCGAAGGCAGCGCCGAAGCCGAAGCGCAAGACGCCGGCGACGCCCGCACCTGCCATCAAGCGCAACGGGGCCGCGGGTGGCGGCCGGGCGCTGGCTATCAAGGCGCCCTCCGCACGCGAGCTCCTCGCGCTGCGCGATGCCGAGCTCGCCCTCGTCAGCGCGATCCAGCGCGGGGTCGTGACAAAGCTCGGGTTCCAGGAGATCGTCGATATCGTCGGCGACAAGCTTCGCGAGCTCTTCCGCACCCCGGACCTTGGAATCTCCTGGTTCGACGAGCCGGCGAACCTCGTTCACATGCTGTACGTGTACGAGCACGGGCGCCGGATTTCGATCGGAGCGCCCAACCCTCCGAGACCTGGCGGCCTTTACGACACGATGCGCAAGACGCGCCTCCCGGTCATCATTGCGAGCGCCGCCGACGATCCGCGGATGGGGCCGGTCGTACCCGGAACCGACCAGTGCAAGTCGATGATGTCGGTACCGATCTTCGTGGGCGATCGATTGCTCGGCGACATCAGCATCGAGAACCACGCGCGCGAGAACGCGTTCCGGCCGGAAGACGCGCGCCTCCTGACGAGCGTCGCGACATCGCTTGGCGTCGCGCTCGATAGCGCGCATCTGTTCGACGAGACGCAGCGGCTGCTCAAGGAAACCGAGCAGCGCAACGCCGAGCTCGCCGTCATCAACAGCATCCAGCAGGGGGTCGCGGCGAAGCTCGACTTCCAGGCGATCGTCGATCTCGTCGGCAACAAGCTGCGCGAGGTGTTCCGCGTCGACGACATCGGCATCCGCTGGTTCGACCATGCGAACCGGCTGGTCCATTACCTCTACGACTTCGAGCATGGCGTGCGGCTCTCGATTCCTCCCGCACCACCCGCCAAGGTGTCGTGGGAAACGCTGGTCGCCCGGCGCGAACCGAGAGTACATAACACGCAGGCGGAAGTCGCAGCCCTCGGCGTTGTACCGGGCACCGATACTTCGTTGTCGACGGTGACCGTTCCGATCGTGGGCAGCGATCGCGTCATCGGCGGCATCACGATCGAAAGCTTCGAGCGCGAGTACGCGTTCGCCGAGTCCGACGTGCGCCTGCTGATGACCGTCGGGTCGAGCATGGGCGTCGCGCTCGAGAACGCACGACTTTTCGCCGAGACGCAGCGCCTGCTCAAGGAAACAGAGCAGCGAGCCGCCGAGCTGGCGCTGATCAACAGCGTGCAGCGCGGCCTCGCCGCCGAGCTCGACTTCCGGGCCATCATCGACCTCGTCGGCGACAAGCTGCGGGAGGTGTTCGCGACGCCGGATCTCGGTATCCTGTGGTACGAGGAAAACGCCCGGCTGCTGCACTACATGTACGTCTATGAGCATGGGGTGCGGATCAGCGTGGCGCCGCAGCCGCCGACGCCGGGCGGAAACTTCGAGACGATCCGCCGAACGCGTCAACCGATCGTATACAACACGCTGGAGGAAATGCGGCAGCACAACATCCGGGCGGTGCCGGGCACCGACCAGTCCCGGTCGCTGATCAGCGTTCCCGTGATCTCCGGCGACCGCGTGCTGGGCCTGATCAACATGGAGAACTACGAGCGCGAGCACGCATACGGCGAATCGGAGACCCGTTTGCTGACGACGATCGCCGCGTCGCTCGGCACCGCACTCGAGAACGCGCGCCTCTTCGACGAGACGCAGCGCCTGTACAAGGAGAGCGAGCAGCGGGCCACCGAGCTCGCCGTCATCAACAGCGTCCAGCAGGGGATGGCTGCGAAGCTCGAATTCAAGGGTATCGTCGATCTCGTCGGTGACAAGCTGCGCGAGGTCTTCGCGACCGGCGACATGAGCATTCTCTGGCACGATGAGCAGGCTAACCTCAATCACTACCTCTACGCCTTTGAACATGGCAAGCGACTGACGCTGCCGGCGTTGACGCCGACCCCGGGTGGTCTCTTCGAGTCCATGCGACGGACCCGGCAGCCGGTGGTTCTGAACACCACCGCCGACTACGCGCGAGTGCAATCGGTTGCGGTCGAAGGGACGGATCACAGCCAATCGCTGATCGCCGTTCCGGTCGTCAGCAGCGACCGCGTCCTCGGCAGCATCATGATCGAGAACTACGAGCGCGAGAACGCGTTCGGCGATGCCGAGCTGCGCCTGCTGACGACGATCGCCGGCTCGCTTGGCAACGCGCTCGAGAACGCGCGGCTTTTCGCCGAGACGCAGCGGCTGCTCAAGGAAACCGAGCAGCGCGCGGCCGAGCTCTCCGTCATCAACAGCGTCCAGCAGGGACTCGCGGCCGAGCTCGACTTCCAGGCGATCATCGACCTGGTCGGCGACAAGATGGCGCAGATCTTCGACACCGGCGACATGTCGATCGGGCTTTACGATGCCGCGACGAAGACGCTCTCAATTCCGTACTACGTGGAGCACGGCGAGCGCTTCCGTATCGAGCCGATGCAAATAGGGCAAGGCTTCGCGTCGCACGTCATCCGTACGCGCAAGCCGCTCGTCATCAACCGCGACATCGAGCGCTGGAAGGTCGAGCTCGGATCGAAGCTGATCGGCGATCCGAATGCGACCGAGACTCCCGAGCAAAGCTACGTCGGCGTCCCGATCCTCAAGAGCGACGAAGTCCTCGGCGTCGTCACGCTGTACGCCGAGAGGGAGGACGCGTTCGACGATTCGGCCGTACACCTGCTGACGACGCTCGCGAACACGATGAGCGTCGCGCTCGAGAACGCGCGCCTCTTCGACGAGACGCAGCGTCTCTTCCGCGAGGAGCAACAGCGTGCCGCCGAGCTCGCGATCATCAACGGCGTGCAGCAGGGCCTCGTGTCCAAGCTCGAGATCCAGGCGATCTACGATCTGGTCGGCGAGCGGCTGCGCGAGCTCTTCGACACGCAGAGCATCAGCCTCGCCTCGTTCGATCTCGCGCGCGGCACCCGGCACTATCACTACATGCTGGAGCGCGGCCACCGCTTCGACGTGGAGGATGGGCCGATCGCGCCGCTGTCGCGGCACATCGTGCGCACGCGCGAGGCGCTCGTCATCAACGACCGCGTCGTCGAGCGCCTTGCCGCGCTCGGCGTGGAGATCCGCACGCTGCCCGGCACGCAGCCGACGAAGTCGATCCTGCGCGTGCCGATCCTGGTCGGCAACGAGGTGCGCGGCGTCATCGGCATCGACAACGTCGACCGCGAGAACGCGTTCTCCGATTCCGACGTGCGCCTGCTCGCGACGCTCGCGAGCAGCATGAGCGTCGCCCTCGAGAATGCGCGGCTGTTCGAGGAAACCACGCGGCTGCTGCAGGAAACCGAGCAGCGCGCGGCCGAGCTCACCACGGTCAACACGATCGGCCAGGCCATCGCGTCGCAGCTCGATCTCGACGCGCTGATCCGGTTCGTGGGCGAGCGGATGCGGCAGACGTTCCATGCCGACATCGTCTACGTCGCACTCGTCGACAAGGCGGCCGGTCTGATCCGCTTCCCGTATGCGTACGGCGACGCCCCGACACCGCTCGCGTTGGGCGAAGGCCTGACGGGCCGCATCGTCGAGACCGCGCAGCCGCTGCTGATCAACAGGGCGCTCGACGACGCGACGGCGTCGATCGGCGCGACGCACGTCGGCGCCGACGCCAAGTCCTATCTCGGCGTGCCGATCCTGCAGGGCACGGAAGCGATCGGCGCCATCAGCGTCCAGAGCACGCAGCACGAGGGACGGTTCACGCGCGCCGACCAGCACCTGCTCGCCACGATCGCGGCGAACGTCGGCGTCGCCATCCAGAACGCACGGCTCTTCGCCGAGGCGCACGACGCGCGCGCCGCCGCGGAGCAGGCGAACAAGGCGAAGAGCACGTTCCTCGCGAACATGAGCCACGAACTGCGCACGCCGCTCAACGCGATCATCGGCTTCACGCGCATCGTGCGCCGCAAGGCCGACGGCGTGCTGCCGGCGAAGCAGGCCGAGAACCTCGACAAGGTGCTGACGAGCGCCGAGCACCTGCTGTCGCTGATCAACACGGTGCTCGACATCGCGAAGATCGAGGCGGGCCGGATGGACGTCACCGCCTCGTCGTTCGGCGCCGCGCAGCTGCTCGATCAGTGCGTCACGACGGCGACGCCGCTGCTCAAGCCCGGCGTGCCGCTGGTCAAGGCGTGCCGGGAGTTGCCGCTCGTCCACTCGGACCAGGACAAGATCAAGCAGATCCTGCTCAATCTGCTCGGCAATGCGGCGAAGTTCACGCACCAGGGGACGATCAGCGTCGCGGCGAGCGCCGAGAACGGCTTGCTGTCGATCGCCGTCACGGACACCGGCATCGGCATCAGCGCCGACGCGATCGGCCGCATCTTCGACGAGTTCCAGCAGGCCGACACGAGCACGACGCGCCAGTACGGCGGCACGGGGCTCGGGCTTTCGATCAGCCGCAGCCTGGCGCGCCTGCTCGGCGGCGACATCGCCGTCACGAGCACGCTCGGCACGGGATCCACGTTCGTACTGACCGTGCCGCTCGTCCACGGCGCGCGTCCACAGCCGCGGAGGGCCGAGACCGTGAACGCTGTCGCGCCGGCGCCGCGCCCCGAGCGCCCGATCATCCTCGCGATCGACGACAATCCGGACGACCTCGACATCCTGCGCGAGAGTCTCGGCGAAGCGGGCTACGAGGTCGTCGGCGCCGCGAGCGGCGAGGAAGGTCTGGCGCGCGCGAAGGCGATTCAACCGCAGGTCATCACGCTCGACGTGATGATGCCCACGAAGGACGGCTGGCAGGTGCTGTTCGACCTGAAGGCCGATCCGGCGACGCGCGACATCCCGGTCGTCATGCTGACGATCGTCGACAAGAAGCCACTCGGCTACGAGCTCGGCGCCGCGGACTACCTGCTGAAGCCGTTCGACACCCACGCGATCGTCGCCGCGCTGCGCCGCGTCGCGCAGCGCAACGGCGGCCGTCCGCCGCGACGCATGCTCGTGGCCGACGACGACCCGAACGTGATCGACATGGTGCGCCAGCTCGTCGGCGCGCAATACGAGCTCTCGGCCGCCAACGACGGCATCGACGCACTGGCCGCGATCGCCCGGAGCCGGCCCGACGTGATCCTGCTCGACCTCATGATGCCGCGCCTCGACGGCTTCGGCGTGATCGAGCGGCTGCGGCTCGATCCCGCGCACCGGACGATTCCGATCGTCGTGCTCACCGCGAAGAGCCTCACCGCAACCGAGATCGCCGGACTCACGAGCAGCGTGGCGAGGGTGATCCAGAAGCAGGGCCTGGCCGGCGAAGCGCTGATCCGGGAGATCGAGGGCGCGCTCGCGGCCTCCCATTGAACAGACGCGACCGATGAAGAAGATCCTGATCGTCGAGGACGTCGACTTGAACGTCGAGCTTTTGACACAGCTCCTCGAGGACGACTACGCGCTCGTCATCGCCAAGGACGGCGAGCAGGGGGTCTCGCTCGCCGGCGAGGAGCGTCCGGACCTGATCCTGATGGACATGTCGCTGCCGGTCTGCGACGGCTACGAGGCGACGCGGCGCATTCGCGCGGCCGGGCACGCGATGCCGATCATCGGGTTGTCGGCGCACGCGATGGCGGGCGACGCCGAGCGCGCGATCGCGGCCGGCTGCAACGACTACCTGACGAAGCCGCTCAACGACGCGCTGCTCTTCGACAAGCTCGACCGCTATCTCGGTTAGGCGTCTCGTTCACGCAATGACCGCCGAGCAGGAAAGCAACGCAGCGCCGCGCGGGAAGATCCTCGTCGTCGACGACGAGCCGTTCAACGTCGACTATCTCGAGCAGGAGCTCGAGGACCTGGGTTACGACACCGTGAGCGCCGCCGACGGCGCGCAGGCGCTCGAGCGCGTGCGCTCGCACCGGCCCGACCTCGTGCTGCTCGACATCATGATGCCGGTGATGGACGGCTTCGCGGTGCTCGAGCGTCTCAAGGCCGATCCCGCCACGCGCGACCTTCCCGTCGTCATCATCTCGGCGGTGAACGATCTGGCGAGCATCGTGCGCGGCATCCAGGGCGGCGCCGACGACTACCTGCCGAAGCCGTTCGAGCCCGTGCTGCTGCAGGCGCGCATCCGGACGGGACTCGAGCGCAAGCGGCGGCGCGACCTCGAGCTCGAATACCTTCGGCAAGTGGAAGCGCTGACCGCCGCCGCGCAGGCCGTGCAGGCGGGCTCGTACGATGAAGCGGCGATCGCCGACGTCGCGGCGCGCAGCGATGCGCTCGGCGGCCTCGCGCGCGTGTTCCGCAAGATGGCGCAGGAGGTCGTCGCGCGCGAGCAGCGGTTGCGCCAGCAGCTGCGCCAGTTGCAGCTCGACATCGAGGAGCAGCGCGCGAGCGCCGGCGACACGATGGCCGTCTACGTGCCGATGGACCGGCGGCACGCGCTCGCCAAAGGCGGCGAACTGCCCGATCGCGCGCGGGGGACGGCGCTCTTCGCCGACATTTCGGGTTTCACTCCGCTCACCGAATCGTTCGCGCGCGAGCTCGGACTGCAGCGCGGCGCCGAGGAAATCACGCGGCACGTGAATCGGGTTTTCGCGGCGTTGATCGACTGCGTGCATCGCCACCGGGGAAGCGTCGTGGCGTTCGGCGGCGACGCGATCACCTGCTGGTTCGACGGCGATGCGGCGCTGCGTGCGTGTGCGTGCGCGTTCGCGATGCAGCAGGCGATGGACGAGTTCGCGGCCATCGTGGCTCCGGGAGGACTGTCGGTGTCGATCGGCGTCAAGATCGCGCTCGCCTGCGGAACCGCGCGCCGCATGCTCGTCGGCGACGCGACCGCGTACCGTCTGGACGTGCTCGGCGGGCGCCTGATGGAAATGCTTGCCGATGCCGAGCATCACGCGCGGCGCGGCGAGGTCGTCGCGCCGCGATCCCTCGTGACCGAAATCGGCGATCGCGCACGGATCGCGCAATGGCGCGACGAGGGACGCGTCGCGGTGATCGCGTCGCTCGAGGGCGCCGTCGAGCCGGCGCCGTGGTCGGAGCTTGCGCAGTCCATCGACGATGCGATTTCGCGCGCATTCGTGCCGCCGGCGGTGCGCGAAAAGGTCGCGGCCGGGCAGAGCGCGTTCCTTTCGGAGCTGCGGCCGGCGGCGTCGCTGTTCCTGCGCTTTTCGGGCATCGACTTCGACGCGGACCCCGACGCCCCGCAGAAGCTGGACACGTTCACTCGCTTCGTGCAAACGGTCGCCGCCCGCCACGACGGCGCGCTCCTGCAGCTCGTGCTCGGGGACAAGGGATCGTACTTCCACCTGACCTTCGGCGCGCCGGTCGCGCATTACGACGATTCCGCGCGCGCGTTGCGCGCAGCGCTCGAATTGCAGACGCCACCCGCCGAGTGCGAGGCCATCGATCGGGTGACGGCCGGTGTCGCGTACGGGCCCGTTCGCGCAGGCGCGTACGGCGGCCACGCGCAGCGCGCCTACAGCGTCATCGGCGACAAGGCGAATCTGGCGGCGCGACTCATGATGGAAGCGCCCGCGAACGCGACGCTTTGCGACGACGCCGTGCACGCTGCCGCGCGCGCGGACTTCGCGTTCGAGACGCTTCCCCCGGTGGCCGTCAAGGGCAAGTCGCAGCCGGTGGCGGTATACCGGCCACTCGCCGAGCGGGCGCACGCGAACGAGGGCGACGCGGTCGACCGTTCCGCGCAGGTCGACCACCTGTCGCCCGCCGAGCAACTCACGCTGAAGACGGCGAGCGTCATCGGCCACGTGTTCGCCGAGGCGATGCTGCGCGACGTCCATCCCGACGAGGCGGAGCGCGAAAACGTCGGCCGCCACCTCGATGCGCTCGTGG
>DATJFI010000018.1:0-55193 GCA_035495715.1 Casimicrobiaceae bacterium
GTGACCGGCGTGCCGGCCGCGCCGGCAACCGCCGCGGCGAACGCGAACGCGGCAGCGACGAGCGATTTCGGGAACGCGTGACGCATGTGACCTCCTTCGTGAGTGGATTGGAAGTGCCGGGTCTCGCGGGCGATCGGCCGCCTCTTGTCGTTGGCTGTCAGTTGTATTTCGCGCGCTGCCAGGGCGTCATCGCCCATTCGCAGAACTCGACCAGGTAGTTGATCGCGATGCCGACGATCGTCAGCACGACGAGGACCGCGAACACGAGCTCGATGTCCATCGTGCTCGTGCCGCGCAAGAGCACGTAGCCGAGGCCCTTGTTCGCGCCGACGAACTCGGCGACGATCGCCGCGGTCGCCGCGATCGTCGCGGACGTCTTGATCCCGGAAAAGATCACCGGCAATGCGGCCGGGAAGCGAAGGTAGCGGAACGTATCCCAGCTCGACGCGCCCATCGACTTCGTCAGGTAGAGCAGACGGTCGTCGAGGATCATGAAGCCGCTGATGCTCGCGAGCAGCAGCGGAAAGAAGGTCATCAGGATCGTCAGCAGCACCTTCGATTCGAGTCCGAAGCCCAGCCAGACGAGAAACAGCGGCGCCACGGCGATCTTCGGCACGAGCTGCATCAGCATGATCGGCGGATAGACCACCTGCTTCGCCCATGCCGACAGCGCGATCAGCAGTCCGAGCGGAATCGCGGTGACGATCGTCAACGCGAAGCCGAGCAGGATCTCGATCAGCGTGACCTGCGAGTGAGTCCACAGCATCGGCGCGTCGCTCACGAGGCGCGAGAAGACCGCACCGGGACCGGGCAGCAGATACGCCGGAATGCGGAACAGGACGACGGCGCCCCACCACACGCCCACCATCGCGACGAACGTCAGCGGCGGCAGCAGATTCCAGGCGATTCGCCGCAGGAGGCGCAGGCGCTTCGGCGTCGTGGATGCGCTGCGTTGAAAGGCCTTGGCCGATGGCGGCGCCTCCCAATCGCTGGCCGGCGCAATGCCGCTCGCACGGTTCGGCGAATGGGTGAGCGCCATCGGATGACCCGCTCCTCGTCGGTGGCATGAAGCTGCCGCAAGATGGAATGCTATTCCATCTTCGCTGTGAAGGCAACACGAAGGCCCTGAGGCGTCGCACCGCACGGTCGATCCTCCGAGGCGCCGCGGACGTCCGCATGCGCGGCTGACGCCTGGTCGTGTGTCGAGAATTGCAAGGACGGCACACGCGCGCCGAATCATGTTGTGCGCTTGCGATTCACCTGCCCCGACCGATGACAGAGCCCCCGTCCACGCGCCGCGAGGAGCTGCGAAGCTTCCTGTTCTTCACCGTCGTCATGGCACCCGTGCTCGCGGTGCTGATCGTCGCCGGTTACGGCTTCGCCGTCTGGATGTATCAACTGGTCGCCGGACCGCCGCAGGCGTGAGACCACGCGCGCGAGCGACCGGCATTGACGGCATCCACCCCCTCTTCGACGACGCCATGAAGACTTCGCGCCGCGCATTCCTGCGCAACTCGACCGTCGCCGGCGCCGCGACTGCGGTTTCGCTGCCGCCCGCGATCGCCGCGGCGCAGAACGTCGTCACGGAGGCGGCGGCGGCGGATCTCAAGTGGGCCAAGGCGCCGTGCCGTTTCTGCGGCACGGGCTGCGGCGTCATGGTCGGCGTCAAGGAAGGCCGCGTCGTCGCGACACAGGCGGACCCGCAGGCCGAGGTCAACCGCGGCCTCAACTGCGTCAAGGGCTATTACCTCAACAAGATCCTGTACGGCGCCGACCGCCTGACGACGCCCCTCTTGCGGATGAAGGACGGCCGCTACGACAAGAACGGCGAGTTCACGCCGGTATCGTGGGATCGCGCGTTCGACGAAATGGCCGGGCAGTTCAAGCGGGTGCTGCGCGAGAAGGGACCGACCGCCGTCGGGATGTTCGGCTCCGGCCAGTGGACGATCTGGGAAGGCTACGCGGCGCTCAAGCTGTACAAGGCGGGATTCCGCAGCAACAACCTCGACCCGAATGCGCGGCATTGCATGGCGAGCGCCGTCCAGGGATTCATGCGGACGTTCGGCATGGACGAGCCGATGGGGTGCTACGACGACATCGAGGCCGCGAATGCGTTCGTGCTGTGGGGCTCGAACATGGCGGAGATGCATCCGGTCCTGTGGTCGCGCGTCACCGACCGCCGGCTTTCGGCGCCGAAGGACGTCAAGGTCGCGGTGCTGTCGGTGTTCGAGCATCGCTGCTTCGACCTGGCCGACCTGCCGATCGTCTTCACGCCGCAGAGCGACCTCGCGATCCTGAATTACATCGCGAACTACATCATCGCGAAGAAGCGCGTGAACCGCGAGTTCGTCGACAAGCACACGGCGTTCAAGCTCGGAAACGTCGACATCGGCTACGGGCTGCGGCCCGAGCACGGGTTGCAGAAGGCGGCGCGCAACGCCGCCGATCCGGGCGGCTCGAAGCCGATGACGTTCGACGAGTACGCGAAGTTCGTCGCGCGCTACGACGCGGCGTACGTGACGAAGCTGTCCGGCGTGCCGAGGGCGAAGCTCGACCAGCTCGCCGAGCTCTACGCCGATCCGACGATCAAGGTCACGTCGTTCTTCACGATGGGCTTCAACCAGCACACGCGCGGCGTCTGGTGCAGCAACCTGCTCTACAACCTGCATCTTCTGACCGGCAAGATCTCGACGCCCGGGAACAGTCCGTTCTCGCTCACCGGCCAGCCGTCGGCTTGCGGCACCGCGCGCGAGGTCGGCACGTTCTCGCATCGCCTGCCCGCCGACATGCTCGTCGCCAATCCCGCGCACCGCGCGAAGGCGGAGGAAATCTGGGAGTTGCCCGCAGGAACGATTCCGGACAAGCCCGGCTTTCATGCCGTGCTGCAGAACCGGATGCTCAAGGACGGCAAGCTCAACGCCTACTGGGTGCAGGTCAACAACAACATGCAGGCGGCGCCCAATCTCGTCGAGGAAGGCTATCCGGGCTATCGCAATCCGGCCAATTTCATCGTCGTGTCGGACGCGTACCCGACGGTCACCGCGCTTGCCGCCGATCTGGTGCTGCCGACCGCGATGTGGGTGGAAAAGGAAGGCGCGTACGGCAACGCCGAGCGGCGCACGCAATTCTGGCATCAGATGGTCGACGCGCCGGGCGAGTCACGCTCCGATCTCTGGCAGCTCGTCGAGTTCTCGAAGCGCTTCAAGGTCGACGAAGTGTGGCCCGCCGACCTCGTCGCCAAGAAGCCGGAGTTGCGCGGCAAGACCCTCTACGACGTGCTGTTCCGCAACGGCAAGGTCGATCGCTACCCGCTGAAGGACGTCGACGACGGCTACGCGAACGTCGAGGCCAAAGCCTTCGGTTTCTACATCCAGAAGGGCCTGTTCGAGGAATACGCGAGCTTCGGGCGCGGCCACGGGCACGATCTGGCCGATTTCGACCGGTATCACGAAGCGCGCGGACTGCGCTGGCCGGTCGTCGACGGCAAGGAGACGCGCTGGCGTTACAAGGAAGGCAGCGATCCGTTCGTCAAGGCCGGCACCGATTACCAGTTCTACGGCAATCCCGACAATCGCGCGTACATCTACGCGCTGCCCTACGAGCCGCCGGCCGAAGCGCCCGACAAGGAATATCCGTATTGGCTTTCCACCGGCCGCGTCCTCGAACACTGGCACTCGGGCTCGATGACGCGCCGCGTCCCCGAGCTCTACCGCGCCTTCCCGAACGCCGTCGTCTACATGCACCCGCAGGACGCGCAGGCGCTCGGCGTGCGCCGCGGCTCCGACGTGCGCGTGATATCGCGCCGCGGCGAGATCCGCACCCGCGTCGAGACGCGCGGGCGCAACAAGGTCCCGCGCGGGCTCGTGTTCGTGCCGTGGTTCGACGCGAGTCAGCTCATCAACAAGGTGACGCTCGACGCGACCGATCCGATCTCGCTGCAGACGGACTTCAAGAAATGCGCCGTGAAGATCGTCAAGGCCTGATCATGCCGGCGCTGCGCGTGCCGGCCACGCTGCTCGCGCTATGCCTGCTCGCGGGAGCCGCCGCGACCGCGAGCGGCGCGACGGATGCGCTCACCGACCCGCTGCGCGGCAGCGTGCCGATTCTCGACGAAGCCCAACCGCCGCCGCTTGCGAACCAGGAGAACAAGGACGTGCGCCGGGTGCGCTCGCATCCGATGCAGCCGCCGACGATTCCGCACAGGATCGACGGCTACCAGCTCGACAAGTCGGTCAACCGGTGCCTCTTCTGCCACGCGCGCACGCGGATCGAGGAGACGAAGGCGATTCCGCTCAGCGTCACCCATTACATGGATCGCGACGGCACGGTGCGCGGCGACGTCTCGCCGCGGCGCTATTTCTGCACGCAATGCCACGTGCCGCAGGACGACGTGAAGCCGCTCGTCGACAATCGCTTCGAGGATTTCGACACGGTCGCGAAGCGGCCGCCCCCGAAAGCCTCTGCGCCGGCCAAGCGCTGACGCCGTGCTCGAGCTGCTGAAGCGCTATTGGGTCGTCGTACGCCGTCCCGCGCGCTACTTCAGCCTCGGCTTCCTGACGATCGGCGGCTTCGTCGCCGGCGTCGTGTTCTGGGGCGCGTTCAATACCGCGCTCGAGGCGACGAATACCGAAACGTTCTGCATCAGCTGCCACGAGATGCGCGACAACGTCTACGTGGAGCTGCAGTCGACGATCCACTACACGAATCGCAGCGGCGTGCGCGCGAAATGTCCCGACTGCCACGTGCCGCACAACTGGACCGACAAGATCGCGCGCAAGATGCAGGCGTCGAACGAGGTCTGGGGGAAGATCTTCGGCCGGATCTCGACGCGGGAGAAGTTCGAGGCCGCGCGCCTCGAGCTCGCGCAGCACGAATGGGCGCGCTTCAAGGCGAACGACTCGCTCGAGTGCCGCAACTGCCACGGCTACGACTACATGGATTTCACGCGCCAGAGCCCGCGCGCGGCCGCGCAGCACAGCGCGCTGCTCGCCTCCGGCGAGCGCACGTGCATCGACTGCCACAAGGGCATCGCGCACCGGCTGCCGGCGTTGCCGGTTCCCGGCACGGAGACGAAGGCGCATACGTCCGACGCCACGCCGCGCTGAAGCGCGCGCAGCCGGTATCATGAAGGTCCGTATCGCCCGCCGATAAGCGATCGGCGCGGCAAGCGAACGCGAAAGCAACGCGGGCGCGCCGCACCCGCGTCACACTGCACGGTCGATGCTCGCTCCCGCCCGGGCGACGGATCGCATCGAGGAACGGGGGCGCCATGGCACGCATCATCGGAGGTCTCGCGGCGTCGCACACGCCGACGATCGGCTTCGCATACGACCGCAACAAGCGCGACGACCCGGTCTGGGCGCCGATCTTCGAGAACTTCGCGCCGCTCGCGGCGTGGATCGCCGACAAGCGACCCGACGTGCTGCTGCTCACGTACAACGATCACGTCACGTCGTTCTTCTTCGATCATTATTCGGCGTTCGCGCTCGGCACAGGCCCGCAGTGGCGCGTCGCGGACGAAGGCGCGGGTCCGCGCGACCTGCCGCCGATCGACGGTCATCCCGAGCTCGCCGCGCACGTCGGCCGCTCGCTGATGGCGAACGAGTTCGACATGTCGTTCTTCCAGCACCGGCCGCTCGACCACGGCTGCTTTTCGCCGCTCTCGGCGCTCTGCCCGCACGAGCCGACGTGGCCGGTCAAGCTGGTGCCGCTGCAGATGGGCGTGCTGCAGTTTCCGATCCCGAGCGCGCGGCGCTTCTACCGGCTCGGGCAGGCGCTGCGCAAGGCGATCGAAAGCTATCCCGAGGACCTGCGGGTCGCCATCGTCGCGACCGGCGGGCTTTCGCACCAGGTCCACGGCGAACGCGCAGGCTTCAACAATCCGCAGTGGGACGAGCGCTTCCTCGACCTTTTCGAGCGCGATCCCGAGCGCCTCGCGGAGATGACGATCGCGCAGTACGCCGAGCTCGGCGGCTTCGAAGGCGCGGAGGTCGTGATGTGGCTCACGATGCGCGGCGCGCTTCCGGCGAGCGTCCAGTGCAAATTCCGCAGCTACTATCTGCCGTCGATGGCGGGCATCGCGACCGCGATCTACGAAGGCAGCGACGACGGGCTCGACGAAGCGTCGCTCGCGCGCGAGCGGCAGCGCGCATCGCTCGACACCGCCGGCATCGAAGCGCTGCCCGGCACCCATCCGTTCACACTCGACGTCAGCGTCAATGCCTATCGCATCAACGAATTCCTGCACCGGATGGTGGATCCCGCGCACCGGCGGGCGTTCCTGCGCGACCCGGAGGCTTCGTTCGCGGCGGCCGGACTGACGGAAGAAGAGCGCGACCTGATCCGCCGGCGCGACTGGCGCGGCATGATCCACTACGGCGTCATCTTCTTCGTGCTCGAGAAGCTCGGCGCCGTCGTCGGCGTGTCGAACCTGCACATCTACGCGGCGATGCGCGGCGAGACGCTCGAAGACTTCCAGCGCACGCGCAACGCGCCGGGCGCGCTGTATTCGGTCGCCGGCAAGGACGCTGGCAACCTCGCATGGGACACCGCGAAGACGCGATGATCATCGACGTTCACGGCCACTACACGACCGCGCCGAGCGTGCTCGAGGCGTGGCGCAACCGCCAGGTCGAGGCGTTTCGCACCGGAAAGCCCGCGCCGCCGGCGGCCGAGCTTCGGATCGGCGACGACGAGCTCCGCGAGTCGATCGAGGCGAACCAGCTCCGCCTGATGCGCGAGCGCGGTATCGACGTCACGATCTTCAGTCCGCGCGCGAGCTTCATGGCGCACCATGTCGGCGACTTCCAGGTGTCGAGCGCGTGGGCGGCGATCTGCAACGAGCTCTGCTTTCGCGTGAGCCGGCTCTTTCCGAACCATTTCGTGCCGGCGGCGATGCTGCCGCAAAGTCCCGGCGTCGATCCTTCGACCTGCATTCCCGAGCTCATCCGTTGCGTCGAGGCGTACGGGAACGTCGCGATCAATCTGAACCCGGACCCCTCGGGTGGTCGCTGGGATTCACCGCCGCTCTCCGATCGTTGCTGGTATCCGATCTACGAAAAGATGGTCGAGTACGACATCCCGGCGATGATCCACGTCAGCACGAGCTGCAACCCGGCGTTCCACACGACCGGCGCGCATTACCTGAACGCCGACACGACGGCGTTCATGCAGTGTCTGACGTCGAACCTCTTCCGGCAATTCCCGACGCTTCGCTTCGTGATCCCGCACGGCGGCGGCGCCGTGCCCTATCACTGGGGACGCTTCCGCGGCCTCGCGCAGGAGTTGAAGAAGCCGCTGCTGACCGAGCATCTGCTGCACAACGTCTTCTTCGACACGTGCGTCTATCATCAGCCGGGCATCGACCTGCTGACGCGCGTCATACCGGTCGACAACATCCTGTTCGCGAGCGAGATGATCGGCGCCGTGCGCGGCGTCGATCCCGAAACCGGGCATCACTACGACGACACGAAGCGCTATGTCGAGGCCGCGCGCGTCGACGCCGCCGACCGGCGCAAGATCTACGAGACGAACGCGAGGCGCGTCTACTCCCGCCTCGACCGCGCGTTGAACGAACGAGGACGCTGACCATGTACGAGATCGGAGTCGTCTACCGCTCGATCCGGCGCGCCGACGCCGGCGTCGCCGCAAGCCTCGCCGAGTGCGGCACCGCGACCGTTCACGAGGCGATGGGCAGGGCCGGGCTGATGAAGCCGTACCTGAGGCCGATCTATCCGGGCGCGGCGATCGCAGGACCTGCGGTCACCGTGCTGATGCAGCCCGGCGACAACTGGATGCTGCACGTTGCCGCCGAGCAGATCCGCGAAGGCGACGTCGTCGTCGCCGCGGTCACCGCCGAATGCACCGACGGTTACTTCGGCGAATTGCTGGCGACGAGCTTTCGTGCGCGCGGCGCACGCGGGCTCGTGATCGATGCGGGCGTGCGCGACGTGCGGCTGCTGGCGCAGATGCAGTTTCCGGTCTGGAGTCGCGCGGTCTCGGCGCGCGGCACGGTCAAGGCGACGCTCGGATCGGTGAACGTACCCGTCGTCTGCGCCGGCGCGCTCGTCACTCCGGGCGATATCGTCGTCGCCGACGACGACGGCGTGGTCGTCGTGCCGGCGGCACTCGCGCAACGCACGCTCGATGCCGCCAGGGCACGCGAAGCGAGCGAAGCCGGCAAGCGCGCGAAGCTCGCCAGCGGCGTGCTGGGACTCGACATGTACGGCATGCGCGAGCCGCTCGCGAAGGCGGGGTTGCGGTACGTCGACTGAGCCCCGAGCAAGAGACACCGCAGGCGGCGTGATGACCGTGTCGGCGGCGACGATTCGAGGCGTATCGTCGATGGCGATGCGTCGCATCCTCGCCGACTGTGCCCATGTCTACGCGGAGGCAACAGCGCAGCGCGTCGACGTCGCCTGCGTCGGCGGCGTCGAGGCGGCGCAGCGTGTGCGACGCGGCGAGCCGTTCGATTTCGTCGTGCTCGCGGCGGACGCCATCGCAGAGCTCGCCGCGGAGCGGTGGGTGCGAGCGGAAACGCGAATCGATCTCGCACGTTCCGAGATCGCGATCGCCGTCGCGCACGGTGCCTCCCGTCCCGATATCGCGACGGGCGCCGCGGTCCGCGACGCCGTGCTGCATGCGCGAACGATCGGCTATTCGACCGGTCCGAGCGGAACGCACGTCGTCCGGCTGTTCGAGCAATGGGGGATTTCCACGACGGTCTGGCCGCGTCTCGTCCAGGCGCCGCCGGGCATACCGGTCGCCGCGCTGATCGCCCGCGGCGACGTCGAGCTCGGCTTCCAGCAGTTGAGCGAGCTTGCGCACGAGCCGGGAATCGACGTCGTCGGCCTGCTGCCTGCCAACGTTCAATCGACGACGACGTTCGCGGCGGCCATCGGCGCAAGCGCTGCGCACGCAGATGCCGTGCAGGTCTTCCTTGCCTGGCTCGCATCGGCCGCGTGCGATGCGGCGAAACGCGCGCACGGGATGGACCCTGTGCGCGCCGATCCGTGATTGGCGAGGCATCTCGAAGAGGTTCGCATGGCGGACGCAGCGATCGACCGGGACGACGTCGGCAGAAGGTTTTGCGATCTCGTGATGAAGGGCGGCATCACGTCCGGCGTCGTCTACCCGACGGCGGTCGCGCGGCTGTCGCGACAATATCGCTTTCGCAACATCGGCGGTACCTCGGCGGGCGCGATTGCGGCGGCGGCGGCCGCCGCGTCGGAGTTCAGACGCGCCACCGACGCCGCGGATCCCGAATCGGGATTTCGTGAGCTCGAGCGGCTGACCGCGTTTCTCGGCGAGCGTGGGGACGGCGGGCATTCGCGGCTCTTCGATCTGTTCAAGCCCGAGCCGCGCACGCGGCGACATTTCGCGATCCTCGCCGCGATGCTCAATCGCGAAAGCGTCGCCGTCCGCGTGCTGCGCGGCAGCCTCGCCGCGATGGCGTCGTTCCCGATTGCTGCTGTGCTCGGAGCGCTGCCGGGCGCCGTAATGTTCGCCGCGGCACAGGGTGCATCGCCGTTGCACATGCTGGCCGGCGCGCTCGCCATCGTGACCGCGCTGCTCGGGTCGGCGCTGGCAGCCGCGGCCAGCGCGACGTTTTCGCTCGCGCGCACACTGCCGAAGCACGACTTCGGACTGGCGCGCGGGCATTCCGGCGAACGGCACGAGCCGCAGGCGCCGCCCGCGTTGACCGATTGGCTGCACGATTATCTGCAGCAACTATCGGCAACGCACGCGTCGCATCCCCTGACGTTCGGCGACCTCGATGGCGTGACCCTCGACGCCGACAAGGCGATCAAGGGCATCAACCTGCAGATGATGACGACGGCGCTGTCGATGGGGCGGCCATTCTCGCTTCCGTTCGAAAACGAGCAGTTCTATTTCCGGCGTGCGGAGCTCGAGCGTTTCTTCCCTGCCGGCGTTGTCGACTGGATGAGCGGAAATCCCGGTCCGCGGAGCCGCGAAAACGCGGCGCGCGACGAGGCGATGGCGCGCTTCGGCTTCCTTCCGTTTCCGAACCGGGCAACGCTGCCGGTCGTCGTGGCGGTGCGAATGAGCCTGTCGTTTCCGATACTGCTGTCCGCGATTCCGCTTTATCGGTATGCGTGGGAAGAGACTTCGAAGAATGGAGGCGACGCCGACGCGAGCGGGCAAGCGCCGGATCCGCCACCCCGATTCCTGCGCGCCAGCGTGCAACGCGTGCTGTTCAGCGATGGCGGTATCTGCAGCAACTTTCCGGTGCAGATGTTCGACGCGGTCCTTCCGGGATGGCCGACCTTCGGCATCAATCTGCGCGACGATCTCGCCCACGTGAACGATACCGAGGGACGCGCTTACCTGCCGGGCCGCGGAAAGTCGTTGCCGCCGGAAGGCTATGCGATTGCGGGCAGCGGAGCGGGCGCGGTCGTTTCGTTCGCGACGGCGATCGTCAAGACGATGCAGAACTGGCGCGACAACCTTCAGCGCACGGCACCCGGCTTTCGCGACCGCATCGTCACCGTCCGGCACACGGCGAGCGAGGGCGGGCTCAACCTCGACATGCCGGGCAAGACGATCGACGCGCTGGCCGCTTCGGGCGCCCTCGCCGCCCGCGAGCTGGTCGCCGCATTCGCGCGCCCGGAGACGATCCGGGAAGACCAGTTCACCTACCATCGCTGGGTGCGCATCCGGTCGCTGCTCGGCGTCCTGCAGGACGTGCTCGCGCAGATCCACGACGGCGTGACGGTCCTCGACAATCATCCGCCCTATCCGGAGCTGCTTCGCGACGCTCCGGCTTACGTCGGCGACAGCTACCGGCTGTCGCAGGCGGCGCGCGATGTCGCGGCACGGCTTCTCGATCGCCTCGATCGTCTCGATCACGACCTCGACGAAGCGCAGATCGACTACATGCGAACGGCACCACGGCCGAAGGTCGAGCTGCGAATCCAGCCGGTCGTCTGACGGTGCAGCCGATCTCGTTGCGGCGCAGCGCCGGCGACGCGTGAAGATCGTCTCGTGGAACGTCGAGAACGCGCTGCGCTGCCTGCCGGCGCTGCCCGCGATCGTCGAGCGCCTCGGCTCGCCCGACGTCCTTTGCCTGCAGGAGCTTCGCATCCGGCATGCGGACGAAGACGCGATCGGCGCGTTGCGCGCGGCGCTCTCCGGCTACCGTTGCCACTACGCGCTCGCGCGCGACCCGCACAACGTCACGTTTCGCGGCGGCAGGATGTACGGCGTCGCGACGTTCGTTCGCGGACGCTGGTCAGCCGAAGTGCCCGCCTGGGATCGCGAGGGCCGGCTCGTTGTCGTGCGCAAGCCGGGGCTCGCCGTCGTCAACGTTTACGCGGTCAACGGCACCGCGAAGCCGTTCTTCGACGAGGACGGGCGCGTCGCCGGCGACCGGCACGCGTTCAAGCGCCGTTTCCAGATGCGCGTGATGGACCTGGGGTGCGAATTGCGCGAAAGCGGAGGTGTCGTGATGGCCGGAGACTGGAACGTGTCGCCGACGCCTCTCGACACGCATCCGAGGCTGCGAACGGAGGAACCGCATGCGCGCGCAAGGGCCGAGCTCCACGAGCGCTTGCACGCGGAGGGCTTCGTCGACATCTGGCGCACACGACACCCCGGCGAGCGCGCGTACACGTGGTTCAACCGCCGCGCCCGCGGGCTCGACGCCGCTCGCGTCGATTACATCCTCGTCTCGGAGAACCTCGTTTCCCGTGTCGATGCGGCCGACATCCTGGACCTGTTGCCGTGCAGCGATCACGCGCCGATCCGCGTGGCGCTTTCGACGCCGCGCACCGTCAATCGAGCGCGGACAGGATCGACGGCGAGCGCCGGCGGATTTCGTCCATGAGCAGCTTCGCACCCGGCGAGGCGATGCCGTCGGTGCGCTGCGTGATGCCGATCACGCGTCGCGTGTCGGCGAGCGCGAACGGCAGCACCTGCAGCAGGCCCGCGTCGAGCTCGTAGGCTATCTGCCGCGGCGAGATCGCCGTCACGAGGTCGCTGTTCATCAGCACGCCGCGCAGCACCGCGAGATCGCTCGTTTCGACGACGACGTTCGGCATCGGCACGCCGCGCACGACCAGCGCGCGCTCGAACAGCATCCGGTTCGGCGTATTGATGCGCGGCAGCACCCACTGCGCGAGCGCGAGATCCGCCGCCGGCAGTTGCGCGCGTGAAGCCCACGGATGAGCGTTCCTGCAGACGACGCCGAGCTCGTCGGTCGCGAGCGCCTCGCCGGTCAGGTCGCTCGCGCAATCGGGCGGCCGCAGCGCGCCGAGAATGAAATCGACGTCGCCTGCGCGAAGGCTTGCCGCCAGCGCCTCGAACGACCCTTCCATCGTACCGATCCGCACGCCGGGGTGCGCGGCGACGACGGCGGCGATCGATTCGGGCAGCAGGCGCGTGCGTCCGAGCGGCAGCGCACCGACGGTGACGACGCCCTGCATCGTGCCGCGGAGCGCCGCGATCTCGCCGACCGCATGGCGGATCTCGGCGAGCGCGCGCTTCAACCGCAGCGCGAGCGCCGTGCCGCCGGGCGTCGGCACCGTACCGCGCGCCGTGCGCCGGAACAGCGCGATGCCGATGCTGTCCTCGATCTGGCGTATCGCGATGCTGACCGCGGGCTGCGTGATGCCGAGGCTTTCGGCGACCGACGGCATGTGGTGCTGCTCGGCGAGCGCGACGAATGCGCGCACGCGCCGTTCGTGCGTCAGCATGCCGAAGATCGGCGCGTTGCCGATGCGCCCCTTCTCTGCGAGCGCCGCGATGTCGTTGCGCGCCGCCTGCATTTCGGCGTGCACGCGCCGTGCGCGAACGAGCAGCGCGCGTCCGTACTGCGTCAGCAGCATGCCGCGCGCGCGCCGCTCGAAGAGCTCGACGCCGAGCTCGTCCTCGAGCTTGCGGATCGATCGCGACACGGCCGATTGCGCGCGATAAAGCGCGGCACCGGCGCGGTTCGCACTGCCCTGTTCGGCGACGGCGAGAAACGCGCGCAGATGGCGCAGCTCGGGGCGTATCGCGATCGGCGGCGGCGGTCCGATGCGAGCACCGGACGTTGCGGCCTTAGCGGCTTCCGTCCGCATGCTCGATGCAGTCCGGGAGGCTTCGCCAGTCCGATGCATCGTCGGCGGCCGCGAACGCGCCGGCGGCGGTGAGCGCGGCGATCCACGCCTGCGTCTCGGCCGTCGCCGACGCCATCCGCGCCGCAACGCCGGCGTCGCGCTCGGCGCCTGCGGCCTCGCGCACCTCCTCGGCGCGGCGACGCCCGTGCTCGAGCAGGCTCTCGATCGCGAGCGCTTCCATGCCCTTGACGAGCACGCTGCGACAGAGCGTCCCGACCGCCGCGCGCGCAGGCCCGACGAGCGCGATGCGCGCCGCGCGCTCCCGTGCAGGCGAGGCCCAGGCCACGTCGGCGATCTTGACGTCGAACGCCGTCACCGACGCGACGCCGGCACGAGCCAGCGCGCGGCCGAAGATCGTTGCGACTTCGCCGTAGCCAACGAGTCCGACGCGCAGCGTGGCGACGTCCGCCGCAGCCGGAATGGCGGGGTCCGCGAGGGATGCCGGGTTCATCGCGAGGGCAATCGGTCTTCAGGCGATCGGGAAGGCGGCATTATCCGTGGGCCCCGCGCCTTGGGGGTCGCGCGATAAACAATTTCGATAGCTAAGACCGCGTAAATCCTGGCTCCGTCCGTGGGCGCTTGCGACAATCGCCCCCTGATTCGGCGACAGTCGCAGCGACTGCGTCGCGCGCCATCGCTCGCCGCCATCCGTACCAACATCAACGCTTCCGGAGGATCCGATGCCGCACGTTCCCGTTCCGACTCGCCGCGCCGTGCTCAAGACCGCGATCGCCGCCCTCGCCGCCGGCCTCGTTCCGCGGGCGTTCGCGGCCGAGCCGCTGAAGATCGGGCTCATCCTGCCGCTGACCGGCCCGTTCGCGTCGACCGGCAAGCAGATCGAGGCCGCGTGCCGGCTGTACATGCAGCGCAACGGTGACAGCGTCGCGGGACGCAAGGTCGAGCTGATCGTCAAGGACGACACCGGCGTCGCACCCGAGACGACGAAGCGGATCGCGCAGGAGCTGGTCGTGCAGGACAAGGTCACCGTGCTCGCGGGATTCGGCCTGACGCCGCTCGCGCTCGCCGCCGCGCCGGTCGCGACGCAATCGAAGACGCCGATGGTCGTGATGGCGGCGGCGACGTCGATCATCACGACGAAGTCGCCGTACATCGTGCGCAGCGGCTTCACGCTGCCGCAGGTCACGTGGCCGATCGCCGAATGGGCGGCGAAGAACGGCATCAAGCGCCCGGTGACGCTCGTCGCCGACTATGCGCCGGGACTCGACGCCGAGAAGACCTTCGTGACGCGCTTCACGAGCGCCGGCGGCAAGGTCGTCGAGTCGTTGCGCGTGCCGCTGCGCAACCCCGATTACGCGCCGTTCCTGCAGCGAGCAAAGGACGCGAAGCCGGATGCTCTGTTCGTGTTCGTGCCGTCGGGCGAAGGCGCCGCGGTGATGAAGCAGTTCGCAGACCGCGGCCTGAAGCAGGCGGGCGTCCGTATGATCGGCACCGGCGACGTCGTCGACGACGACCTGCTCGAAAGCATGGGCGACGTCGCCGTCGGCGTCGTCACGTCGTTCCACTATTCGGCCGCGCACAAGTCGCCGGAAAACCAGGCGTACGTCGACGCGTTCATGAAGGCCAACCGTTTCCGTCCGAACTTTCACTCGGTGGGCGGTTACGACGGCATGCACCTGATCTACGAAGCCGCGAAGAACGCGGGCGACGGCGCCGACGGCGACAAGCTCGTCGCCGCGATGAAGGGCATGGCGTGGACGAGCCCACGCGGGCCGGTTTCGATCGATCCCGCGACGCGCGATCCGATCCAGACCGTTTACGTGCGCAAGGTCGAGATGGTCGACGGCAAGCCGTGGAGCATCGAGTTCGAGAAGTTCGACAACGTCAAGGATCCGGGCGTCTAGCGCGCGATGCGTGGACCGATGCCCGCGTCCTGCCTGAGCTGAGCGCATGGCGCAAAGCGTTGCCGCATCGCGCGAACGCGCGCTTCGCCTGCCGAACGATCGCTGGCGACCGCTCGAGATCGCCGTCTGGCTCGTCGCCGTCGCGACGTTCTTCCTGCTGCCCGGCTATCTCGTGCTCGGCAGCCAGATCCTGATCGTCGGCATGTTCGCGGTCACGCTCGACCTGATCCTCGGCTACGCCGGCATCGTTTCGCTCGGTCACGCCGCGTTCTTCGGGGTCGGCGCGTATACCGCGGGGCTGCTCGCCGTGCACGGCTTCGGCGAACCGATCAGCGGACTGCTTGCCGCGGCGATCGTGGCCGGCATTGTCGGTTACCTCGTGAGCTTCCTCGTCGTTCGCGGCAGCGACCTGACGCGGCTCATGGTCACGCTCGGCATCGGCCTCATGCTCTACGAAGCCGCGAACAAGGCGGCGTTCGTCACCGGCGGCGTCGACGGACTCTCGGGCGTCACGATGGGCAAGGTGCTCGGCGTATTCGACTTCGACCTCCTCGGCCGCACCGCCTACGTCTACGCGCTCGTCGTGGTGTTCCTCATGTTCGTGCTCGCGCGGCGCATCGTGAGCTCGCCGTTCGGGTCGAGTCTCCGCGGCATTCGCGAGAACCCGCGGCGCATGCCGGCGATCGGCACGCAGGTCGGCGCGCGATTGCGCGGCATTTTCACCGTTGCGGCAGCGATGGCCGGCGTCTGCGGGGCGCTGCTCGCGCAGGCGACGCAATTCGTCGGCATCGACACGCTGTCGTTCGGGCGCTCCGCCGACGTCATGATCATGCTGGTGCTCGGCGGCACCGGACGCCTCTACGGCGGCCTCGTCGGCGCAGCGGTTTTCATGATCGCGCAGGACTACCTGTCGGGCATCAATCCGGTGTATTGGCAGTTCTGGATCGGCGCATTGCTCGTCGCCATCGTGCTCTTCGCGCAGGGCGGCATTCTCGGCGGTCTCGACACGATCCGCGCGAAGCTCGCTCGCGCGCGCTGACGTCGCGGCGCTCCGCGCGGCGCGCCCCCTCTCGATCAGCAACTGGTTCGGCAGCTAAGGCCGAACGCAATGCGCGTTCGTGCGTCCCTGCCGCACACTGCGATCCGCTCGTCGGTGCAGAGCGCATGCCGTCACACCGGATGCACAGAGCGACCCATGAAAATTCCTCGTTTCGTATGGTTGACATTGGCGGCAGCATTGCTGCCGCTGTCCGTTGCGGCAGCGCCCGCGACCGCGAACCTGCGGGCGATTCCCGCGCAGATCGACTGCACGCTGGAGGACGAGCTTCGAGCCGTACACACCGAAGCACGAGTCGGACGTCAACACGAACAATGCCGGCGACGATCTCTATTCGCCGGGTTTCCCGCAGGCACAATGCACTCCGGTCGGCACCGGGGTCGCCTGCGACACCGGGAAGAAGTACTGACGACGCGAGCCGGAAGCGCCGCTCGTGAATCGGCCCGCGTCATGCGGGCCGATTCATTTCGCCGGTGCTATCGTTCGGGTGTCGACTGCGACGACACAAGGACGAGGACCCGGCGATGACGCCTCGCGACACGAGCCTGATCTCGAGCTGGCATGCGCACGTCTATTTCGACGCCGAAAGCCGCGACGCCGCGAAAGCGTTTCGCGACCTCGTCGCAACGCGCTTTGGCGAACGCGTGACGCTCGGCCGCTTTCACGAGCGACCGGTGGGTCCGCATCCGCAATGGAGCTTTCAGATTGCGTTCGGGCCCGGGCAGCTCGCCGACGTCGCAGGCTGGCTCGCGCTCAACCACGGCGCGCTCGACGTGTTCATGCATCCGAACACCGGCGATCAACTGCGCGATCACCGCGATTGCGCGGTCTGGATCGGGCGCAGTTACGCGCTCGATCTGCGAGCGGTGGGAGGATAGCCGGCGCGTGCCGGCTATCGCTCACTTCATCGCGTTTGCCACCTCGTTCAAAAGTGGCGCGGCACGCGGCGAGCGTGCGGTACGGCGAATGATGATGTCGGGCGGCAGGATGTTGTTGCCGCCGTAGTAGGCGTCGTTCCACTTGGAGTTCGAGTAGACGACGGTGCCGTCGAGGTTCACGCCGCCGTAGACGCCCTTCGAGCGCGTGAACGTCACCAGGTCCGCGGTCACCGTCGACTTGGCGCCTGCGCCGACCGGCCCCGCCGCGACGCTCGCGTCGCCGCCGATCTTGAACGAGCTCGACATCAGGGAGTTGAGGCCCTTGTCGGTCATCACCATGATGAGCGCCTCAGACACCTCGACGCCCGCCTGGAAGCCGACACTTGCCGTCGCGAGGTCGTAGAAGGCGGGTCCCGCCCACGCCTGCCCTTCTCTCCCTACGAGCACGGCACGACCGCCCGAGCCGCCGAAGATGAAGCCGGCCTTGACGATCTGCGGCGCGATCAGCACGGCCTTCGCGCGACCGAGATTGTCGTGAACCCACGTCTGGTCGGGATCGCGCAGGAAATGCGTGAAGGCGACTTGCGCATCGCTGACGAGCTTCTGCGGCTCTTCCGGTGCCGGTCCGCCGGTGCTCGCGCACGCGGCGAGCATGCCGACAGCCACCGAGACGATGGCGGCGTTGCGCAGACGAATGTAAGAACGAGCGACCATCGATTTCTCCTTGTTCGTTGCAATCCGAGGGCCGGCCCAATAGCTGCTCGGGTCGGTTGAAGCAGCGACTACCGCGCAACCTGCTTAGATCGAGCGGGCGCACCGATGGTTCAGCGGCGCCGCGACTCATTGTACGCCGCAAGGATGCGCGCGCCGCGCCGTCGGGGCGGCGGCGTACGACGATGCGCGCTATCCGGAGACGAAGAGCGACGCGAGTCCGACGGCCGACATCGCAACCGCGAGCGCCGCGGTGAAGCCGACGGCCCAGTGCGTCGGCGCGATTGGCGGGCGCCCGCTCAGCAGGACGCGCCTGCGCCACGCGCCTTGCGCAACGAGCAATCCCGACGCGGCGAGAAGCGCGACCGCGAGCAGCGTGACCCACGCGTTTTCACTGCCCCAGCCGATGCGCAGCGACAACAGCGCATTCACGAGCAACGCGAGCGCCGTGCGATGCCACGCGAGCGCCGTGCGCTCGGCCTGGAGCCCCGGGTCGCGGATGTTCAAGGCCGCGGCCAGACGACCAGGAACACGATGATGGCAGAGACGAGCAGCGCGGCGGAAGCGAGCAGCGGAATCGCGATCGTGCTCGGCAGCGGCCGGCCGAGGCGCATCGCGATCTCGTTGGCTCGCCAGCGGAAGTAGGCGAGCAAGCTCAGCAACGCACTGAGCGCGCCGAGGAGCACGGCGAGTCCCAGCACGACGATATGCGGCGTGAGCTGCGTCGAAAACTGATGCAGCAGGACGCCGCCGGCGAGCAGCGCGAGGCCCGTGCGGATCCACGCCAGGAACGTCCGCTCGTTGGCAAGCGAGAAACGGTAGTCGGGCTCGGCGCCCTGCTGGCGCCAGCGAGGATGTCTCATGGCGAAAAGACGGCGGCCGAGTTTAACCGAAGCCGCCGAACGCACGCCCTCGCCGCTACGCGGCCGAGCGCTTCGTCGCCTCTTCGCGCAGCCGGGCCAGGCACGCGAGCGCACGACGTGCCGCGGCCGAACCGTCCGGCATGTCGCCGCGGACGTGCGTCGTGCGCAGCGTCTCGATTTCGTCCAGCGCCGCGAGCGCGCCGGGCATCAGCACCGCGACCTTGCGCCGGATGCCCGCGGTCAGGAACTCCGCATGCATTGCGTCGGCATTCTCGGCGGCAACTCCCGCCCGATGCAGCAACACGTTGAACCAGTGAGTCCCGGCGAGCATCGCGCCTTCGATCACCGCCTCGAACGCCTCGACGTCGAGCAGGCCGAGCGAGCGCTCGATGCGCTCGGCCTTGCGAACATGCATGCGTTCGTTCATCGCGAAATGGAAATGTTTAGCGTCTCGCTCAGGCGATCGACGCACGTCCGGTACGCACGCTCCCATTCGGCGCTCGCGCCGGCGGCGGGCGCTTCGCTTCCGCGGACGTACGGCTCGCGGAGATTTTCGATGAGCGCCAGCGCGACCGAAGCGTTCGCGATCGCATCCGGCAGCGGCGTCCCGAGCGCGGGCTGCCCGGCGTGCATCACGTCGCCCGGCGGGTGGACGGCGTCGGTCAGCGTCCCGTGCGCGCGATCGGGGCATGCGTAGAGACCTTCGACCTGCGTATGGAACGAGTCCGTCTCCTCCGTGAGCCGCGCGCGATGCAGCGCCGCGTTGAGCAGGTTCACGCATGCGTTCATCGCCGTCCAGATCCACAGCTCGCAGTCGGCATCGGGCCGCAGTCGTCCAAGCGCAGCGTCGAGGCGGTGGAACTTGTCGATGTGCGTCTCGATCTTCATGGCGCGGCGCTCCTTTGCAGAAGTTCGAGATTCTCCGGTCCCGCGGCGAGCGTACGCCGCTCGACGCGCTTCACGAGATCGAGCAGCGCACGCTGGTACGGCACGTCGATTCGCGCATCGCGCGCCGATTCGACGACGAGGCCGTTGATCGCGTCGATCTCGGTGCGCCGGCCCTTGATGACATCCTGCGCCGTCGACGGTCGTCCTTCCTCGGTCATGCGCACGGTCCATCCCTGCATGCGTTCCTCGGTCGCGGCGAACGCCTGCTCGTCGCCGCGGGCAGCCTCCTCGAGCATGTCCACCGGAATGTCGCGGATCGCCGCGACGTTGTAGCCAAGCGCGCGTCCGACGCGAGCCGCCTCGGCTCCAAGATGGATGGCGACGCGGCGCGGCTCGCGCCGGCTGTAGATGCCGAGATGGGTGAGACCCGTGATCGCCGCGAGGCCGTTGTGCATCGAATTCGCCGTGACCTTCGCCCAGCGCTCGCCCCACAGGTCGCTCGTCACCTCGCTGCTGTCCACCGTGCGCAGCATCGCGGCCACCGCCCGCGCGCGCGGCGTGATGCGCCCGTGGACCTCGCCGACGCGGAAGATCGTGTAGCTGGCGCCGCCCGGTTGATAGTGACGTACGGCATGGCCCGGGCCAACGAGCGAAACGCCGATCGTGCTCGCGATGCAGCCGAGCGTGCGTCCCCAGCCGAGGTGGCGCGCGATCCGTTCCTCGTTGATGCCGTTTTGCAGCGAAACCGCGAACCCGGACGTCGCGAGGTAGTCCCGGACGAGCAGCGTCGACCACTCGGTGTCGTAGGACTTGACCGTGACGAACGCGACGTCGATCGGCTTTTCGATCAGCCTCTGCACTTCGTGCACGTGCAATGCGTGCACGCGCACGTTCGCCTCGCCCTGCGTCCCGCTCAGCGTCACACCGTCGCGCCTGATCGTATCGACGTGCTCGCCCCAGGGATCGATCAGCGTCACGTCGATGCCGGCAAGCGCCATCCGGCCGCCCACGTAGCAGCCGATGGCGCCGGCGCCGACGAACGCGACGTGACCGCCGTTACGAAGGTCATCCATGCTGGCACCCGCGTTCGCCGCAAGGCCGCTCATGCCTGCCTTTCGGCCCGCGTGACGGGCACGCCGCGCCAGAGCGCGATGATCTCGTCGACCGTCGTCACGAGCCCGAAGCGGTGCGTCACGTTGGCGAGCGCGGCCTCGCCGAGCTCGCGGCTCCACGAGGCCGTCGCGTCGCGCGGCACGACAACGTAATAGCCGAGGTCGAACGCCACACGAAACGTCGATTCGACGCAGACGTTCGTCGACACGCCGGCGACGATGCATGTGCGGACACCGCGCGCGCGCAGGATCAGGTCGAGACTCGTTCCCGCGAAGCCCGAATAGCGATGCTTGCGCACCGTCACTTCGCCGTCCTCCGGCGCGAGCTCGTCGATGAACTCGGCGCCTTCACTGCCCTCCATCGCGATCGCCTCGTTCGCGTACGGCGAGCGCCGCCGCTGTGCGAGCCACGGTCCGCCGTCGCTCAAATGGTGCGGCAGCGTCAGGAAGCCGATGTGCACGACGAGCGCCCCGGCATCCCGCGCGCCGCGACGCAGCCTCGCGAGGCTCGGGATGATCGCCTTCGTCCGCGAAAGATCGCGACCCGTTCCTGCTGTCGCCATCGTCTCGATGCAGAAATCCTTCTGCATGTCGACGATCAGCAACGCCGTGTGGGCCGGCGCGATGCGCTCCGCCAAGCCCGGCAGGATCGTCGGCTCCATCGTCACGTTCCCTTCGCGCGCGCGTCGGCCGCCACGAACCAGTCGGCGATCGCGCCGCCGGTCATGAAGATCGTGTCGGCGCGCGCTTGCAACGCCTCGATCATCCGCTCGAGATGAACCATCCGGTGCGGCACGGCGATCAGGTGCGGATGCAGCGCAAGGGTCAGGACGCGCGGCTGATGCGCGAGCTCGCGGTCGAAGCATGCGAGCGAATCGAGCATCCGCCGGTACATCGTGTCCGACGGATGCTGCTGCACCGCGTAGAGCGTGCTGTCGTTGAGCTCGAGCGTGTACGGCATGCAGATGAGCGGTCCGTGACGCGTCTGCATCCAGTCGGGAAGGTCGTCGATCACCCAGTCGCAGACGTATTCGATGCCGGCCGCCTTCAGGTGATCGGGCGTGTCGAGCGTCTCCTTGAGACCCGGGCCGAGCCAGCCGCGCGGCCGCACGCCGTAGAAGCGCTCGAGGCGCTCGAGCGACCGCTCGATCACCTCGCGCTCGCCGGCGCCCTCGGCCTGCAGCGAGCGCTGCCGATAGCCGTGGCCGACGATCTCCCATCGCGCCTCGCCGACCCGTTCCGCGAGGCGCGGATAGTCGTCGCAAACCCCCGCGTTGATGAACGCGCTGATCGGTACGCGTCGCTCGGCGAACAGCGCGAAGAGGCGCGGCATGCCGGCGCGCAGCCCGTATTCGACCCAGGAAAAATTCGGAACGTCGGGCACCGCGTCGGCGCCGTGCGGCGCGCTCAACAGCTTCCGTGGCATCGGCTGGTCGAACGGCCACGTCTCGACGTTGACGACGACGTGGGCGATCAGCGGCTTGCCCTGTGGCGGCGCAAGCGTGCGCCGTTCATCGGCCAGGACGAAAGGTACGCGCGGATTCGGCATGTCGGTGTAATGACTGACGACGAAAACGAGCGGCGACGGCGTGCCGCCTCACTTCAGCTTGACAAGGTCCGGCCGGATGCTGCGCAGCGGATCAGGATCGATGAACGCGCGCGCGTCGGGCTTCGACTGGATGCTCTTTTTCTCGGAGAGAAACTGGCCGAGACCGTTCACGTCGCTCACGAGCTGGTCGTCGAGCTCGAGCGTGTAGCGGTTCGACGCCATGATGTCGGTCATGTCGGCCTTGTCGAAGCCGAATTCCTTGCCGAGGATCTGCGTCGCCTCGTCGCGATTCGTCCGGATGAAGTCGCCGGCGCGGGCGAGCGCCTTCAGCACCGCCTTGACGACGTCCGGCTTGTCCTTGATGAAGGATTCCGTCGCGAACAGCATGCTGTGGTCGGCGTAGATGCGCTTCGCGCCCTCCCTGCCGGGAATGTCGGACTTCGTTCCCGACACCAGCATCTTGCCATCGAAGAGCTTCCGCGCGCGCGTCGTATGCGGCTCCCACAACGCGAAGCCGTCGACGTCGCCGCGCGAGAAGCTCGACAGCATTTCGGCGGGCGCCATGTTGACGAGCGTCACCTTCGCCGGATCGAAGTCGTACGCTTTTGCGAACGAGTTGAAGATCGCTTCCGAGCCGGTTCCCGGCATGATCGCGAACTTCTTGCCGTAGAGATCGGCGAGCGACTTGACCGATCGCTTCACCACGATCTGCACGGCGCCTGAGATGTCGGACATCTGGGCGATGATCCGGATCGGATAGGGTCGCGCGCGCAGCGTGAGGAGCGGCGTCGAGCCCGACGAGCCGATGCTGATGCTTCCGCCGACGACGGCCGCCATCAGGTCGCCGCCCGAAGGAAAGTACGCGACGGTCGCATCGAGCCCCTCGTCCTTGAAGAAGCCTTTGTCGCGCGCGATGACGATCTCCGCCGCGAGGTTCGGATCCTTCGCCGTGCCGAGCGTCACGGCCGTCGCGGCCTGCGCCGGTCCGGCGAACGCGACGAGCGAAGCCACCAGCGCGGCGAGCCACGTCGCAAGCGCGGCCATGCGAAGGGTCGTGCGCGTTCGAAAAGCATAGGCGGCAAGCATGACCTCCTCCTTGTCAAGAGACAGCAGCGTGACCTCGGATTAACCCGACTTCCACTTGAGCAACCGCCGCTCGGTCGCGCGCAGCAGGACGTTCAGCCCGAAGCCGAGTGCCCCGATGCACGCCATGCCGAGAAACATTTCGTCGGTTCGAAACTTGTACCGCGCATCGCTGATCATGAAGCCGAGTCCACTGCTCGACGCGATCAGCTCGGCCGCCACGAGCACGATGAACGCCATGCTCATGCCGAGGCGCGCGCCGACGATGACGAACGGAAGCGCCGAGCGGAGCACGACGTCGCGGAAGACGTGATAGCGGGTCGCGCCGAGCGCCTGCGCCGCGCGCACCTGCACGCGCTCGACCTCGCGGAATCCCGCCATCGTGTTGAGCAGGATCGGGAAGAACGCACCGTACGCGATGATCCAGACCTTGGAGAACTCGCCGATGCCGAACCACAGGATCGCCAGCGGGATCACCGCGATCGGCGGGATCGGACGCACCAGCTCGAGCAGCGGATCGCAGAGTCCGCCGAGCGTGCGCGACAGCCCCATGGCGATGCCCATCGGCACGGCGACGACGAACGCCAGCAGGAAGCCTTCGACGACGCGTGCGAAGCTCGCGAGCACGTTGTGGAGCAGCGTGCCGTCGGCGACCGATGCCACGAACGCGCGGCCGATGTCGAACGGCGACGGCAGCAGCACCGGGTTGATCCATCCGAGGCCCGTGGCGAGCTGCCACAGGCAAAGGATGCCGGCGATCGACGCGACGCCGAGCACCCAGCGTTCGCGCTGCGACAGCGGCCGCGTGCCGAGCGAGTCGGTTTCGGCGATGTTGCGCGTCGCGGTCCTCATGCCGCCACCGTCTGCGGAACCGGCTCACGCTGGTCGCGCAACGCCGCGTCGATCTTGCGGTACATCGAGAAGTAGGCGTCCGACGTGCGATCGCGCGGACGCGGGCTCGTGTTCGCGATCACCGCGTCGATGCGGCCGGGCTGTGTCTTCATGACGACGACCGTTTCGGCGAGGAACGCCGCCTCGCCGACGCTGTGCGTGACGAAGATGCACGTCCGCCGATCGGCTTGCCAAAGATCGAGCAGCTCCTGCTGCAGCGACTCGCGCGTCATCGCGTCCAGCGCGCCGAACGGCTCGTCCATCAGCAGAATGCTTGGCTGGTTCGCGAGCGCGCGCGCGAGCGCGACGCGCTGGCGCTGGCCGCCCGACAGCTGGTTCGGATAGCAGTGGCCGTACTTGTCGAGCTTCACGAGCGCGAGGTAGTGATCGGCGATGCGCCGCTGCTCCGCGCGGCTCGCGCCGCGCAGCCTCGGTCCGTAGACGACATTCTCGAAGACGGTGAACCAGGGAAAGAGCGCGTATTCCTGGAACACCATGCCGCGGTCGCCCCCGGGGCCGCACACCGGCACGCGATCGACCGCGATCTCGCCCCCGGCGAGCGGAAGGAAGCCGGCAATCGCGTTCAGAAGCGTGGTCTTGCCGCAACCGGACGGCCCGAGCAGGCAGACGAACTCGCCGGCGCGCACGTCGAGCGTGACTGCGGTCAGCACCTCGCGCGGGCCATAACGGACCGTGGCGCTGCGAACCGAGATCGCGGCGGTCTTTGCCTTGGCCTGGACGAAATCGGAAGCCATGCGATATTGGCTCGACGCCTCTATGCCGCCTTGCGCTCGACGAGCTCGGCCCAGTGCGCGTCGACGAAGCCGGTCGAGACGTCGCCCGCACGGAACACCGGGTGCGACAACGCGGCACGCAGGAAGGCGACGTTCGTTGTGACGCCGGCAATCTCCGTGCGCGAAAGCGCGTCCAGCATCCGGTCGACGGCTTCAGTCCGGTCCGCGCCATGGCAGACGAGCTTCGCGATCAGCGGATCGTAGAAGTGCGTGACGCGATCGCCGCCGCGATAGCCGGTGTCGATCCGAAGCTGCGCGGATTCGGGCGGAAGAACGAAACGCTCGAGCGTCCCGGGCGACGGCAGGAATCGCTTCGCCGGATTCTCCGCGTAGATCCGGCATTCGACCGCATGACCGCGGCTTGCGATCGCGGCTTGCGCGAGGCGTTCGACGGCGCCGCGTGCGAGGTCGATCTGCAACGCGACGAGATCGCGGCCGGTGTTCATCTCGGTCACCGGGTGTTCCACCTGGATGCGCGTGTTCATCTCGAGGAAGTAGAACTCGAACGACGCTGCGTCGACGATGAACTCGACGGTTCCGGCGCCATCGTAGCGCTGTGCTGCGCAGAGCCGCAGCGCCGCACCGGCCATCCGCTCGCGTGTCGCCGCAGGCAATCCGGGCGCGGGCGATTCCTCGATGATCTTCTGGAATCGCCGCTGTGTCGAGCAGTCGCGCTCGTGGAAATGCACGGCTCGCCCGTCGCCGAATCCGAACACCTGCACTTCGACGTGGCGCGCCACCGGTATGCAGCGTTCGAGATAGACGGTGCCGTCGCCGAAAGCCCTGGCTGCCATCGACTGCGTCGCGAGTGCCGTCGCGCGGAGCGCCGAGACATCGTCGACGCGGCGCATGCCGATGCCGCCTCCGCCCGCCGACGCCTTCACGAGGAGCGGATAACCGACTTGTGCGCCAGCCTCCTCGATTCCGCCGAGATCGGGCGCGTCGAAGCGGCCGCTGCCCGGCACGACCGGGACACCGCATTGCGACGCGATGACGCGCGCGCGTTCCTTGTCGCCCATGTCGGCGATGTTCTGCGCGGACGGTCCGATCCAGACGAGCCCGGCGTCGGTGACCGCAGTGGCGAACGACGGTCGCTCCGAGAGGAAACCGTATCCCGGGTGCACCGCGTCGGCGCCGCTGCGCCGCGCGACGTCGAGAATCCGGTCGACGCGCAGGTAGCTCTCGCGCGCGTCGGACGGACCGATCGCGTAAGCCTCGTCGGCGAGCTCGACGTGCAACGCGCCGGCATCCGCTTCCGAGTACACGGCGACGCTCGCGAGTCCGAGCTTGCGGCACGCGCGAACGATCCGGCATGCGATCTCGCCGCGATTCGCGATGAGCACTTTCTTCATCACGCTTCGTCAGACCTCGATCCTGGCCACGACGCTGCCCTCCGGTGCCGTTTCACCTTCCTGAACGTGAATCGCCTCGACGATTCCCCGTTCGGGCGCGGCGACCGGAATCTCCATTTTCATCGATTCGAGGACGAGTATCGGCTCGTCTTCCTCGACCGCATCGCCGACCCGCTTCAACACCTTCCAGACGGTTCCGGTGATGTCGGTCCTGATCTCGATGATCGCCACGCCTACACCTCGCAATACCGCTCGACGACGCTCACGGCGCAAAGCGCGTCGGCCGCTTCGACGAGCTCGTCGTAGACCGGAATCCGGCGCTCCAGCGCGTGCTGCCGGTAATGGCGCCGGCGCTCGTCGAGCTCCGGCGAGCCGTCGACGCGCAGCACGACGACGAGGTGGGCCGCCCCGGCGTATTTCGCGTGCGTCTCCACGGCGGCTTCGATCAGGTTGTCGATCGGATCGACGTCGCCGCGGCCGACGAACGCCGCGAGGTTGATGTGCACGACGACCGCGTCGGGCAGGCCACTCGCGTAAACGACGTCGAGGATCGCATTCGCGACGCGCCCGTCGTCCTGCTGCAGCGTCGCGACCGGTGCGTCGATCGGATTGGCGATGCTCGTTCCCGGCGGCAGCTTCATCGCCGCGAGCTTGGCGCGCACCGCGTCGGCGAACGGCAGCACGTCGAGTCCGCGCTCGGCGAAAGCGTCCGCGGCGAGCACGCTCGTGCCGCCGCCGTTGCCGAACAGGACGACGCGGCGCGTCGGCTTCCACCTGCGCAGCGGAAGGAACTGGAACGCGAGCAGCGCGTCGATGAACTGGTCGACAGTGTCGACGAGCACGGAGCAGGTCTGCTTCGACAACGCGATCCATGCGTCGCGATTGCCCGCGATCGCCCCGGTATGCGAGGCCGCGGCGAGGCGCCCCTGGCGGGTGCGGCCTCCCCACAGGATCACGACCGGCTTGCGGCCGGCGTTGGCTTCGAGCAGCTCGAAAAGGCCGCGCCCGTCCTTGATGTCCTCGACGTAGAGGCCGATGACGCGGGTGACGGGATCGGCAAGCAGGAATTCGATCAGATCGACCGGCGTCAGGTCCGCGCAGTTGCCCGCCGTGACGACGACGCTGAAACGCAGTCCGCGATGGCTGCCGCGCTTGATGATGTCCGTGCCAAGCCCGCCACTCTGGCAGATGACACCGATGCTGCCGACGTCGCGCGGCGCATCGGCGGGAAACGTCACGCCGCCGCGCGGCGAGTAGAGTCCGAGGCAGTTCGGACCGATCAGCCGGCACCCGCCTTCGCGCGCCTTGGCGGCGAGCTCGGCCTCGAGCGCGACGCCCTCCTCCACTTCGCCGAAGCCGCTCGAGATGACCTGCGCAAAGCGCACGCGGCCGTTCGCGGCCCGCAATACGTCGGGAATCGCGCGCGCGCCGATGGCGACGTACGCGTAGTCGACCGGCTGCGGCGTTTCGGCGAGCGAGCGGTAGCACGGCAGGTCCTCGATCGCGCTCGCCGTCGGATGGATCGGGTAGATCGCTCCCGCATACCCGAACGCGCGGAGGCGCCGGATGAACGTGTTGGCGATCGTCGTCGACGTGGTCGACGCGCCAAGCACGGCGATCGTCGACGGATTTATCAGCGGCTCGAAACGTGCGACGACTGCGCGCTCCTCCTCCCGGATGCGTGGAGCGCGTGGCCCGTTCGTCGCCGCAGGCGCGACGATGACGCGCGCATCGACAGCGACCAGGTCGCGTCCGGCGGCGATCAACGGATTGATGTCGAGCTCGGCGACGTCGTCGGCGAGCTTCATGACGAGTCCGTTGGGGCCGCCCACCCGCATGAGCAGTTCCACGAGCGCATCCCGATCGACGGCGGTCCGGCCGCGCGCGCCGTCGAGCAGCGCGGCGCCCCGCAGCTCGTCGAGCATCGCACGCGCATCGCGCTCCTTGATGGGACAAAGACGAAACGCGACGTCGCGCAGGATCTCGACGAAGATGCCGCCGAGCCCGACCATCAGCATCGGCCCGAACTGCGGGTCGCGCGTCGCGCCGACGACGATTTCGGTTGCGGGCGCCTGCATTTCTTCGACGACGAAGCCGTCGATACGGGCGCCGCGCGCGTTCATGCGCGCCGTCATGGCGTCGAGCGCACGCCGCACGTCGTCGGCGCTCGAAAGACCGAGCACGACGCCGCCGGCATCGCTTTTGTGCAGGACGTCCGGCGAGACGACCTTCACCGCGAACGGCGCGGGCACGTCGCGCAACGCCGACGTGATATCGGTCCCGTCGCGGATGACGACCGAGCGCGGCACGCGCACACCGAACGCGGCCAGCAGCGCCTTGCCGTCCGGCTCGGCAAGCGCAGGCCGCCCTGCTTCCCGCGCGCGCCGTACGAGCGCTGCCGCGTCGTTCATCAGTAGCTCGTCGGCCATGTCTGCATCAGATGCTGTCCGACGCCCGCGCCGCGCCGATCGCGATACACGTCCAGCATCCGGATCAGGTGCTCGCGCGTCTCCTGCGGCTTTACGATGTTCTGCAGCGAGAAGATCGTCGCCATGTCCCACACCTCGACGTCCTTCCGGATCCGGGCCAGCGCATCGTCGAAGCCGTCGTCGCCCGGTGCCAAGCCGTGCACGATCGTCGTGGCGAACGTCGGGTCCATGAAGCTCACCTCGGCCGTCGGCCACGCGATCATCTCGTCGTTGTGGCGACCGCCGCCCATCGCGACGTACGCGCGACCGTACGCCTTGCGCACGATCACCGTCACGCTCGGCACGGTGACGAGCGACGTCGCATTCATCATGTTCATGATCAGACCCGGCGCGCCCTTGCGCTCGGCGTCCTTGCCGACGACGAAGCCCGGCGTGTCGATGAAGCGGACGAGCGGGACGTTGAAGCTGTCGCAGAGGACCTGGAAATCGACGATCTTGCGACACGCCTCGGCAGACAGCGCACCACCGCCGGTCATCGGGTTGTTCGCGACGATGCCGACGCTTTTTCCGCCGAGCCTGGCGAGCGCCGTGACCGCCGCCTTGCCGAACCGCGGCTTCAGCTCGAAGAGGCTCCCGCGATCGACGACGATCTCGAGGATGCGGCGCATGTCGTAGACCTGCGTGCGCTTCTCCGGAAGGATGTCGAGAATCGGGGCCTGGTCCTGCGCCGCGTCGGCCGCCACGGGGTACCGAGGCGGCAGCTCCATGTTGTGCGACGGCAGGTAGCTCAGGAACGTGCGGATCTCCTGCAGCGCCTGCGCGTCGGTGTCGGTGAAGCGGTCGATCAGGCCCGTGTAATCGGCGTGAATGCGCCAGCCGCCGAGTTCCTCCGCGTCGACCTTCTCTCCGATCGCCATCGACACGAGCCGCGGACTCGACACCGACATCACCGAGCCCTTGCGCATGACCGCGAAGTCGGAGCAGCAGCAAAGCCACGCCGAGGATCCGAACGACGTGTCGAGCGCCGCCGCGGCCCACGGCGTTTCGCGCGTGCGCCGGAACTGCGTCGGGTCGTTGCCGAGCAGCGTTCCCATTCCGCGCGAGCCCATCGCGTCGGGAAGCCGCGCGCCGGTCGATTCGCCGACGTGCACGAACGGCATGCCCTTTTCCGTCGCGATCCGGCGCACGTGCCCGAGCTTCTTCGAGTTGGTCGCGCTCGTCGACGCGCCGGCGACCGTGAAATCGTTGACGATCACGCCGACGTCGCGGCCGTCGATCTTCGCGAAGCCGGCGATCTTGCCGTCGCGCGGCGTGCGCGCCTCGTCCTCGCGGAACACCCCCGATGCGCCGAGCAGGCCGATCTCGACGAACGAGCCGCGATCGACGAGCAGGTCGAGCCGCTGCTGCGCGTTGAGCTGCCCACGGTCGCTGCGCTTCGCGAGCTTGTCGGAGCCGCCCATCTGCGCGGCGCGTGCGCGGCGACGATCGAGCTCCTCGAGCAGCGCGTCATGAGGCATGTTCTTTTTCATCTGCTAGCGCCAATGAACGCTCTGGCCGCCGTCGACGGTCAGCACGGTGCCGGTCACGAAGCTCGCGGCGTCCGATGCGAGATAGACGACGGCGCCGATCATCTCGTCGGGGTCCGCCATCCGCCGAAGCGGCACCTGCTCGGCGAGAACCGGCATCGCGCCCGACGCGGTCGCCGCACTCGTGAACGGCGTCTTCGTCGGTCCCGGCGCGACGGCGTTCACGCGAATGCCGTATTCGGCCCAGTCGAGCGCCATCACGCGCGTCATCTGCACGAGCGCCGCCTTGCTCGCGCAGTAGGCGATGCGGCAGCGATGCGTGACCTCGGCCATTTGCGACGCGATGTTGACGATCGCGCCGCCGCCTTGCACGCGCATGACCGTCGCGACGGCCTGCGACGCGAGAAGCGGCGCCGTGCAATTGACGCGCAGCGTCCGCTCCCAATCGTCGAGCGTGTGATCGAGGACGCGCTTGTGGACGCGAATCCCCGCGTTGTTCACGAGGATGTCGATGCGACCGCAGCGTTCCGACACGGCGCTGACCATTTGTGCGATGGCAGCCGGTTCGGCGACGTCGACCTCGAGCGGCAGGCCCGGCCTGCCCATCGCTTCGAGCTCGCGCGCGACATCGCGGGCCGCGGTGAACGCGATGTCGGCGCAAGCCACGACGGCGCCGGCGTCCGCGAGTCCGAGTGCGATCGAGCGTCCGATGCCCTGGCCGGCTCCGGTCACGATTGCCACCTTGTCATCGAGGCGGAATGTCGGAAGCGTCATCGGGCTCTCGCGCGCAACGGGTTTCGCTGCCTCAGCGACCGAGAACGAGCCGCGGCACGATCGTCGTCACGCTCGGAAACGCGCAGAGGACGACGATGCCGACGAACAGCACCGCGACGTACGGCAGCATCGGCCGCACCGCCTTCGTCACGGGGATGTTGCCGACGCTGCACCCGATCAACAAGCCGACGCCGGTTGGCGGCAGGAACATCCCGAGGCCGCCGGCGGCGACCAGGAGCGTCAGGAAATGGATCTTGTCGACACCGAGCTGCTGCGCGAGCGGCAGGAAGATCGGGATCAGCAGCAGGCCGGTCGGCAGCACCTCGATCACCGCACCCAGCACGATGGCGATCACCGACGTGATGACGAGGAACACGGTCGGATCGTGCGACACGCCGAGCACGATCTTGCCGAGTTTCGGCGTGATGTCCTCGATCGCGAGCAGATACGTGTAGACGACTGAGAGGCCGAGCAGCAGCAGGATCACGCCCGACAGCACGCTCGACTCGACGAGGATGCGCCACAGCTTCAGCAGCGTGAGCTCACGGTACACGAAGAAGCCGACGAGCGCCGCATACACGACCGCGAACGACGCGACCTCGGTCGTCGTCGCGACGCCGAAGATCAGGCCGCCGAAGATGATGACGGGCATGCCGAGCGCGATCAGCGAATCGACGGCCGCGCGCCAGACGTTGCGCAGCGAGAAGCGGCCGGCCGTCGGCAGGTCGAGGCGCAGCGCGTAGTAGTAGACGAGCAATGCCGTGAGGACGGCGAGCACGAATGCCGGCAGGAAGCCGGCGAGGAACAGCGCCGCCACCGACGTGTTCGTGACGCCGCCGAAGACGACCATCGTGATGCAGGGCGGAATCAGGATGCCCATCGCCGACGAGGCGGAAATGATCGCGACCGACTGTTCCTGCGGATAGCCGGACCGTTTCATCGACGGCAGCAGCATCGCCGCCATCGCCGAGACGTCGGCGGTCGTCGAGCCCGAAATGCCGGAGAAGAACATCTCGCCGACGATGACGGCCATGCCGAGGCCGCCGCGAACGAAGCCGACGAGCGCCTTCGCGAGATTGACGAGCCGGCCGGCGATGCCGCCGGTTTCCATCAGCGAGCCCGCGAGCACGAAAAGCGGAATGGCGAGCAGCGTAAACGAATCGGCGCTCATCACGAGGCGGTGCGTGAGCATCTCCATCGGCACGCCGCCGGCAAACGGAATGACGGCGATCGCGGCCACCCCCATCGCGAACGCGATCGGCACGCCGAGCGCCATCAGGGCGACGAACAGCGCGATCAACGCGGCGACGATCACGAACGCGGACTCCGATGGCGATCGCCGGTGCTCATGCTTGTATGATCCCCGCACGCTCGCGGCTGCGCCGCTTTGCTGTCCCCGGAGGGGCGGAATTCGCGCTTTGAGGCGGCTCGGCAGCGCTCATGCTCATGCGCATCTCTTGTCGACTATTCCCCGTCCGGCCGGTGGGGCATCGTCGCGATCTGGCCGCGCCATGCGCGGAGGGCGAGCGGGACGAGATAGATCAGCATGAGCGCGCCCGAGAACGGCACGGCGGCGTATTGCCAGCCGCGCGAAACTCGGGTGACCGGCATGAGCTGGCCCGTGTTCTCGGCCGTTTCGACCGCCCCGGCGTACAGCAGCACGCACGCCATCACCGCAATCGCGGCGAGCGCGATCAGCGCCATCACCCGCCGCCAGTGCGCCGGCATCCGCGCCTCGAAGAACGCGACGGCCGAATGGCTGCCCCGCTTGACACCGACGGCCGCGCCGACGAACGCGAGCCAGACGAACAGCAGCCGAGATATCTCGTCGCTCCACGTCAACGGATCGACGAAGAAATAGCGCCAGACCACGCCGGCGAAGAGAACCAGCGTGATCGCGAGCATCGTGATGCCGCCGATCGCCTCGGGAATGTTGGCAACGACCGACATCAGCCGCCACGAAGCCGCCTTGCGCACCGCGGGCGCCGGCCAGGACGCCGACGTCACTGCGCGCCCGACGCCTGCTGCAGCTCTTTCAGCTTCTCGACGCTCACGCGGCCCGGGAACTGCGTCCATACGGTTCGCGCGAGACTCTTCCATTGCTCGAGCTCGGGTGGCGTCGGCTTGTAAATGACGACGTGGTACTTGTTCCTGAAGACGTCCTGCATCTGCGCGACCTCGTCGGCGTCGACCTTGATGCCCCACTGCTCGGTGTCACGGCCGGCCTTCAGCAGGAGGTCCTGGAGCTCCTTCGGCAGCGCGTTGAACTTGTCGAGGCGCATGACGGCGAGCTGGGTGCCGACGATGTAGTTGATGTCGCACGCGTACTTTAGCTGCTCGACCTGCTTGGTTCCGATCGCATCGCTCCAGTTCGGGGCGTAGCCGTCGACGACGTGCGATTGCAGCGCCGAGTACACCTCGGCGAAATCGATCGGCGTCGGGCTCGCACCCCACGCGCGCCAGATCGCCTGGTCGACCGGCGACGACACGCTGCGCACCTTCATACCCTTGACATCGGCAGGCGTCTTCACCTGCTTGCTGACGGTGAGCACGGGACGCCCGCCTCCATTGTCGATCATCATCAGCACCTTGAGGCCCGGCTTCTGCTCCATGCTGCGCCGGATCGCCTCGCCAGGCGGACCGTCGAGCAGCTTGCGCAAGCCCGCCTGATCGTCGACGACGAACGGCATGTCCATCCAGAGCATCGCATCGGTCCATGGCGCGTACTGCGGATTGGCGGAGGTCCCGATGTCGATGCTCCCGTTCAGCACCGCCTCGACTGCCGTGCGCTCGCCGAACAGCGTGCCGTCGTAGAACACCTGCACCTTCACCTTGCCGTCCGTCGCCTTGTTCACGAGCTCGGCGAAATGGTTCCACTGCTTGCCCTGCGAAAGGTCGCGGTTTTTGATCGTCGCGAAACGCAGCGTCATTTCCGGTCCGCCGTAAGCGAGCGCATCGCGCGTGCCCGCGCTCGTCAGCAGGACCGCGCCTGCGACCGACAGCATCGTCATCCACCGGCGCCCGCGCGCCGCGGCCGTTACGGGAATGCTCTTGCTCTTCAACATGTCTCCTCCTTGCGTTTTGTCCGGCTACGCGAAAGCGGGCTGCGTCACGAATGCGACAACGATCCGACCAGCTCCGACACGTCGGCAACCTTCTCGAGATTCAGCACGCGCTCGATGACCGCGTCGAGCCGGTTAGACGGCAACGGGTGTACCGCGTACTCGGCGCAACGGCGGAATTTCACGATGAACTCGTCGCGCGACAACATGGCGTCCGGCGAGCCGCGCATCCGATCGCAGCGGGCCGTTCTGACCTCGCCGCTGTGGAGCCGCGCCTCCAGCGTGACCGGGACCAGCGCGCTCGGATCGATGTCGGCATCTTCCACGACGCTGATCCGACGGGCGAGATCGCCGACGGCCGGGTCCAGCACAGCGTCGCAATCGAAATCGGCGATGAACAGGTCGCCGCGCATCAGCATCACGGCCACGGCGTACGGCATGCTGAGGATCGCCTCGACGACCGGATTGCCGCGGGCCTCGGCCCATGGCTTGCCGCCGATGTTGATCATCGCGCGCGATGCCCGCACGGTCACGTGCGCGATCTGCGCGGGCGAGACGCCCGCCTCACGAAGCGCGTGCGCGGCGTCGATGGCCGCATGCGAATCGCGCGCGCAAGGATAGGGTTTCACACTGAGCCGGCCGATTTCGTAGCGCTCGCCGAGCCCATCGGTCAGGACCTCGCGGTTGTAATCGCCGCGCTCGTACAGCGTGAAATAGCCGTGCTTGCCTTCGAATATGCGCAGGGGTCCCGTCACGCCGCGCCCCGCGAGCTGTGCGGCGACGACGCCCGCGCGCGCCGCAAAGCCGACCTGCATCCGCTTCACGAGCGCGCCGTCCTCGACGGTCTGCGAGTTTCCGCCCGCCTGGATGTACGCGATGCCCAGCGCGTGATTGACCTTCTCCGGTCCGTAGTCGAGCAAACGCGCGCACGCTGCGGCGGATGCGAAGCCGCCCGTCGTCGCGGTGCGCGTCCACGTCAACGGCGACCTGCAGCCGGCACCGATCCGGCACATGATCTCGGCACCCGCGGCGACCGCGGTGATCAACGTCTTGCCGTCGACGCCCTTGCGCCGCTCGGCCATCGCGAGCGCGGACGAGACGGTGGGTGCCATCACGTGAACGATGCCGGGATCGTACGTGTCGTCGAAATCGCGCGCCTCGGCGAGCGTCGCGTTGACGAGCGCGGCGCTGGGAGCGGGAACCTCGCCGCCGAAGTTGAGCAGCGTGCTTTCCGGGGCGCCTCCCCACTCGCGCACCTGGTCGACAAGCTCGGCGCAGGCGGGCGCGGTCGATCCGGCCAACGCCACACCGAGCGTGTCGAGGATGAAGAGCTTGATCGTGCCGACGACGTCGCCCGGCAGCGCCTCGAAGCGCGACCGCGCCGCGAAGTCCGCGTATGCGCCGGCGGGATCGGCGAATGCTTCGCGGATCATGGTTATGCGATCTCCGGTTTCATCCAATCTCCGGTTCGGGGATCAGCAGGATCTTGCCGAAGAAATCACCACGCTCCATCAGCCGATGAGCGTCCGACGCCTGAGACAGCGGGAAGCGAGCGGCGATCACGGGCTTGATCGCACCACGCGCCGCCATTTGCAGCAACTGCTGCAATTCGTCGCCGGTTCCGCCGCGCGAGCCCAGTACCGCGAGCTCGTCCGAGAACAGTCTGCCGATATCCAGTTCGGCGGACGCCCCCGTCGTGGCGCCGCAGGTGACCAGTCGTCCGCCGGTGGCCAGCGCCTTGACGCTCTCGGCCCACGTGGCGGCGCCGACATGCTCGACGACGACGTCCACACCGCGACCGCCGGTTGCGTCGCGGACTTGTCGCGACCAGCCTGGCCGACGCGCGTCGACGATCGCCTCTGCGCCAAGCGCCATCGCGCGCTCCGCCTTGGTCCCTTCGCTCGCCGTCGCGATGACGCGCGCGCCGCACGCGCGCGCCAGTTGAATCGCGATGCTGCCCACACCGCTCGCTCCGCCAAGCACGAGAACGTCCTCGCCGGGTTGCAGGCGCGCACGCGTGATCAGCATGTGCCATGCGGTGAGACCGGCGAGGCTCAGCGCGGCAGCGGCTTCGAGATCGAGCCCCGCGGGCAGCGGGATTGCGTTGACCGCGGGAACGGCGACATATTCGGCGTAGCCGCCGGGTCGCATGAGGCCGAGCGTGTCGCGCTTCTCGCAGATCGTCGCGCGACCACGCCGGCACCACTCGCAGCGACCGCAACCCACGAAAGGGACGACCGCGACCCTGGTGCTCGCGGCCGGCTCGCTCACGCCGGCACCGAGCGCGGCGACGGTGCCCGCGACTTCGCCGCCGCAGATGTGCGGCAGCGGCAGTCTTGCGCGGGCGCCGCGCCGTATCTGCAGATCGACGTTGTTGACGCCGCAGGCCGCGACACGGACCAGCACCTCGCCATGCCCGGCGACCGCATCGGCAACGTCTGTGGGGACGAGGCATTCGGGGCCGCCGAATTCGCGAACGAGCGCCGCTTTCACATCCGCGCGCGCTCCTTCCTGATGAACTCCGGCGTCGGATCGACCTCCTCGTCGGGAAGATCGAGCTTGTACATCTTCCGGAACGTCGGATCGTCCTCGAGCTTCAGCGCCCGAAGCGCGTTCCGGTAGAGGATACGGTTCAGCACTTCCCGCTTCCATGGCAGCGAGAAGAAGAAGCGCACGTAATCCTCGAGGTCGAACAGCGGATAGGCGCTCGCGAAAACGAACCGATCGGCGATACCGTAATTGCCGAAGTACGCGCGATAGTTGCCGTTGATCGCTTCGACCCAGTCGTCCTTGCCGAGCATACGAAGGTAGACGTCGGGCGACAGGTAGATGTTGTCGCGGCGCGTCGCCACGGTGATGATCTCGCGCACGTACGGATAGTGGCCGTGCCCGCAGATGATGCGCAGGTCCGGAAAGTCTTCGCAGACGCGCTCGATATGCACCGGGTTCGCATAGTCGATGTTCTTGCCGCCGAGCGGTCCCGACGTCTGGGGAATGAGCGTGAGGTCCAGCTTGACGCATTCCTCGTAGATCGGATAGAGGCGCCGGTCGTCGAGATCGCAACCGGGCGAGCGGCCGGGTTCGATGAAGATCGCGCGGAGGCCCATTCCGGCGCAGCGGCGGATTTCCGCGATCGGCTCGTGGTACACGCCGCCCGAGTCGATGCCGGCCACGCCGATGAACCGACCCCATTGACGCTTCTGCACCTCCGCCATCATGTCGTTCGACGTCGTGCGATTCGGCAGTTCCTTGTACCCGAGCTTCATGCCCGGATTGTTGCCGGACACCGAAACGGCGGTAGTGACGCCCGCCTCGCCGATCTCGTCGAAGAACGTTTCCTCGGTGCCGTCACGGAACGCCGCGATCCTCCCGAACATGCCGGACTTGGCCGTCTGCTTGCGGAAGTACTCCGAATCCTTTTCGGTTGTGAGGCGGCACCGCGCGTCGATGATCATCCAGTCTCCTCCCGGGTTTCTAACGCGTCGCTGCGCACGGACGCCGTCGCGGCGCGGCCGATGCGATGTGCGAAACGTTCATCCAACCGGATGTCGATGTCAATAATGCGCAATTCGGGACTACATGATGCGGTATCCGCATCGATTCGCGATCGATCCTGCGCAAAGGCAGTGCGGCAACGCCGTGGCGCTATTCGAGGGCGCGAACCTTCCTGGCGGCGAGCATGACGGCGCTGCGGAACGCCTCGAAGCCCGGATGCGAGCGCTGCCGCTGCTGGTATTGCAGCATCAACGGCCCGGTGACGAGCGCGGGCTTCATCGGAATGATGCGAACGAGCCCGAGCCGCTCGAGGCGCCGCGCGAAGAACTCGGGCGCGATGGTCAGGAACCGCGTGACAGCGACAACGGACAGGCTCGAGTCGAACGAGTTCGACTCGATGATCGGCACGATCGGCGGCAAGCCGGCGCGCGACACCGTCGAGTCGAGTATGTCACGCGAATAGAAGCCGCGCTTCGGCAACAGCCACTGGTGCCGGACGAGCTTCGACACATGCACGGGCCCGGCGCCGATGAGCGGGTTTGTATGGCCGCAGACGACGACGGTGCGCTCGGTATAGAGCCGGTCGGCGACGAGCTGGATGCCGTTCTCGCGGTCAGGCGCGACGCGACGGCCGATGACGACGTCGACGTGACCCGCCTGCAACTCGGCGGCGACTTCGTTCGACGTCCCGACCGATACCTGAAGCCGGTAGTCGACGTCGTGCTCGCCGATGTCGGCGAGCAGATGCGGGATCAGCACGTGCATGACGCGCGGCAGGCACCCGAGGCGGATCGTCGGAACGCGCTCGCGCGCCGACTTCGAGACGTCGCGCAACGCCTCGAGCGCGAATGCCGCCTCCTTGATGACGCGCTCGCTCGCGGACGCCGCCGCCTGCATCCCGGATCGCGAGCGCTCGAAGAGCTTCAGCCCGAGCGTGCTTTCTGCCGCCGCGACGAGCCTCGACAGTTGCGGCTGCGGAACGCCAAGCCGGCGGGCTGCGGCGTGAACCGAGCGCGTCTCGGCCACGACGACGATCGCTTCGAGCTGGCGCGGATGCAGAAGCGACGCGCGGCTGCGGGCCATGATGCGCAAAGCATATCACCGGGGTTGGCTTCCCGCGATTCGCGAATCATCGCACCGTTGCAGCGCGTCGTCCGCGAAGCACTGCACCGAACAGCAGGCCGAGGGCCAGCACGAACGCGCCTTCCACGAAGATCGTCGGCGCGGTTCCGAATCGGTCGGCCGCGTAACCGGCCAGCGTGACGCCGCTCGATTGCCCGACGAACAGGCAGGCGGCGAACAGCGCGAGGCTGCTGCCACGCTGCGCGGGCGCCTTTTGCGTGGCGTTGACCTGCAGCGTGTTGTGAAGCATGTACAGGCCGAAGCCGACCACGAAACAACACAACGTCGCAACGAAAGCGACGCTGCCGAGCGCGATGATCGCCAGAGATGTCCCGAGAAGAACGGCGCCGCCGGCTGCAAGCCCCGCCTCCCCGAGGCGTTGCACGAGAATGCGCGAAAGTGCGGCGAACGCCATGCCGCCCACGCCGTAGAGCATCGCGATCGACGCCGCGACCGTCAGCGGCAAACCGTAGGCAAGATGCAGATGCGTCGGAATGAAGGCGAGCGCGCCGAAGAGCACCACGCCTTCGAGGTAGACGGTGACGAGCACGACCTGCGCCCAGCGCACCCTCAGGACGGAAACGAAGCGCATGACGACGCCGCGATCGGCCGGTGGCGATGGCGAATGAGTCGGCGGCGGTCCAAAGCGCCACATCAACGATGCCGTCCCGACGAACCAGACGCCGAGCGCGACGAACACGTAGCGGGGGCCGAAGTAGTCGGCGCCGATCCCGCCCAGCAACTGCCCGAACGCAATCCCGAACATCTGCCCCACCAGAAATCGCGCAAGCACCGTCTGCCGGCGCTCGTACGTGACGACGTCGCCAATCCAGGCAATGGAAAGCGGAATCAGAGCGCCTGCCGCCGCGCCGGCAAGCATTCTCGCGGCGACGAGCGCATCGAGCGTCGGCGCCGACGCGCACGCGAACGACGCCAACGCCGACGCGAGCGCGGCGATCGTGACCGTTCGGTATCGCCCGTAGCGATCGCCGATCGGTCCGTATGCGAGTTGCAGCACGCCGTACGCGATTGCAAATGCGGTGACGGTGCGAGCGGCCGCTCCAAGGCCGACGCCGAACTCGGAAGCGAGGCGCGGCAGGAGCGGGTCGCAGGCTCGCAGCGAAGCCGACGAGCCGCACGCGCCAAACGACAGCGCGACGATCGATCGCGTCGGAATCGCGGACGCGGATGCGATCGTCACGCGAGCCGGCGACGGCGAACGCCTCATCCAGTTCCCCAGTACAGGGCGCGCCGACTACTGGGCCTCGGCGCGACGCGATCCGAGATACGGCGCCATGAGGCGCATGAGCTGCACCGCGCACGCATCGACCCCGTCGGCTTCCGTGTCGAGGGTGAGCGCCGGATGCTCGGGCGCTTCATACGGCGCCGATATTCCGGTGAACTCGGCGATCTCGCCCCGGCGCGCACGCCGGTAGAGACCCTTCGGATCGCGCGCCTCGCACGCCTCGAGGCTTGCCGCCACATGGACCTCGCAGAAGCGCCCCGCACCAATGATGTCGCGCGCCATCGACCGGTCGTCACGGTACGGCGAGATGAACGCGCTCAGGACGATGAGACCGGCGCCATTCATGAGCTTCGCCACCTCCGCGACGCGGCGCAGATTCTCGTGCCGCGCGTTCGGCCCAAACCCGAGATCCCGGCTCAGTCCGTGGCGCAGATTGTCGCCGTCGAGAACGACCGCGGCGTGTCCTGCGGTGATGAGCCGGCGCTCCACTTCGAAAGCGAGCGTCGACTTGCCGGCCGCGGACAGTCCTGTCAGCCAGAGCGTGACGGCTTCGTGCGCGAACAGCCGCTCGCGCTCCGCGCTCGTGACGCGGCTCGGCTGCCATGTGATGTTCGCGTGATCCGTCGGCTTTTCATCCATCGCACGACACTGCGGGAATCGGCGTCGATCGCGATACTATCAAAGGCGGTTGGGACTTTTCACTGCTTCGATGCAATGCCCGAACGCGCGATGAACCGCAACGACCCGTGCCACTGCGGCAGCGGCAAGCGCTTCAAGCACTGCCACGGCGCGCTGGCATCGGATGCACCGTCGTCTTTTCATCTTCAGGCGCCTGCACCGGGCAAACCGTCGCTTTTGCATTTCCATGCGCTCGCCGTACACCGGACGGGGGCGCTGCGCGAAGCGGAGCGGCTCTACCGACAGGCGATCGCGCACGATCCCGCCGACATCGAATCGGTTCACATGCTGGGCGTCGTGCAGTTCGAGCGCATGCACTATCGCGAGGCACTCGAGCGCCTGTGGGAGGCATGCGAGCGTTCCAGCTGGAACGATCCGACGTTCCGCCACAACCTGGGCCTCGTCCTCGCCAAGCTGCTGGCGCCGCGAGCCAACGAGCGGCAGGAGGCGCTCGTCCGCGAATACACGGCGCGCGAGCGGGAACGCATGGCGACGCCGGCGGCCGCTGCACGCGTCAGCGTCATTCTCACGGCGCGCAATCATGCGCGATCCCTCGAGCGCGCACTCGATTCGGTTGCTGCGCAGATCTATCGCAATTTCGAGCTCGTCGTCGTCGACGATGCGTCCACCGACGATACGGCGGCCCTCCTCGCGCGCCGCCTGCCGACGCTCGACATTGCGTCGCGCGTCCTCACCACCGCACACGCGAGCGCGGCGTTGGCGGCCAACGAGGGCGCGAAGCAGGCCGACGGTCGCTACCTCGCGTTCCTCGCGGGCGACGAATGGTTTGCGCCACGACGCCTCGAGCGGATGGTCGCCGAAATCGCGCGGCCGGCCTCGCTGTGGGGTTTTTCCCGCGTCGCCCACCCCGCCGGCGGCGTGGCCTCGACTGGAGAAGTCGTCGCGCGTCCCGGCGAATCGTTCGGCTCGGAGCCCGCGAGCTTCACGATCATGATTCCGAACGTGATCGACTCGAGCAGCAATCTGTTCATCGCGCGCGACATCTTCGATGCCGTGGGCGGATTCCGCGATGTCGTCGAGCACGGCGCGGATCTGCGCGAGCGCGCGGCATGCGACGTCGAGCCCGTCATCGTGCCCGAGCGCCTGTACTTCCGCGATCCGTGCAAGGACTCCGTGGCGGATCGCGCCAGGCATGCCGAGGCGGAAGCGCGTCTCGCGCGCGCGCTTGCGAGCGACATGAGACCCGCAAATCCGTTCAGCCCGCTGCATCCGGCGAATCGGGACGTCCTGCTCCGCGCCGAGCTTCGCGCCGGCCGCGGTGACCGCATCGCCCCCGCGCTCCTGCGCGCGCTCGCCGCGGAGTGGCGGGAACGAACGCGCACGGCGGCGCCCGGTCCACGCGGCAAGCCCTTGCGGATGGCGGGTTCGAAAACGGCCATCGTCGTGCTCGGCGCGTATCGCAGCGGGACGTCGGCGCTCGCGCGCGTGCTCAATCTTTGCGGCGCTTTCCTGCCGCAACGGATCGTCGCGGCGAGGCTCGGCATAAACCCGAAGGGCTTCTGGGAGACCGAAGCGATCAACGATCTGAACGCGCGTCTGATGCAGTACCTCGGCGCCGACTGGGATCGCGTCGATTTCACGTTGCCGCCCGGCGGCCCGCTGGTCGAGGAGTTCCGGCTCAACGCGAAAGAGGTACTCGACTCGGAGTATGCGAACGCACCCGTCATCCTGATCAAGGATCCGCGGATCTGCGTTCTCGCGCCGCTCTGGCACCGTACACTGCGCGAGAACGGGTATCGGCCCGTCTACGTCGTGTGCGTGCGCAACCCGCTCGAAGTCGCGCGCTCGCTCGGCAACGACATGCCGACTGCCCGTGGATTGGCGTTGTGGTCGAGCTACATGCGGCCGGTCGAAGCGTTCGTTGACGCGCGCGACGTGGCGGCCGTGCATGTGCACTACGAGGATCTGCTCGATGACTGGCGCGGCGCCGTGGACCGGATTGCACGCGGCCTCCACGTGACGCTCGACGGCGCGGCGCACGCAGGCGAGACCGACGATTTCCTCGAGGGCGCGCTTCGCAACCAGCGAGCGAGCGAGGCCGAGCTCGACGCGCAGCTCGCGGGATCGCAAGGCGCCGACGTGCGCGCGCTTTACCGCCGCCTCGTCGAGCGCTGCCGTCGCGCCCCAGCCGGCTGAGTACGGCCCCAGCGCCGCCTGTCCTTACACCTGTCGCGCCAGCAGCAGGCTCGCGGCGCCGGCCAGGCGCTCGCGCCACGAGCGCGCGCGCCAGGCTGCGTCCGTGATCGGCACGCTTTGCACGAGGTCCATCGCGAAGTCCTCGAGCAATCGTGTTGCCAGCGCCGGATCGTTCGCCGCGAGATTCACTTCGTCGTTGAGCTCGAACGAGCGGTTGTCGAAGTTCGTCGACCCGACGACCGACCACGTCCCGTCGACGATGAAGATCTTCGCGTGGATCATGCCCGGCTGGTATTCGAAGATCTCCACGCCGGCGTCGAGCAGCTCTCCGTAGTACGTCCGGCTCGCGCGGCGCGCGATCGGGTGATTGTTGGCCTTGCCCGGCATCACGATGCGAACCCGTACGCCGCGCCGCGCCGCACGCATCAGCTCGTTCCGGCCGCCCTCGTCGGGCAGGAAGTAGGGCGTATTGATGTCGATCGATCGCGTCGCGCTCGCGAGGAGAACCTGGAACAGCACGCGCGCACGCGACCCGCGCGCCGGCGAGGGCACGCTGCTGACGACGACGGCGTTGCGTCGCCCTTCCGTCGACGGCGGAAGGTAGAGCTGCGGATCGGTGAGAATGTCGCCGGTGGCCTCGAGCCAGTTGTCGAGAAACGCACCCTGCATGCCGGCGACGACGCTGCCCGTTACGCGAACCATCGTATCCCGCCACGCGCGCGAGCCGTCCTGGGGATCGAGCCAATGGGCGCCGATGCCGGCGCCGCCGATATAGCCGATCGCGCCATCGACGATGACGAGCTCGCGGTGCGTGCGATTGTTGAAGCGCTTCAGCGTGAACCAGCGGATCGGCTGATACCACGCGACGTGGCCGCCGTTCGCGCGAATCGGATCGAAGTAGCGGTCGGGCGTCGGAAAGCTGCCGATGGCGTCGACGAGGACGCGAACCTGCACCCCGTTTCGCGCGGCTTCGGCGAGCGCGGCGACGAAGCGGTCGCCGGCAATACTCGGGTGGAAGATGAACGCTTCGATGTGAATGGTTCTTTGCGCGGCCGCGATCGCCGCGAGCTCGGACGCATAGAAGCTCGCGCCGTCGTGCATGACCTCGAACGCGTCCACGCGTGCGACCTCGGCATCGCAGGTCGCGCCGATGATGCGCATGAACGCATCGGAGTCGAGCGGGACATCGGGAGCTGTCACGCGATACGCGAGCGGCGGCTCGAACAGGACGAGCAGCGCCAGCGCGACGAGCGTCGCGACGGCCACGACCGCAATGACGGCGAAGATGACGCTCACGTTTGCGGTAAAGGTCGATCCTCAAACCCGCGCATCCTACTCGCCTTGCTCGTTAACCGGCTCCTGGGTGGCGGACGCACGGCTCGCCTGCGAGTAACATGCATTCCGATGAAGTCTCGTCGGACCCCGGCCGGTGGGGCGCCAGGGCCACGACGCTTGCCGGCGAAGTCAACGATCGGAGGAGACACGATGGCCGCGTTCAATGTCGTTCGGTTCAAAGTCAAGCCCGGATACGAACAGCAATTCGTCGATGCGCATCGGAGCATGCGGCCGGACCTCAAGGGCTTTCTCGGCGGCAGCCTGATCAGGACGGGAGACCGGACGTTCTGTTTCGTCGGGGAATGGCGGACCTTCAAAAGCATCGAAGTCGCGCGACCGCAGATGATCGCGATGCTGGATCAGGTCAGGCAGATGCTCGAAGACCTCGGCCAGGGTCTCGGCGTTACCGACCCGGTGTCAGGTGACGCCGTTCTGAGGTTGCCGGCGACCCGGGCAAGGAAAAAGGCTGCGAAAAAGTCACGAAGCGGCGCGGGCACGGCCAGGAAGCGCGCGACCAAACGCGCAGGGGCAGCGAAAAAGCGCGGCGCCAAGCGATGATCGCCGACCCTCGATCACGCAGGCTTCGGCATCCGGACCATCGTCTCGAGCAGGCGCTCGACGACGTCGTCGTCGCGGCACTGCCCGGTATGCACGGGTGAGCACTGGATGATCGTGCTGCGTGGCGCGGTCAGCCAGTGAAAGCGCTCGCGCGGCGAGAGACGACCGATCGGCCCCGCGGCTTCTCCGCCGGCACAGATCAGCGGGATCGTCGCGAGGTGTTCGGCGATGGCCTCCAGGTCGATCGATGCGTCGAGCGCACGCACGCGCGCCGCGTCGAGCTCGATCCGCGCGTCGAGCAGACCGCGCGCGGGACACGACACGATCACGCCGACGTTGACGGACTCGCCGCGCTCGACGCGAGGCACCACGCGGATCACCGCATAGTCATACGTGCAGAGTTCTGACACGCTCGGCCTCCGTCACGAACGCGCGCGGCGCGGCGAGCCGGCCGAGCAGGAAATCGCGATATGCGGCGCGGCGCGCCTGCGCGGACGCAAACGCGCGATCGACCTCGAGCCACGCATCGGGCACGCACGCGAGAATCCCGTCGACGACCGCGGGCGTCAACCGCTGCGCGAGCGCGCCGTCGACGTCTTCGATGGATGTCGCAAACGCCAGCAGCACGTGGTCGGCGATCAGCGGAAATGCATCGCCGATGCGCGCATGATAGTCGCTCGCGCCATGATGGAAGTACAGCGCCGCACCGTGATCGATGAGCCACAGTCGCCGGTGCCACATCAGCAGGTTCGGATTGCGCGCCGTACGGTCGACGTTCAGCGTGAGCGCATCGAGCCACACGATCGAGGCTGCGAGCGCTGCGTCGGGCCGATCGACGACCGGGTCGAACATCGTCGCGCCGGGCAGGTAGTCGAGCGCGACGTTGAGTCCCGCGCTCGCACGCAGCAGGTCCTGGATTTCGGGATCGGGCTCGGTGCGCGCGAGGTCCGGGGGCAACTCGGCCAGCACGATCTCCGGCACGACGAGGCCGGCTGCCCGCGCAAGCTCGCCGACGACGATCTCCGCAATCAGCGTGTTCGGTCCCTGGCCGGCACCGCGAAACTTGAGCACGTATAGGCCCGCATCGTCGCCCTCCACGATCGCGGGCAGCGAGCCGCCCTCGCGAAGCGGCGTGACATAGCGGACGGCGGTGATCGTGCGCAGGGACATCGGGTCGCCATGATAGACGCAAAGAAATGGCTCTCCGATGACGATCGAAGAGCCATTTATGAGCAGAGGAACAGCGCCCTGGCGAGGCTGTAGCGAGATATCACGTTGCGATGGCTCGCTTGCCGCCGGCCGAAGCGCATTTCACGTAGGCTTAGTCGTTCCCCACGGTTTGCGCGTGGATCGCCTTGCCCTTCTGCGTCTTCAGGAAGTCGTCGGTGAAGCGAAGAACCTGAAAGCCGTTGGCATCGCCGACGACCCACAGATTCAGCTCGTGCCCCTTGCCGTCGGCGGAGGGAACCTTGACGAAGCGCGCGAGACCCGCCTGCTTTTCGACCGTTCGCGACGTGTCCGGCGACCAGCTCCCCGATCCGGGAAGGAATGCGTCTCCCGGAGCCGGCCCCTTCCAGTACGCGATTTCCGCAGGGTGAAGGGGATCGCTGACGTCGTACACACGGGTGCCGGTGCCTCTCGAGCCGCATGCGGCCAGCGTCGGATTGATCGGACGATCCAGCGCACATCGTTCGGTCGAATAGTCGAGAAGGCTGCCTGCGTCCAGCGGCTGACCGATGAAATGATTGCAATTCGCGGGGTCGTGCACCTCGAGCATGATCTTCGAGACGATCCTCGGATTGTTCTCGTCGGTAATGTCGATGATGTTCGAATATCCGTACGGCGACGCGCCACGGGCACACGCTGCAGGCAAACCGCCGGCGCCTGCCTGACCGCCGGACTCGTCGGTGCTGATGATGTACGAGCGTCCGTGGGAAGAGAATGGCAGCATTTGTTCCGCTTGCCCCTGGTCATCCCAGAAGAGCGTGCTGATGACGCGGATCTGCGGATTGGGCAAGCGAAATTCGATGTCGCTGGTATCGAGAATCACCAGCCCGTCCGGGCCGAACGAAGAATTGTTCGCCGGCGCGCCGAAGTTTCCAGGTTGCCCCGCGTACAACCGCGTGCCGTCCTTGTTGGTCGAAAGGTCGTGTGGCCGACCCGTCGGATTCGCGGTGGTGAACGGCCAGTTGAGGAGCCATTTGGCGTTGTACGGGTCGGTCACGTCGATGATCGGCAGAATGCCGGGCACGCCGCGAAACTGCTGGCCGATGTAGTACGTCTTGCCGTCCTCGGCCCAGCCGCCCATGTGCCCGTGGCTGTCGGGCACGTCGAACGTCGAAGCGAGCTTCGGGTGGGCGCAATCCCCGTTCAGGTCATACACCGCGAAGTTCGGCCCGTTGCTTTGAGCGAGGCCGAGCAGTCCGCGCTTCTCGTTCACCTTGTTGTTCTCGTGCGGGTTGAGCCCGGCCGCCGTTTCGTCGAGGTACGCGGTCGCCTGTGGATGCGTGGGATCCGAAACGTCGATCACGACGATACCGGGGTGTTCCTGATTAGGGTCATTCTCCGTTGCCATGTAGGCGCAGTGACTGAAGTACGACGGCCCGTCCTGCGAAAAGGCGCCTTCCCCCTTGAACCGGCCGACGAGCTCGAGATTGCAGTTATAGCCAAGCAACGAGTCGCCGCTCGAGCGTTCCCATGCGGTGGTCTCTCCTTGCAATCCGCTTTCGGTGTGGTCCGAAGGACCGCATTGGGCCTTGGGGACAGGCCCCATCGATCCGACCTCGGTGGCTCGCCTGCCCCCTGCATCGGCGAAGATCGAATTGCTGAGCAGCAGGCCCAGCAACGTGACCGTCGATAGGACGAAGCCACCGACTAACCGCTGTTTGTTCATTGTCTCTCCTCGCTATGTAAGACGTTCAGCGCACTGCGGCACGGCTTCACGCGTCCGTCGTTGCGCTGGGTTCGATGTCGATGTAACGGCCGCTTCTGTGCTGGCGGCTGCGCGGGTGCCAACCCCCCTCGTTCCACGCGCAGAATCGTATTTCGGCTGACGTGCAGACGAACGAGCCGCGATGGTCGGCACTGCGGCAAGGAGTATGTGCGCCCGAACGATGTTTAGCAATCCGGCGCGAATCGCTCCGGTGATGCGCTCGCCGCTGTCGTCAACACGTACAAATCGCAACGGGCGCGGATCTGCTGCCCCTACACGATGCGTCAGTTGCGCCGCGACAGACGAATCGGACGACGCCCGACTGCTTTTCATCGCGATGACGGCTAGCCTCTTTCTACATTCCGGTGTCGGTGGCTTGCGCCATGACACTTCTCACGCCGCGTCGTCCAATACCTGTTGGAGGCCATCGTGTTCGAAAAATCCGCAACATCCATTCTCGTTGCCGCGATCCTCGCGGCCTCGGGATGTGCATCGCTTCCGGAACGCGACCCCGCGCTCGACAACGCGCGGTTGTCGCTCGACGCAGCGCGCCGCAATCCGCAGGTCGTGACGTATGCACCGGCGGAACTCCAGCAGGCGAGCGTGACGCTGCGCCAGGCCGACGATCTCGCGGCGAATGGCGGACGTTACGACGAGGTGCACTCGCTCGCGATACTTGCCAGTCAACGCGCCGCGGCGGCACAGGACGTCGCGCGCGTTCGCAGCGAACAGGCTGCGCTCGCCGCGCAGCGCAGCGCGACCGACGCGCGCATCCAGGCCGACGCGGCGCAGGTCCGAGCGGCGGAAGCGCAGCGCCAGGCCGACGACGCGCAGCGCCTTGCTGCGTCTGCTCCGCCGGTCGTCTATGACTACCGGCGCCGGCAAGGCGAAACGCTCTACGAGGCTCCGGTCACGTCCGTGCGTGCTGTCGTGGGCCCGCCGCAACAGCGCTGCTGGGTCGAGCGCCAGGTCGTCGATCCGGGCAACGGCATCAACGTCCCGGGCGCGATCGTCGGAGGCGTCGTCGGCGGCATCCTCGGCCATCAGATCGGCAGCGGCCACGGACAAGATGTTGCGACGGGCATCGGCGCGGCCAGCGGTGCGGTCATCGGCGCGAACGTCGGCCGCGCGCCGGACACGGTGTACACGCAGGACGTGCAGCGCTGCGAGAACGTGGCCTCCGTCGGATCGCTCGACTACTGGGACGTCACGTACACGTTCCGCGGATACGAGCACCACGTGCAGACGACGAGCCCGCCCGGCCGGACGATCATCGTCAACGCCGACGGCGAGCCGCGGATCTGACGTCGCGCTGAAGCATTGCACGATCGCGACGACGGGGCGGCGCTCACGGCCCGGGCGCGCGAAGCGTCAGCCGAACGACTTCGCGAGGAGCCTGCGCGCCCGCTCGACCGCATCCGCGGGCAGCGTGTGCCGCGGCGGGAAATCGCCGCCGGGACGCGTCGCGTCGACGATCATCTTCGCGGTCATGCCCGCGTGATTCGACGGATCGAGGATCGCCCCCATTGCGTTGCGGATGACGTCGATATCGGAATCGGCCTGCATCCGAGTGGCCATCGCCCATAGCACGTCGCGATCGTCGAGGACGTTCACGTCGTCGTCAACGACCACGACGAGCTTGAGACTCAGGTCGTCGCCGAGTGCGACGGCCGCTGCGTTTCGTGCCTGTCCCGGCGCCGGATTGCGCAGCGCGACGTACGCGTGCAGCCGGCACGTTCCGGACTTCGGATACGACACCGCAGTCGTGTTGGGAAAGTGCTGGCGCAGCGTACGCAGCAACCGCGCCTCGGACGGAACGGCGAGCAGACCCGTATGCTCGTCGGAGATGCCCGGGACGATGTCCTGGTAGAGCGCATCGCGCCGGTGCGTGATCGCCGAGATCTCGATCACGTGCTCGGTCGAGCGCGCTGACGCGTAGCCGGTGAACTCCGCGAACGGACCTTCCGGCTCCCTCGCCTTGCACAGGATGCGGCCCTCGAGCACGATCTCCGCGTCGATCGGCGCTTCGACCGGTACCGTCGCGCACGGCACGATCTCGAGCGGCGCACCCATCATGCCGCCGATCACCGCGTATTCGTCGGTCGAGATCGGTCCCTTCCAGAGTCCACCGAACGTGAACAGCGGGTGCGCGCCGATGACGATCGCAACCGGCACGTCCTGTCCGCGCTCCTCTGCGCGCTGCACGTAGTTCCAGAGATGGCGTCGGCTGTGGAGACTCGTGCCGATGCGGTTCGAAGCCTTGACCTGCATTCGGTGAAAGCTCGCATTGCGAACACCGCTGTCCGGGTCCTTCGCGACGATGATCGCGTTGGTGATGTAGGGACCCGCGTCTTCGGTGAAGTGGCGCATGATCGGCAGATACGCGAGATCGACGTCCCTCCCGGTGCGGACCACGTCGTGAATCGCGCCGTTGTTGCGTACGACCGGCTCCAGCGTGCGGTCGTTGCGCGACGCCCATTCCTCGATCAGGCGTTCCACGGGGACGCCGAGCGCCAGCGCATAGCGGCGCCGCGAGCCGAAGACATTCGTGACGACGGGCAAGCGCGACCCACCCACCTTCTCGAACCAGACGACCGGCGAGCGGCCGGTTTTCTCCATCTCCATCACGAACGCGCTCGAGTCGTAGTCGAGGTTCACCGGATCGTGAACCCGCAACAGCTCCTGCGGGTCGTTCGCTTCGACCTGCGCGAGGAAGCTTCGCAGCGTGAACGACGTTGATTGTGGGGACATGATGATCGCTGCTCCTGGCGCGCTCAACGAGAGAACGAAAGCGTGCTGTGTGTCATAGCACCTTCGAGAGGAACGACGCGAGGCGGCTGTCGGTCGTATTGGCGAAGAACTGTCGCGGCGGCGCTTCGACGGCGATCGTTCCGCTTTCCATGAACACGATCCGGTCCGCCGCTTCGCGCGCGAAGCCAAGCTCGTGCGTGACGATCACCATTGTCATGCCCGTTCCGACGAGCTCCCGGATCACCTGCAGCACCTCGCTCACCATCTCCGCATCGAGCGCCGACGTGGGCTCGTCGAAGAGCATGACGCGCGGCTCCATCGCGAGCGCACGCGCGATCGCGACACGCTGCTGCTGACCCCCGGAAAGCTGCTCGGGGTACTTGTCGATCTGATCGGCGATGCCGACGCGGCGCAGGAGCCGCTCGGCACGCGCGTTCGCCTCGTCGCGGCCGACGCCGCGCGCACGCATCGGCGCAAGCGCTACGTTTCGGCGCACCGTCATGTGCGGAAACAGGTTGAAGCTCTGGAACACCATGCCCACTTCGCGACGGATCCGGATCACGTCGCCACGACTGCCGGGAAGCCTGATGCCGTCGACGACGATCGACCCTTCGTCGAAGCTTTCGAGCCCGTTGATCGTCCGCAGGAGCGTCGACTTGCCTCCACCCGACGGGCCGACAACGCACACCACTTCGCCGCGACGCACACGAAAATCGATCGCCCTGAGTGCCGTGAAGGCCCCATAACGGCGCGTCAGCGCATCGCAGCGGATGATGTCGTCGGCCGCGCTCGGAACACCTTGCGAGGCCTCCCGCGTCGCGGGCGAACTGTCGGACACCGAAAACCCATCGACGCCTGCGCTCATCGCGTCCTACGGGCGAGGACGCGCTCGTAGCGCTGTGCGAGCAGGCTCAGCGGAAAGATCAGCGCGAAATAGAAGATGCCCACTGCCGTGAAAAGCTCGAAATAGCGATAGCTCTGTCCACTGACGATGTTCGCCTGGTAAACGAGCTCGGCGACGCCGATCGCCGACGCGAGCCCCGACACCTTGACGATCAGCGTGACGACACCGATGAATGCCGGGATCATCATCCGCAGCGCCTGCGGAAGAATCACCTCGGCCCATGTGAAAAGCTCCGGAACGCCGAGCGCGCGCGCAGCCTCGGTCTGCCCACGCGGAACGGCGAGGATGCCGGCGCGGAAGATCTCGGCGAGAAACGCGCCGGCGTAGAGCGACATCGACGTGGCGGCCGCGGCGAACGACGACAGCCGCGTATCGAGGATCAGCGGCCCGCAGTAGTAGATCCAGAACATCACGACCATTTCCGGGATCCCGCGCATCACGGTGACGTACGCCGACGCGATCCAGCACAGCAACCCTCGCCCCAGAAGCTTGCCGATGCACGCGATCATACCGAGCACCGTGCCCACGCCGAGCGAGACCATCACGAGCAGCACCGTCAGTTCCACCCCCGCAAAAAGCTCGGGCAGGTGGCGAACGATGACGGTCGTATCGAAATGAAAGTGCATCGAAGGCGCCGCGCGGGCCTAACGCGGAATCCGCGTTGCGAGCTCGAGCCAGCGGGCGAGCCGCGCGACGAGCAAATTGAGCAGCAGATACACGAGCCCGACAGCGCTCATGATCTCGATCGGCTTGAACGTGTAATCGCTGATCTTCGCGGCGACGGTCATCAGCTCGCCGACCTGCAGGAGGCCCAGCAACGCGCTGCCGTTCAGGAAGCTCAGCGCGAGGTTCGCGAATGCGGGAATCATGACCTTCAGCGCCTGCGGCAGGATCACCTCGAGCCAGAGCGACCACGCCGGGAGGCCCAGCGCGCGCGCCGCCTGCCATTGTCCGCGGGGAACCGCCTGAATTCCGGCGCGCGCGATGTCGGCGAGGTACGCGCTCGACTGCAACGTCAATGCGATAAAGCCGCTTTCAAGCGCAGTCGTCGAGATGCCGGTGAGTACCGGCAGGCCGAAGTGCACCCAGAAGAGTTGGACGATCAGCGGCGTGTTGCGCCACAGCTCCACGTAGGCCACGATCAGCCAGCGCAACGGGCCGATCGGCAGTTGCAGGAGGATCGCGATGACCACGCCGACGCTCAAGCCCACTGCAAGCGACGATGCCGTGATGCCGAGCGTCATCGCCGCGCCGCGGGCGAGCGGCTGCCAATACTCGACGAGGACGTGGAAGTCGAGCGTCGCGACGAACTTCCAGTCGACTGCATGGAACACCGCGTACACCAGCGCGATCCCGGCTATGAACGAGATCGCGCTCGCGCGATCGACGCGAAATCGCGAGCCCGCGAAGAAAATCCCGCGCGGTGCGGAGGCTGTGGTACCCGTATCGGTCACTCGGAAACCGCGCGAGCCGGCGCGCGAAGCGCTAGCGGGTAGCGGGGGACACGTGCTAGACGTGCGCCCGCACCCCGTTCACTTGAGGCTCGACATCCACTTGTCGGTGATTTCCTTCAACTTGCCCGAGCGTTCGAGATCGTTGAAGACGACGTCGAGGTACTGCTGGAAGTGGTATTCGCCGCGCGGCAGCATGAACGCGAACGGCGTTGGATCGAGGAGCTTGTCTCCGAGCGGGCGCAGCTTGAGGTTCGGGTTCTGCTTCATGAAGATGAGGCTTCCGACGTAGCCCGCGAACGCGGCGTCCGCGCGCCCGGCCGCGACCTCCAGGAGATGCGGCTGCGTCGCGTCGGACGTCAGTACCTTGATCGTCGCGTGCTTGAAGAAGTGCTTCGCGTACGTTTCCTCGGCCGTGCCGGCGCGCGTGACGATCGTGATGCCGGGCTTGTCGATGTCCTCGTACGTCTTCGCGTTCGACGTGGCCGGCACGAACACGGTCTTCGTCTCGGCCGCGAACGGCCGCGTGAACAGCACCTGCTCGGCGCGTGCGGGCGTGATGTACGTCGCCGCGGTCGACAGGTCGCACTTGTGCGTGTTGATGCTCGGGATCAGGCCGGCGAAGCTCGTGTCGACGCGCTGGATCTTGACGCCCAGATCTTTCGCGATCTCGCCTTCGAGATCGACGTCGAGGCCTTCCCAGTCCCCGCTCTTCGGATTCTTCACGTTGTACGGCGGGTAGGCGGCTTCGCAGATCACGATCGAGCCACGTTCCTTGATCTGCGATAGCAACGAATCGGGCTCGGCGGCGGCACTTGCACCGGCGACAAGCATCCCGGCGACCACGGCGCCGAACGTCCATTTCGCGATCATCGATTCCTCCTAAGCGCCGGCGTTTACGCCGGTTTTGCGGTTATCGGGGAGGGTTGCTCCTCCAGAATTATTTATGACCCGCTTCCGCATTGTCAAACGCGGTGGCGAATGGCTCGCAAAGCGGGCGGGCGTCGGCAAAAAGCTATGATTGAGCTTGCGTCTCAGGCACGAGAAGCAGCGTTTGCCCCGCAGCAACGACGTCGAGTGAACGGATAGCCGTTCCAATTCAAGCACGAAAGGAGAAGCCATCGTGGATCGCGCACCGCCGGAGCATCTTGCAACGATCGAAGCAGCAGCCGACGTAGGAAAACTGGTACTGCGACTGAGTCTCGGCCTCCTTATTCTGTTGCATGGTATCAGCAAGATTCGCGGCGGACCGGGCTTCATTCTGGATATGGTCGAAAAGGCCGGACTGCCGGAGCCGTTTGGTTACCTCGTTTACGTGGGCGAGGTCATCGCACCGCTTCTCGTCGTCATCGGTCTTTGGACCCGCGCCGCGGCCCTCGTTATCGCGATCAACATGATCGTCGCGATCCTGCTCGTCCATACCGGTCAGCTCTTGCAGCTCTCCCCGGAGGGCGGATGGGCGCTCGAACTGCAAGGTCTATATCTCACCGTGCCGATCGCCATCGCGTTGCTGGGTGCGGGCCGTTACAGTGTGACTGGTAGAGCCGGTCGTTGGAATTGATCGACGCTTGTGGCTCACTCCGCAGTGACCAAGAAGGGAAGTCTTTCCTGAAGGTCATGACCCGCCGTGAACTTGGGGACCTTGCGATCAAAAGCTTTCGGCGCAAACCCGGGACGAAATGGTGAAAACGATGACCAGGCATGTGGTGGAAAAACATCCCGCTACCGCGAAGGCCATGGAAAAGATGCACAACGAAGACCCCAGGAGGTGGGGACGAGAGACCAAACCGAAATTGGACGCCAAGCCGGAGGGTTAGCCAGAAGCACACCACTGCGCAACTTCCGACCTCTGCGGACGTTGTTGCGGTATTGCCGGGCACAGCGTTGGGATGTTTCGCCGCAAGTTCTCCTCCCGTAGCCTGGCGTTCTCACGCCGGAGAGTCCCGAGGTCTTGCTCAGTGGTGGCGAGCTCTTGCTTGGGAACGCCGTTGCGTTCCTCTTCTTCGAAGTCCAGGCGCCATTGGCGCAGCTGGTTTACCCGAACGCCCAGTTCCCGCGCCACCTTGGCCTTGGTCTTGTCGCCAATGGCAGCCAATCGCACTGCTTCAAGCTTGAAATCCCGGGTAGGGTGCCGGCGTTTCCTGCGTTCGATGACACAGCCCTCCTAATGCATTGTGCCCGTCTGGAACTGTCCACGAAACGTGGGTAACTTTCAGAAGCGGCCAATCGCCGCGAGCAAAAGCGGACGTTCAACGTCCATGCCTGCGTACCTTGGACGATCGCCCGCCGCCGCGTCAGGGAGTCGGAACGACAGTGTATAAGACCCCGTTTGCGCCATACGCCGGCCTGAACCCCGTGTTGCCGTTCAGGTAGAAAGTGGCGCCGTCTTGGTTGATCATGAATTTGGTCACGAGCTACACGTCGCCGTCACGCTCCAGCCAAGCAATCGTCTCGCTCATTGCCTGCTCTGTCGAGACATTGCGACCATCCGCGTAGGCAGCTTCGTACCAGTCCTTGCCGAGCATCTGGCGCGGCTTCTTTCGCAGTTCCTCGAGGACCGCATCGTCGATGAGGATATTTCGGAGCCCACCCATCCGGTCGAGCGTTGCGTCGAA
>DATJFI010000019.1:0-11787 GCA_035495715.1 Casimicrobiaceae bacterium
CGGCATCGTCAACGACGAAGCGGCGCGGCGCGCGAGCGCCGCCAGCCTCGACGTGGTGATGAATCGCTGCGTCAAGATCGAGCACGCGCGGCTTCTCGGCGGTCTCAACTGGGCCGGCGTCAACACCGGCGTCATCTCGTCGCGGCGGCCCGCGATCGCAGGCTGACGCGCATTCTCGCGGTTGCACGCGTGCGCCGCACCGGTTGGCCGGCTCCAGCATAATCGCGCCCGAAGGCGGCATTCGCCGCCGCTCGTGCTCGCCCGCGGATGCCCGATCACCGGTTCGGCTTCGACACGCTTTGCCTGCACGCCGGGCAGATTCCCGACGCGCAGACCGGCGCGCGCGCGCTGCCGATCTACCAGACGACGTCGTTCGTCTTCGACAGCGCGGACCACGCGGCGTCGCTCTTCAATCTGCAGACGTTCGGCAACGTCTACTCGCGAATCTCGAATCCCACCGTGGCAGCCCTCGAGGAGCGCGTCGCGGCGCTGGAGGGCGGGCGCGCCGCACTGGCGGCGGCGACCGGGATGGCCGCACAGATGCTCGCCTTCCTCACGCTGGCGCGCGCGGGCGACCACATCGTCGCGGCACGCACGCTCTACGGCGGCTCGTACTCGCAGCTCGCGGTGACGTTCGCGCAGTTCGGCATCGACGCGACGTTCGTCGACGGCGCCGATCCGGAGAATTTCCGCCGTGCGCTCAAGCCTTCGACGAAGTGCGTCTATGCCGAGACGATCGGCAATCCGCAGCTCGACGTCGCCGACATCGCGGCGATCGCCGACATCGCGCACGCCGCCGGCGTGCCGCTCGTCGTCGACAACACGCTCGCCTCGCCTTACCTCTGCCGCCCGTTCGAGCACGGCGCCGACATCGTCGTGCATTCGCTGACCAAGTATCTCGGCGGACACGGGACGACGATGGGCGGCATCGTCGTCGAGTCGGGGAAGTTCCGCTGGGACAACGGCAACTTCCCGCAGATGACCGAGCCGTCGCGCGGGTATCACGGCGTGATCTTCCACGAGACGTTCGGCGACTTCGGCTTCACGATGAAGGCGCGGATGGAAACGATGCGCACGCTCGGTCCGACGTTGTCGCCACTGTCGGCGTTCCTGCTGTTGCAAGGGATCGAGACGCTGCACCTGCGGATGCCGCGCCATTGCGAATCGGCACTCGCAGTCGCGCGGCACCTCGCGCAGCACCCGGCCGTCGAATGGGTCAACTACCCGCTGCTCGAAGGCAGCCCCGGCTATTCGCTGGCGCAGCGCTACCTGCCGCGCGGCGCGGGTGGCATCCTGACGTTCGGCGTCCGAGGCGGTGCGCAAGCCGGCGTCCGTTGCATCGAGGCCGCGCAGTTCCTTTCCCATCTCGCGAACGTCGGCGACGCGAAGACGCTTATCATTCACCCCGCTTCGACCACGCATCGCCAGCTCGACTGCGACGAGCAGCGCGCGGCCGGCGTTTCGCCGGAGATGATCCGGCTGTCGGTCGGCCTCGAATCGCTCGACGACATTGTTTGGGATCTCGACCAGGCGCTCGAACGCTCGCAGCGCTGAACATTCGCTTCGTCATCGTCATTTCGATCGTTCACATTTGCGTCCGATGAACCGATACGCCGCCATTCCGTGGCCCTGGGCCGCGCTCGTCCTGTCCGTCGCGCTGATCGGACAGGAATTCCTGCTGCGCTCGTTCGGCGCGCAGCCCGCGATGTCGGAATCCGCGTATCGCGTGTTCGTGATGACGCTCGGCGTCGCGTCGCTCGCGCTGATCGTTCTGCCGCCGCGTCGCGCGGCGTACCTCCTCGGCTTCATCGTCTGCGCCGCGCTGATGGCGTGGGCGCTGTGGCTTCAGTATGGCGAGGGCCTCGAGCCGTGTCCGCTTTGCATGTTCCAGCGCGTCTGCGTGTCGGCGGTCGGGATCGTCTTCCTGATTGCGGCGATTCAGAACCCGCGAAGAGCCGGCGCGGCGTTTTATGCGGTGCTTACGGTGATCATCGCGGGCGCGGGCGCGGCGTTCGCGGCGCGCCAGATCTGGCTGCAGGCGCTGCCAAAGGACCAGGTGCCGGCGTGCGGCATGGGGCTTTCGTACATGATGGACACGCTGCCGTTCACCGACGTCGTGCGCAAGGTGCTCGAAGGCAGCGGCGAATGCGCCGAGAAGGGCTGGGTGTTCCTCGGCCTGTCGATCGCCGGGTGGACGTTCGTGTTCTTCGCGAGCATGATCGCGGCGGCGATCGCGCTGATCCGCCGGGATTAGCAAGGCGCCCGAGGCTGTTTGCATTCGACGTGCAGTCATACGGGAGCGTCGAGCCATGCGTGCCATTCACCTGATCGTCGTCGCGTTGGCGCTCGCCGTTGCGGCGCCCGTCTCCGCGCAGCCGTCCACGCAGCGCATCCGAGGCGACGTCGCATCGATCGAGGGAGCCAAGCTGCAGGTCAGGACACGTACGAATCAGCTCGTCAACGTCGACCTGGCCGACAACTACGCGGTCTCGGCGGTCGTTCGCCTGACACCCGACGCCATCAGGCAGGGAAGCTTCGTCGGCGCCGCGAGCATGCCGCAACCCGACGGCACGTTGCGCGCGCTCGAGGTGCTCGTGTTTCCCGAATCGGGCCGCGGCAGCGGCGAAGGTCACTACCCGTGGGATCTGCGACCGGGCAGCATGATGACGAATGCGACCGTCGCCGAGGTCGTCGGCATCGATGACGGGCGGCGACTCACGCTCAAGTACAAGGACGGTCAGCAGACGCTGCTCGTGCCGCCCGACGTGCCGATCGTGACGTTCGAGCCGGGAACCCGCGAGATGGTCGTGCCGGGCGCGCACGTGATGTTCAACGCCACGATCCGCCCCGACGGCTCGCTTGCGGCGTCACGCATCGCCGTGGGCAAGGACGGGCTCGTGCCGCCGATGTGACGGTCGTCGAGGTCGGGCCGCGGGTCTTTGAAGACGATTGCTAGGCGAGCACCTCGCGCCGCCGCCGGATCTGCGCGATGTGCGCTTCTCGCACCGCCGCGAAATCGTCGTCGAGCGCCTGCTCGACGATCGACGCCATTTGCGTCGCCGAGTGCAGCCTCGACACGAACACGAAGTCGGCGCCCGCCTCGTAGAGCTCGATCGCCGACGTCGGACCGCTCGCCGTCACGATTGCCTTCGCCTCGGGCCACAAGCGGCGCACGAGCCGCAGCAGCCGCGCATTGCTCGTGCCCTTCAGAATCGCGTCCGGAATCGTCGACACGACGAGCCTCGGCGCATGCACGCCGGCGTGATGCAACGTGTCCATGTTGGCGACGTCGCCGTAACGGCAGGCGATGCCCCGGCGCGACAGCTCCGCGTGCACCTCCGGATTGAAGTCGATGACGAGCAGGCGCTCGAGCATCGCCTGCGCGTTCGGCGTCTCGCCCATTTCGTATTCGTGGACGAGTGCGCTCGCATCGGTGAAAAAGCCGAGCAGCACGACGTCCTTCTCCGGACCGGCATCCGCGTCCTCCTCCGCGCCGTCGGACGCATCCAAATCCTTCAGCGATGCCCTGGAAAGCCAGCGTGCGAGCGTCGCCTGCAGCGGGTGGCTGTAGCCGATGAGGTACGTCGAGGCAACCGACGTGATCGCGAACACGAAGATCAGAAGCGTCGCGGTCTTCGTGTCGATGTGGCCATACGCGAGGCCGATCGCCGCGATCACCATCGAGAACTCGCTCATCTGCGCGAGGTTGATCGACGGCAGAAGGCTCGTCCGATGGCCTTGGCGCAGCGCGCGCAGGATCGGAAACACGACGACGAAGCGGCTGGCGACGAGGAACAGCGATGCGATGATCGCGAGCACGACGATGCCGCCGCTCGGCATCGGGATCTCCATGCCGAGCGCGACGAAGAACAGCGTGACGAAGAAATCGCGGATGCTGACGACCTTCGCGATCACGTCCATGTTGTACGGAAACGTCGAGATGCTGATGCCGGCGATCAGCGCACCCATCTCGCGCGACAGGCCGACGCCGCTCGCCGCCGCGCAGACGATGAAGCACCATGCGAGCGAGCCGATCAGGACGAGCTCCGGCAGCTTCGCGACCGAGCGGAACACGCGTGGCAGCACCGTCTTGCTGATCAGCAGCGTCGCGCCGACGAGCAGCACGCCGCTGCCGAGCGAAAGCAGCACCTTGCCGACCTCGGGATTGCGCAGGTTGGGCTGCACGCCGAGCACGACGATCGCCCAGACGTCCTGGAAGATCAGCACGCCGAGCGTGAGGCGTCCGGGCAGCGTATCGAGCTCGAACTTGTCGTAGAGCAGCTTGACGACGATCATCGTGCTCGACAGCGCGAGGCAGACGGCGACGTAGAGCAGCGAGAAATCGCCGCCGCTCATCCGAAAGCCGAACGGAACGAAGAATGCGAGGCCGAGCGCCGCGCAAAGCGGAAACTGGAGCACGCCGGTCACCAGCACCGGCTTGCCGGCGGATAGCAGCTTCTTCAGGTCGAGCTCGAGACCGATGATGAACAGCAGCAGGATCAGGCCGATCTCGGAAACGGTCTGGATGCTCGCCTCGTCGCTGACGATGCCCAAGCCGATCTTCGGACCGATCAGCACGCCCGCGAGCAGATAAGCAAGGAGCAGCGGTTGCCGCAGCCGCTGGCCGATGAACGCGAGGATGGCCGCAACCGAAATCGCGATGCCGACGCTACCGAGGAGATCCACGTGTTGCGGCATGCGTGATCCGCTTACGCTTCCGGAATGCCCGCTTTCCGCAAGCCGGCATACCAGTACTGCTCGGCCAACTCGAGATACGCGGGATGGTCGGAGTAACCCTTGGCGCGAAGCTGAGCGATCGTGTAGCCGGGCACGATCCTGTCGACGGCGGCCCTCGCCGCGGCGGCTTTCGTCGTTTCCGCTGCATTTTCGTAAGCTGCGACGAGGAACAGGTGCACGATCCAATCGCCGGGGTCGAGACCCGACGCCTTTTCGCACGCTTCGATCGCGTCGCGTGCCTCTCCGAGAAGGAGATGAGCTTCGCATGCCATCCGAAGCGGAAACTCCGGATTCGAAGGTTCCATGACCATCGCCTTTGCGATCAGGGCCAGCGCATCTGCCGGTCGTCCTGTCATGTTCATCAACCAAGCCTTATTCACATACCGTCGTGGGTTGAAAGGGTCGAGCCTGATCGCCTGGTCGATCGCTTCCAACGCTGCATTCCACCGTCCCAGATAGGCCAGTGCGATGCTCCGGTAAGCCCAGATAACCGGATCGCCACTGTCGAGCTTCAGCGCTCGGGCCGAGAAATCGTCGAACTCACGGACGATTCGCTGGTGGTCGGGATTGGGGTCAACGTCGTTCTCAAAGTCCACGATAGTGGCTCGCTCACGCAATGCTCGTACGTGATGGGGATCGAGCCTGAGCGCGGCGTCGAACAGACGTTCGGCAGCATGTGCATTCGCGAGCGTAGGCGCAACGTCGAACGCTGCCCAGCCGCGCAAGACGAGCTCTGTCGCGTCGAGCCGCTCGATCGGCAATCCGACAACACGCCGGGTTTCCGCGGCTTCGACTGCATCAGCGACGGCCGCGATGAGCTTCCGTATCGCAACCGGCGAACGATTCGACGCGTCGGCGTCCGGCAACGCAAACGTGCCAGACCAAGCCTGCGTGCTCGACAAGGCGTCGATCAGCGAGACATTGACGAGATATCCGCCGCCCGCACGGCGTATTTCACCCTTCAATGTGTAGCGCGCACCGCGGCCGATAACCTGCGCGGCACCGCTGCCGCCGCTGCTTCCTCGGTCTGCATCATCACGGCGCAACGTGATTCTTCGCTCGACCGAGCCAATACCCGTCACGACGTCCTGACGAAGCGCGGCGGCATATTGCGCGAACTGCGCGCCACTGTCCGCAGCGGCGAAAGGCCCGACGGCCAGCGACATCGCCGGCGGTTCCGGCACGGGGCGTTTCGGAGAAAGCAGGTCACTACGGTACAGCAGCGCAGCGCTCGCCACGACGATTGTGGCGAACACGGCACCGACGATCGATAGCCTGGTTGCTGGCGTGAAGCGACGTGGTCTCTGCCGAACCAGGACGATCTTCGGTTGCAACGAAATCCGGTAGATTCGTATCGGTCGCTCGATATTCTTCACGTGCTGTTCGCCGGCATCGACGAACGCCACATCCATCTGGCCGTGCACTTGCTCGCGCACGGAACCCGACACGCAGATGCCGCCCGGCTCGGCGAGCGACTCGAGGCGCGACGCGACGTTCACTCCATCTCCGGCGATGTCGCTGCCGTCGATCATGATGTCGCCGAGATTGAGGCCGATCCGGTAGTCGATCCGGTCCTCGGCCGTGACATCGGCGTTGCGCCTCGCCATTTCGCGCTGAATCTGCACGGCTGCGCGCAAAGCGGCGAGCGCGCTGGGGAACTCGGCGAGAAACCCGTCACCGGCGGTTTTCACGATGCGACCGTCGTGCGACAGGATCGCCGGATCGACCACTTCGTCGCGAACCGAGCGCAGGCGCGCGAAGGTGCCCGTGTCGTCCCGCTCCATCAGGCGGGAATAGCCAGCCACGTCGGCAATCAGGATCGCCGCGAGGCGGCGTGTGAGAACGGGAGACTGCATTGGCGCTTCGTGCCTGGCAAGCGTGGGCGCGGCACCACAGATGCTACCTGGGCGCCATCCGGATCGCGCCGTCGAGGCGTATCACCTCGCCGTTCAGCATCGGATTGACGACGATCTCTCGCACGAGCGATGCGAACTCGGACGGCCGGCCGAGCCGCGGCGGAAACGGCACCATCCTGCCGAGCGCCTCCTGGACCTCGGGTGTCAGGCTCGCCATCATCGGCGTCTCGAAGATGCCCGGCGCGATCGTCATGACGCGGATACCGGAGCGCGCGAGCTCGCGCGCGAGCGGCAGCGTCATGCCGGCGACGCCTGCTTTTGATGCGCTATACGCGGCCTGGCCGATCTGGCCGTCGAACGCGGCGACCGACGCGGTGTTGACGATCACGCCCCGCTCGCCGCCGTCGTTCGGCGAGTTGCCCGTCATCGCCGAGGCGGCGAGCCGGATCATGTTGAACGTGCCGACGAGGTTGATGTTCACCGCACGCACGAAGCTCGCGAGCGCATGCGGGCCTTCCTTGCCGACGACGCGCTCGCCATGCACGATCCCGGCGCAATTGACGAGCGCGTGAATGGCGCCGAACGCGTCGAGCGCCACCTGCACGCACGCTTTCCCGCTCGCTTCGTCGGTGACGTCGGTGCGCACGAAGCGCGCGGCGTCGCCGAGCGTCTTCGCGAGCGCCGTACCGGCGTCGCCGTTCAGGTCGGCGACGACGACGCGCGCACCGCCGGCGACGGCCATTTGCGCGGTGGCGGCGCCGAGCCCGGACGCGCCGCCGGTGACGATGAACGCGCTTCCTGCAAGCTCCATTGCGTGTTCCTCTACGCGCTCGCGCCGGGCGCGGCCTTGACGATCGACAGCGCGGTGGCGATCAACCCCGCGACGTCGGCGACGTTCGCGGGTACGATCACGCTGTTCGTCGCCTTCGCGAGATTGCCGAACTGCGCGACGTATTCCTCGGCGATCTTGAAGTTCACCGCGCCGATGCCGCCGGGCTCGGCGATCGCCTCGGCAACCTGCCGGATCGCCTTCGCGTTCGCCTCCGCGATCGCGAGGATCGCCGCCGCCTGCCCCTGCGCGGTGTTGATCTCAGCCTGCTTCGCGCCTTCCGATTGCGCGATCGCCGCTTCGCGCGCGCCCTGCGCGATGTTGATCTGCTCCTGGCGCTTGCCTTCCGACGTCGCGATCACCGCCCGCTTCTCGCGTTCGGCGGTGATTTGCGCCTGCATCGCGCGCAGGATCTCGGCCGGCGGCGTCAGGTCCTTGATCTCGTAGCGCAGCACCTTGACGCCCCAGTTCGGCGCCGCCGCGTCGAGCGCGCTGACGACGGCCGCGTTGATCGCGTCGCGCTCCTCGAACGTGCGGTCGAGCTCCATGCGGCCGATGACGCTGCGCAGCGTCGTCTGCGCGAGCTGCGTGACCGCGAGCACGTAATTGGTCGAGCCGTACGAGGCGAGCCGCGGGTCGGTCACCTGGAAGTACAGGATGCCGTCGACGGTGAGCTGGGTGTTGTCCTTGGTGATGCAGATCTGCGGCGGCACGTCGAGCGGGGTCTCGCGCAGATCGTGACGATAGGCGATGCGGTCGAAAAACGGCACGACGAAATTGAGGCCGGGCGCCAGCACGCCGTAGAAGCGGCCGAGCCGCTCGACGACCCACGCGTGCTGCTGCGGCACGACGCGGATTGCCTTCACGATCCCGATCAGGATGACGATGAAGACGACGAACGTGACGAGCGAAAAGCCGACTTGCATGCTGTCTCCCCCGCAGAGCTACGGCTACGTTGTCTGCCGCTTTGCGCTCTCTGGACTACGCGCCGCGCTGCGCGGTCACGGTTGCTCGCTGCCGAGCACGAGCGTCGATCCACGCGTGTCGACAATGTACATGGTGTCGCCGCGCGGCGTCGCCGGCGATGCGAGCACCCCGTCCCAGTGCGTGCCCCGATAGACGACGCGCGCGGTGCCATCCGCGCGCCACGCCTCGACGTGGACGCGTCCGCCGATGTCGAGGCCCGGCTGCGGCGGCGGCTGCCCGCGCCTGCGGCGCCAATGGTGTGCGAGCGTGGTACCGACGACGGCCAGCACGCCGCCGGCGAGCAACTGCATCGGCCGCGAGACGCCGGCGAGCGCGACCGCGCCGCCGACCGCGCACGCGATGCCGATCGCGAGAAGGTAGAAGGTTCCGGTGACGATCTCGGCGCCGATCAGGATCGCGGCAAGGATCCACCACAGCCAATAGTCGGTCATCGTCGTCCGGGCACCTTCGCAACGGGCTTTGGCACCTCTGATCAACTCCCACGCGGCGCGCGTTGGCGCGAAATGCGGATGAATGCGAGACGGTCGACGAAGGTCGTAGGACATCCTACGAGCCGGGGAGACCGGCGAAGCAGGCGCCGCATTTCGCGCCAACCCCAAGGGACGGGGCTTGCCGGGGCGCTGGCTTTGTCGCTCGGCTTGCAAATAGCGCCTGCTATTTGCGGCGCCTTGCTTCGCGCCAGCACTCCGGCAAGCTGACCCGTCGCGCCCGCGCGGGAGTTGATCAGAGGTGCCTAAGCATAAGACATGCGCGCGTATCGCGAAAGCGTCGATTGCGCTATAATTTCCCGTTTGTTATCAATCGCTTTTTGCGCTGCACCGCCATTGGTTCCGCGCGCTTTCGAACACCATGCCGATCTACGAATATCGCTGCACGTCCTGCGGCCACGAGCTCGAGGCGCTCCAGAAGCTTTCCGACGCACCGCTCTCCGAATGCCCGGCGTGCCACCGTGCCGCGTTGCAGAAGAAGGTCTCCGCGGCCGGCTTCCAGCTCAAGGGCTCGGGCTGGTACGTGACCGACTTCCGCAACAAGCAGACGACGCAGCCCGCGAAGGGCGGCGCGAAAGCGGCCGACAAGGCCAGCGACGCCGCGTCCGACGCGAAGGCGCCCGCCGCCGCGACAAGCGAATCGGCAACGACAACTCAATCCGGCAGCGCAAGCGAAGCGAAGTCGACCACGACGTCGTCCGCCGACAAGAGCGCCGGCTGACGAGCAGGCGCGGACGATGCGGCGTTATCTGATCGCGGGGCTTCTCGTCTGGGTGCCGCTCGGCATCACGATCTGGGTCCTGCACTTCCTGCTCACGTCGCTCGACGACATCGTGCTCGTGTTGCCGGCGAGCCTGCAGCCGCGCGCGCTATTCGGCTTCGACATCCCCGGCCTCGGCGTCGTCGTCGCGTTCCTGATCCTGTTCGGCACCGGCGTCGTCACCGCGAACTTCTTCGGGCAACGGCTGGTCCGCGCCTGGGAGGCGCTGCTCGGCCGCATCCCGTTCGTCAAGTCGATCTATTCTTCGGTGAAGCAGGTCAGCGACACGCTGCTCTCCGACAAGGGGCAGGCGTTTCGCAAGGCGTTGCTCGTCGAGTTTCCGCGGCCGGGCTCCTGGACGATCGCATTCCAGACGGGCGTTCCCGCGGCCGCGGTCGCGCCGTGGCTCGCCGAGGAGCACATCAGCGTTTACGTCCCGACGACGCCCAATCCGACCGGCGGCTACTTCCTGATGCTGCCGCGCTCTCAGGTGCGCGAGCTCGACATGACGGTCGACGAGGCGCTCAAGTACATCATCTCGATGGGTGTCGTCGCGCCGCGCCTCCATCCGCGCGTTCCGCTCGTTGGCGGCGCCGCGGCGGACGCGCCGTTCCCGGCGTCGAAGACGCCATCGCCAACGGAAACCCGCTGAGAACGATTTGAAACGCACCGACTATTGCGGCCGCATCGACCGCCGCTACCTGGGCCAGAGTGTGACCGTGATGGGCTGGGTGCATCGGCGCCGCGATCACGGCGGCGTGATCTTCGTCGACCTTCGCGACCGCGAAGGCGTCGTCCAGGTCGTCTGCGATCCCGATCGCGCGCAGACGTTCGCGATCGCCGAGAAGCTCCGCAACGAATTCTGCATCGCCGTCACGGGCCGCGTGCGGCCGCGGCCCGAAGGCACGGTGAACCCGAACCTGCGCTCGGGCGAGATCGAGATCCTCGCGACGTCGATCGAGATGCTCAACACGTCGGCGACGCCGCCGTTTCAGCTCGACGACGAAAACCTGTCGGAAACGGTGCGGCTCACGCACCGCGTACTCGACCTGCGCCGTCCGCGGATGCAGCAGAACATGCTGGTGCGCTATCGCGCGGCGATGGCGGCGCGCCGCTATCTCGACGGGCACGGCTTCGTCGACATCGAGACGCCGGTGCTCTACAAGTCGACGCCGGAAGGCGCGCGCGAATTCCTCGTTCCGTCCCGGATGCACCACGGGCAGTTCTACGCGCTGCCGCAGTCGCCGCAGCTCTTCAAGCAGATGCTGATGATCGCGGGGTTCGACCGCTACTACCAGATCGTCAAGTGCTTCCGCGACGAGGACATGCGCGCCGACCGCCAGCCCGAGTTCACGCAGATCGACATCGAGACGTCGTTCCTCGACGAGCTCGAGATCCGCGAGATGATGGAAGGACTCGTGCGCACGATGTTCCACGACGCGATCGGCGTCGGATTGCCGGATCCGTTTCCGGTTCTCTCGTACGACGACGCGATGCGCGACTACGGATCCGACAAGCCGGATCTGCGCGTGCCATTGAAGCTCACCGAGCTCACGGACGTCATGCGCAGCGTCGACTTCAAGGTCTTTCGCGCGGCAGCGGACCTGCGCAACGGCCGCGTCGCCGCGCTGCGCGTGCCTGGCGGCGGCGCGATGTCGCGCAAGGAGATCGACGACTACACGGCGCTCGCGAGCGTCTACGGCGCGAAGGGGCTGGCGTACATCAAGGTCAACGACGCGACGAAGGCCAACGACGAAGGACTGCAGTCGCCGATCGTCAAGTTCCTGTCGGTCGACGTGCTGCGCACGATCGTCGAGCGCAGCGGCGCGGCGTCGGGCGACGTGATCTTTTTCTGCGCCGATCGCGCGAAGGTCGTCAACGACACGCTCGGCGCGCTGCGCGCGCGAATCGGCCACGATCGCGGCCTGTTCGAAGCCGGCTGGAAGCCGCTCTGGGTCGTCGACTTCCCGATGTTCGAGCAGGACGAGACGAGCGGCGCATGGGTCGCGCGGCACCACCCGTTCACGGCGCCGAAGGACGAGCACGTCGAACGTTTCGCGCAGGACCCCGAGCACGCGCTGGCCAAGGCCTACGACGTCGTCCTGAACGGCTGGGAAATCGGCGGCGGCT
>DATJFI010000020.1:0-2588 GCA_035495715.1 Casimicrobiaceae bacterium
GGCAACCGTTGCGAGCGTCTACCCGTCGCAGAGCTTCACGATGCTCAATGCCGCCGGGTACGTGGTGCCCGAGCGAAAAGCGGCGCTTTCGTCCAAGGCGACCGGGCGCCTGGAGTGGCTCGGCGTGCTCGAAGGCTCGCGGGTGAAGGAAAACGAAATCATCGCGCGCCTCGAAAGCAACGACGTGCGGGCGCAGCTCGCGCAGGCCGCCGCGCAGGTAAGGCTGTCTGAAGCCAACCTGCAGCAGGGACTCGCCGAGCTCGCCGACGCCGAGGCCAACTACCGGCGCTCGAGCGAGCTGATGGCGAAGAAGTTCATCTCCGGCGCGCAGAACGACACCGACCTTGCGCGGCTCAGGAAGGCGCAGGCGGGGATCGCGTCGCAGAAGGCAGCGGTTGCCTCCTCGCAGGCGAACCGGCGCGTCGCCGAGGTTGCGGTCGAGCAGACGCTGATCCGCGCTCCGTTCAACGCGATCGTGCTGACGAAGAACGCCGACGTCGGCGACAACATCACGCCGTTCTCGTCCGCCGCGGGCGCGAAAGGCGCCGTCATCACGGTCGCCGACATGGACACGCTCGAAGTCGAAGCCGACGTGGCGGAATCCAACATCGGCAAGCTGAAGGCCGGCCAGCCGTGCGAGGTGCAGCTCGACGCCATTCCCGAGGTGCGCCTCGCCGGGGCCGTGGCGCGCATTGTCCCGACCGTCGATCGCTCGAAGGCCACGGTGCTCGTCAAAGTGCGCTTCATCGACAAGGATCCTCGCGTGCTGCCCGACATGAGCGCGAAGGTGGCGTTTCTCGAAAGGCCGGTCGCCGCCGAGGAAAAGCGCCCGATCACCGCGGTGCAGCCGCGCGCGCTCGTCGAGCGCGACGGCCGCAAGGTCGCATTCGTGGTCCGGGACGATCGCGCAAGGCGGACCGAGGTCAAGACCGGCCGCAAGCTCGGCGACCTCGTCGAGGTCGCCGGCCTCAAGGCGGGCGACCGCGTGGTGCTCGATCCGGGAGAGCGAATCCGGGACGGCGCCGCCGTCTCGGTGGCGAAGAAATAGCGCCGTGCCCGGGCTGCTGGTCGAGATCCGCCACCTCGCGAAGTCCTATATACGCGGCGGCCAGGTCGTCCCGGTGCTGTCCGACATCACGCTCGACATCCACGCGGGCGATTTCACCGCGCTGATGGGCCCGTCGGGCTCGGGCAAGACGACGCTGCTCAACCTGATCGCGGGCATCGACAAGCCGGACTCGGGCGTTCTTCTGGTCGAAGGCGTCGACATCGCCGCGCTGGGCGAGACGGCGCTCGCCGACTGGCGCGCCGCGCACGTCGGATTCATCTTCCAGTTCTACAACCTGATCCCGGTTCTGACGGCATTCGAGAACGTCGAGCTGCCGCTGATCCTGACCGGCCTGTCGCGTGCCGAGCGGCGCGAGCGCGTCGAGCTGACCCTCTCGGTCGTCGGCCTCGCCGACCGCATGAAGCACTACCCGAACGAGCTCTCGGGCGGACAGCAGCAGCGGGTCGCGATCGCTCGCGCGGTGGTCGCCGACCCGACGCTGATCGTCGCCGACGAACCGACCGGCGACCTCGACCGCGTCTCCGCGGCGGAGATCCTGGCGATGATGCAGCGCCTGAACCGCGAGCTCGGCAAGACGATCATCATGGTCACCCACGACCTCACCGCCGCCAAGGCCGCGAAGACGGTCATCCACCTGGAAAAAGGCGAGCTGCTTGTTTCTGCTTAGGCTCGTGCTGCGCAACGCGTTCCGGCACCGGCTTAGGACCGTGCTCACGGTTACCGGCCTCGCGGTCGCCGTGCTCGCCTACGGCATGCTGCAGACCGTCGTGAACGCGTGGTATGCCGGCGCTGCCGCCTCGTCGGCGACGCGGCTCGTGACGCGCAGCGCGATCTCGCTCGCAGTCTGGCTGCCGGCAAGCTACGAGACGCGCATCCGCGGCGTCGACGGCGTCAAGCGCGTCGCGCGCTCGGTCTGGTTCGGCGGCATCTACCAGGAGCCCAAGAACTTCTTCCCGCAGTTCGCCGTCTCCGATAACTACCTCGACCTGTACCCGGAATTCGTGCTGCCGGAAGCCGAGCGGGCGGCATGGATGCGCGACCGCAAGGGGTGCCTGGTCGGGCGGCAGCTCGCCGACAAGTTCGGGTTCAAGGTAGGCGACGTGCTGCCGATCCGCGGCACGATCTTCCCCGGGACGTGGGAGTTCGTGATCCGCGGGATCTTCGACGGTGCGGACTCGAGCAAGGTCACGAGCCACATGCTGTTCCATTGGGACTACCTGAACGAGACGATGCGCAAGCAAAAGCGGCGCACCGATTTCACCGGCGTCTATGTCGTCGGCATCGACGATATCGACAATGCCGCGTCGATCGCGGTTGCGATCGATTCCGAGTTCCGCAACTCGCTCGCCGAGACGCTGACCGAAAGCGAGCAGGCGTTCCAGCTCGGCTTCGTCGCAATGTCGGACCAGATCATCGCGGCCATCCGGATCGTCTCGTATGTGGTGATCCTGATCATCCTCGCCGTGATGGCGAACACCATGGCGATGAGCGCGCGCGAGCGAACGTCGGAATACGCGAC
>DATJFI010000021.1:0-6870 GCA_035495715.1 Casimicrobiaceae bacterium
GGGCTTCACGCAGTCGTACACGTACTTCACGTGGCGCGACAGCAAGCGCGAGCTCACCGAATACTTCACCGAGCTGACGCGCGGGCCCGGCCGCGAGTATTTCCGGCCGAACTGCTGGCCCAACACGCCGGACATCCTCCCCGAGCATCTGCAGGTCGGCGGGCGGCCGGCGTTCATCGCGCGGCTCGTTCTCGCCGCGACGCTTTGCCCGAATTACGGCATCTACGGCCCGGCTTTCGAGCTGGTCGAGCGCGTGCCGCGCGAGCCCGGCTCCGAGGAGTATCTCGATTCGGAGAAGTACCAGGTCCGCCATTGGGACCTCGAGCGCGATGGCAGCCTCGCGCCGCTGATCGGCCGCGTCAACGCGGCGCGTCGCGACAACCGCGCGCTCCAGCACGACGCGGGGATCGTGTTCTTCGCGACCGACAATGACGAGATCATCTGCTACGGACGCGTCGACGCCGAGCGATCGAGCGCGATCATCGTCGCCGTCAACCTCGACCCGCATCACACGCAGTCGGGATGGGTGTCGCTCGATCTCGGAGAGCTTGGCCTGACGGCCGAACAGCCGTTCCAGGTGCACGACCTTCTGACCGACGAGCGCTACGTGTGGCATGGATCGCGCAATTTCGTCATGCTCGATCCCGGCCGCGTTCCGGCGCACGTGTTCCGCGTGTTGCGGCGGGTGCGCAACGAACAGGACTTCGTCTATTTCGAATAACGAGAGGAACGCTTGGCCGCCGACCCCGCCACCGCCGCGCTCGCTGCGCCGGCCGATGCTCCGGAGCCCTCGCGCTGGTACAAGGATGCGATCATCTACCAGCTTCACATCAAGGCGTTCTTCGACTCGAACGCCGACGGCATCGGCGATTTCCGAGGCCTGACGGAGAAGCTCGACTACATCCGCGACCTCGGCGTCAACACGATCTGGCTGCTGCCGTTCTATCCGTCGCCATTGCGCGACGACGGCTACGACGTCGCCGATTACCGCAACGTCAATCCGCTGTACGGCACGCGCGCCGACTTCCAGCATTTCGTGCGCGAGGCGCACCGGCGCGAGCTGCGCGTGATCACCGAGCTGATCGTCAATCACACGTCGGACCAGCACCCGTGGTTCCAGGCGGCGCGGCGCGCGCCCAAGGGCTCGAACAAGCGCAACTACTACGTCTGGAGCGACGATCCGACGAAGTACAGCGGCACGCGGATCATCTTCACCGACACCGAGAAGTCGAACTGGGCGTGGGACGAAGTCGCGCAGGCTTACTACTGGCATCGCTTCTTCAGCCACCAGCCGGATTTGAACTTCGACAACCCGCAGGTGCTGAAGGCGATCTTTCGCGTGATGCGCTTCTGGCTCGACATGGGTGTCGACGGCTTCCGCCTCGACGCCATTCCGTATCTCTGCGAGCGCGAGGGGACGAACAACGAGAATCTGCCCGAGACGCATGTGGTGCTGAAGCGGCTGCGCGCGCTGATCGATGCGCAGTATCCGAACGTGCTGCTGCTCGCCGAGGCGAACCAGTGGCCCGAGGACGTGCGCGAGTACTTCGGCGACGGCGACGAGTGCCACATGGCGTACCACTTCCCGCTGATGCCGCGGATGTACATGGCGATCGCGCAGGAGGAGCGCCACCCGATCACCGAGATCATGGCGCAGACGCCGGACATCCCCGAGCGCTGCCAGTGGGCGATCTTCCTGCGCAACCACGACGAGCTGACGCTCGAGATGGTGACGTCGCGCGAGCGCGATTACATGTACAACATGTACGCGGCCGACAAGCGCGCGCGGATCAATCTCGGCATCCGCCGCAGGCTCGCGCCGCTGCTCGAGAACGACCTCGGCCGCATCAAGCTGATGAACAGCCTGCTGCTGTCGATGCCGGGATCGCCGACGATCTACTACGGCGACGAGATCGGCATGGGCGACAACATCTACCTCGGCGACCGCGACGCCGTGCGCACGCCGATGCAATGGGCGCCCGAGCGCAACGCAGGATTCTCGCGCGCCGATCCGCAGCGGCTCTATTTGCAGCCGATCATGGACCCGGTGTACGGCTACGAAGCGGTGAACGTCGAGGCGGAGTGGCGCGCGCCGTCGTCGCTGCTGCACTGGACGCGGCGCATGCTGGAAGTGCGCAAGGGCTTTGCGGCATTCGGTCGCGGCACGCTTGCGTTCCTGCGCCCGACGAACCGCAAGATCCTCGCGTACCTGCGCGAGCACGGCGACGAGATCATCCTTTGCGTTGCGAACCTCGGTCGCACTGCGCAGCCGGTCGAGCTCGATCTCGCGCGCTACCAGGGTCACGTGCCGATCGAGCTTCTCGGGCGAACGCCGTTTCCTCCGATCGGCGAGCTGCCGTACATGCTGACGCTCGCCGGACACGCGTTCCTGTGGTTCCGGCTCGCGTCGCCGTCGCAGGTGCCGGGGCACGACGAGCAGGTGCCGTATCAGGAGCTGCCGGTCCTCGTGCTGTTCGACGGCTGGGCGAGTCTCTTCCGCGACCGTGTCGTGCCGTGGCGGATCGGAATGTCGGAGAAGGTGCGCAACCAGCTCGAGACCGATGCGCTGCCCGCGTATGTCGCCGGACGCCGCTGGTATGCGGCGAAAGGCCGCGCGATCCGCCGCGTCGAGCTCGCCGACCAGGTCGAATGGAAACCGGCTTTGCGCACGTGGCTCCTTGCAATCGTCCGCGTCGAGACCGAAGGCGAGACGCAGCCGTACTTCCTGCCGCTGTCGCTTGCCTGGGAGGACTACGACGAGCCGCTGGTGCGCGCGCTGTCGACGTTCGCGGTCGCGAAGGTTCGCCAGCAGGCGCAGGTCGGCGTCCTCGCCGACGCGTTCGGCGACGAAGCTTTCGTCCGTGCGGTCGTCGAGGCGGTACGCAACGGCGCCGTGCAGAAATCGACGCGCGGCAGGATCGAGTTCCGTCCGACGAGCGCCTTCGCGGAAGTCGCGGGTCCCGACGTCGCGCGTCTCGCGTTCGCGACGCCGGGCGCGTTCAGCAGCAACACGGTCGTCGCGCTGGGCGACCGGCTGTTCGTCAAGGGGTACCGGCGCCTGTCGGTCGGCGTCAATCCCGAAGTCGAGATCGGCCGCTACCTGACGGAGGTCGCGCACTTCGCGCATGCGGTGCCGGTCGCCGGCAGCGTCGAGTATGTCGCCGACGACGGCCGCACGGCGACGCTCGCGCTCGTGCAAGGCTACGTGGCGAACCAGGGCGACGGCTGGGACTACACGCGGAACTACCTCGAGCGCTTCTTCGACGACGTCGCGCGGCAGGCGCCGCAGGCGATCGGCGCCGACGTCCACGGCGGCTACGTGACGCTCGTACGCACGCTCGGCGTGCGCACGGCGCAGTTGCACGCGGCGTTCGCGCAAAGCCGAGGCAACCCGGGGTTCGATCCGGAGCCGGCGACGCCCGGCGACGTTGCCGGGTGGACCGATCGCGCGCGCGACGAGGCGAACGCGGCGCTCGACCGCCTCGCTCGCGGACGCGAACGGTTGAGCGACACGCTCGCGCGCGACGCGTCGCGGCTCCTCGCCGAGCGCGAGCGCCTGCTCGAACGCATCGCACGGCACGCCTACGACCGCAGCGAAGGGCCGAAGACGCGTATCCACGGCGACTACCACCTGAGCCAGGTGCTGCTCGTCCAGAACGATTTCGTGATCATCGACTTCGAGGGTGAGCCGGCGCGGCCGCTTGCCGAGCGTGCACGCAAGGCGTCACCGCTAAGGGACGTCGCCGGCATGCTGCGTTCGTTCGACTACGCGATGCACGCCGCGCTGTTCACGCTCGGAACCGAGCGCGGCGACGTGCGCGAGCGCGTGGAGGCCGCGGGCCGGCAGTGGCGCGAGCAGGCGACGCGGGCCTTCATCGACGGCTACGACGAGACCGCGCGCGCGAGCGGGCTCGCGTCGCCGCGCGCCGAAGCGGGCGGACTGCTCGAGCTCTTCCTGCTCGAGAAGGCGCTGTATGAGCTTCGCTACGAGGCGGACAATCGCCCCGACTGGCTCGCGATCCCGCTCCAGGGGCTGCTCGGCATGCTCGACGGGTCGTGAGCGCCGCTACGGTCGGGCTTCGGGATCGCTTCGCGCTGTCGTCGATGGGAGAACGTCATGGATAACGTCAACATGCTGGTCGAGCCGATCCGCGAATCGCTGCATCAGATCGGCGCGTTCCTGCCGCGCCTGCTTCTCGCGATCGTCGTCCTTGTCATCGGCTGGCTGCTCGCGAAGCTCGTCCGTTTCGCGATCGTCAAGGCGCTCCGCGCGGTCAACTTCAACGTCGTGACGGAGAAGGCCGGCATCGACCGCTTTCTCTCGCAGGGCGGCGCCGAGATCGACACCGTTCGCGTGCTGGGCGGACTCTTCTACTGGCTCGTGATCCTCGCGTCGCTGATGGTCGCGTTCAACACGCTCGACCTCGCGTACGTCACCGACCTGATCGGCCGCATCGTGCTGTTCGTGCCGCGGGTGATGGTATCGGTCGTGATCCTCGTGTTCGGCGCTTATTTCGCGCGGTTCATCGCGGTGGCGCTGGCAACGTATCTGCGCAGCGTCGGCGCGCGCGAGGCCGCGCTGATGGGTCGCCTCGCGCTCTACGCGATCATGACGTTCGTCATCATGATCGCGCTCGACCAGCTCGGTCTCGGCGACGTCATCCGGGAAACCTTCCTCGTGCTCGTCGCGGCAATCGCGCTCGCGATCGCGCTCGCGTTCGGCCTGGGCGGCCAGCATCGCGCGGCCGAATTGATCGAGCGCTGGTCGCGCCAGGACGGCGACGACGGCGACAAGCGACCGCCGACGAAACCGGTGCTCTGACCTTTCCTTCACGACGATGCAATGAAGCCGTTCACGGCCGTCTGGCCCGGCCGCTCGTTTCCTCGCGGCGCGCACTGGGATGGCGAAGGCGTCAACTTCGCCGTGTTCTCGGAGCACGCCGAGCGGGTCGAGCTTTGCGTGTTCGATCCCACCGGTCGGCGGGAATTGCAGCGCATTCCGCTCGTCGAGCGCACGAACGAGATGTTTCATTGCTACCTCCCGGAAGCGCGACCCGGACTGCTTTACGGTTATCGGATGCACGGACCCTATCGGCCCGAGCAGGGGTTGCGCTTCAACGCGCACAAGCTGCTGCTCGACCCGTACGCGCAAAGCATCGCCGGATCGCTGCGCTGGAGCGACGCTCTCTTCGGCTACAGCGTCGGCAGCAAGCGGGGCGACCTCTCGTTCGATCGGCGCGACAGCGCGAGCGCGATGCCGAAGAGCAAGGTGATCGAGCCGGCATTCACGTGGGGCGACGACCGGCCGCCGAACGTTCCCTGGCACGACATGGTCGTCTACGAGCTGCACGTGCGCGGCTTCACGATGCAGCATCCCGACGTGCCGCCGGCATTGCGCGGGACGTATGCGGCGCTCGCGACGGCGTCCGTGATCGACTACCTGAAGCGGCTCGGCGTCACGACCGTCGAGCTGATGCCCGTCCACTACTTCGTCGACGACCGGCGGCTCGTGCAGGAGGAACTGCGCAACTACTGGGGCTACAACACGATCGGCTACTTCGCGCCCGACGCGCGCTACTCGGCGTCAGGCAAGGTCGACGAGTTCAAGACGATGGTGAAGACGCTGCACTCGGCGGGGCTCGAGGTGATTCTCGACGTCGTCTACAACCACACGGCGGAAGGGAACGAGCTCGGACCGACGCTGTGCTTCCGCGGCATGGACAACCGGGCGTACTACCGGCTCAAGCCCGGCGACGCGCGCTACTACATGGATTACACCGGCTGCGGCAACACGCTCAACATGCAGCATCCGCGCGTGCTCCAGCTCATCATGGATTCGCTCCGCTACTGGGTCACCGAGATGCACGTCGACGGCTTCCGCTTCGACCTCGCGTCGGCGCTCGCGCGCGAATTGCACGAGGTCGACCGGCTCGGCGCGTTCTTCGACATCCTGCGCCAGGACCCGGTGCTGAACCGCGTCAAGCTGATCGCGGAGCCATGGGACCTGGGCGAGGGCGGCTACCAGGTCGGCAACTTCCCGCCGGGCTGGGCCGAGTGGAACGACAAGTACCGCGACACGATGCGCGCGTACTGGCGCGGCGACGGCGGCCTCATCGGCGACTTCGCGCGGCGGCTCACCGGCTCGTCGGACTTGTACGGTCGCAGCGGCCGCGCGCCGCACGCGAGCATCAACTTCATCACGGCGCACGACGGCTTCACGCTGCGCGACCTCGTCTCGTACGACCGCAAGCACAACGAGGCGAACCTCGAGGACAACCGCGACGGCAGCGACAACAACATCTCGTGGAACGGCGGTGTCGAGGGCCCGACCGACGACGCGGCGATTCTCGAGCTTCGCGCGCGGCGCTCACGGAACATGCTCGGCACGCTGCTGCTGTCGCAAGGGACGCCGATGATCACGGCCGGCGACGAGGTCGCGCGCACGCAGGGCGGCAACAACAACGCGTATTGCCAGGACAACCCGATCTCGTGGATCGACTGGAGCCTGGACGAGCCGAAGCGACAGCTCCTTGCATTCGTGCGCCGCGTAATCGACCTGCGCCGGCAGCATCCGGCCTTTCGCCGGCGGCATTTCTTCGAGGGGCGCTCGCTCACCGGCAGGGACGACAAGGACATCGCGTGGTTGAAGCCCGACGGCACCGAGATGACCGAGCAGGAATGGAACAACGACTTCGCGCGCTGCCTCGGCGTGTATCTCGCCGGCGATCGCCTCGGCGAAACGGATGCGCGCGGCCGGCCGGTCACCGACGACGACTTCCTGCTGCTGTTCAACGCGCACGACGGGCCCATCCCGTTCACGCTGCCGGCGTTCGACTCGTGGGGCTGGCTCGTGCTGTTCGACACCGCTCG
>DATJFI010000022.1:0-36424 GCA_035495715.1 Casimicrobiaceae bacterium
CTGCGCGCTCGCACGGGCGAACGAGAACGACGTCCGCCGCGCCGGCGAAGCCCTGCGTCCCGCGAAGTCGCGGCGCGTTCATACGTTCATCGCGAGCTCGCCGATCCACATGCAGATGAAGCTGCGGATGACGCCGGAGCAAGTGCTCGAGCAGGCAGTCAAGGCGGTCGGCTGGGCACGCACGTTCACCGACGACGTCGAGTTCTCGCCGGAGGACGCGGGGCGCTCGGAGCCCGACTTTCTCTGCCGGCTGCTCGAGGCCGTGATCGCGGCGGGTGCTTCGACCGTCAACATCCCGGACACGGTCGGCTACACGATGCCGTGGCAGTTCGGCGCGCTGATCGCGTCGCTGCGCAATCGCGTGCCCAACGCCGACCGCGCCGTCTGGTCGGTCCACTGCCACAACGACCTCGGGCTCGCCGTCGCCAATTCGCTCGCCGCGGTGATGAACGGCGCACGCCAGGTCGAGTGCACGGTCAACGGCCTCGGCGAGCGCGCGGGCAACGCGTCGCTCGAGGAGATCGTGATGGCGGTGCGAACGCGCAAGGACGTCTTTCCCTGCGAAACGCGGATCGATACGACGCAGATCGTGCCCGCGTCGAAGCTCGTCTCCGGCATCACCGGCTTTCCGGTACAGCCGAACAAGGCGATCGTCGGCGCAAACGCGTTCGCGCACGAGTCCGGCATCCATCAGGACGGCGTGCTGAAGCACCGCGAGACGTACGAGATCATGCGTGCGGAGGACGTCGGCTGGCACGCGAACAAGCTCGTCCTCGGCAAGCTCTCGGGACGTAACGCGTTTCGCACGCGCCTCGGCGAGCTCGGCATCGACCTGCCCGACGAGGAGACGTTCAACACCGCGTTTGCCCGCTTCAAGGAGCTTGCCGACAAGAAGGGCGAAGTATTCGACGAGGATCTGCACGCGCTGATCTCGGAGGAGGGCATCCTGCCTGCGCACGAGCACTACCGGCTTGCGGCGCTCAAGGTGACGTCGGAGACCGGAACCGTGCCGCGTGCGCGCGTCGTGATGAGCGTCGGCGACAGTGAGGTGGTTGCGGAAGTCGACGGCGACGGACCGGTCGACGCCGCGTTCAAGGCGATCGCACGGATGGCCGGCTCGCACGCGAACCTGCTGCTCTATTCGGTGAACGCGATCACGGGCGGCACCGACGCGCAGGGCGAGGTCACCGTGCGGCTCGAGCAGGCCGGGCGCATCGTCAACGGCCTGGGCGCCGACACCGACATCATCGTCGCATCGGCGAAGGCGTACATCAACGCGTTGAACCGGCTGCACGACGGCGTCGTCCGCGTCAATCCGCAGCGCGCGGCGTAAGCGCGGTAACATAGCGCCGGGCGCTCATCGAAGTCGGCGCCCGCTTCGCGCCGCCTTCGCATCGAAGCGCGGGCATCGAGAACGCCAGCTTCCCGGACGCACATCCATGAACGCCCCGCGCTACGGCCCCGGCATCGAGATCACGGCAGAGGTCAGGCCGGAATTCGCGCAAATCCTCACCCCTGAGGCCGTCGCGTTCGCAGCGCGGCTGTCACGCGCGTTCGGTGCGCGGCGCACCGATCTGCTCGCGCGTCGCGTCGCGCGCCAGGTGCAATTCGACGCCGGCGACCTGCCGGGCTTTCTCGCCGAGACACGCGAGATTCGCGATGCCGACTGGACTTGCGATCCCGTGCCCGCCGGCATCGAGGACCGCCGTGTCGAGATCACGGGACCGGTCGACCGGAAGATGATCATCAACGCGCTGAACTGCGGCGCGAACGTCTACATGGCGGATTTCGAGGATGCGAATACCCCGACGTGGGACAACAACGTGCAGGGACAGCTCAACCTGCGCGACGCGATCCGCCGCCGCATCGACTACGTGTCGCCGGAAGGCAAGGCGTATCGGCTGAACGAGAAGACGGCGACGCTGTTCGTGCGTCCGCGCGGCTGGCACCTGCCCGAGAAGCACATGATCGTCGACGGCGAGCCGATCGCGGGTGCGTTCTTCGACTTCGCGCTCTACTTCTTCCACAACGCGAAGGAGCTGATCGCCCGCGGCAGCGGCCCGTATTTCTACCTGCCGAAGATGGAGAGCCATCTCGAGGCGCGACTCTGGAACGACGTTTTCGTGATGGCGCAGGACGACCTGCTGGTCCCGCGCGGCACGATCAGGGCGACGGTGCTGATCGAGACGATTCTCGCCGCCTTCGAGATGGACGAGATCCTCTACGAGCTGCGCCATCATTCCGCCGGCCTCAACGCGGGACGCTGGGATTACATCTTCAGCTCCATCAAGAAGTTCCGCAGCAACCGCGACTTCTGCCTCGCCGACCGCGCGCTCGTCACGATGACGACGCACTTCATGAAGAGCTACGCCGAGCTGCTCGTGAAGACGTGTCACCGCCGCAACGCGCACGCGATGGGCGGCATGGCGGCGCAGATCCCGGTCAAGAACGACGAGATTGCGAACGCGGAGGCGTTCGCGCGCGTGCGGGCCGACAAGGAACGCGAGGCGCGCCAGGGTCACGACGGCACGTGGGTTGCGCACCCTGCGCTCGTTCCCGTCGCGAAGGAGGCATTCGACAAGCTGATGCCGGCGCGCAACCAGATCGCGACCGCGAAGCGCGACGACGTGCGCGTCACCGCCGCCGACTTGCTGCACTTCGAGCCCGAGTGTCCGATCACCGAGAAAGGACTGCGGCTCAACATCAACGTCGCGATCCAGTACATCGGCGCGTGGCTCGCGGGTCAGGGAGCCGTGCCGATCTTCAACCTGATGGAGGACGCCGCGACGGCGGAGATTTCCCGTTCGCAGGTGTGGCAGTGGATCCGTTCGCCCAAGGGACGCCTCGACGATGGCCGGAAGGTGACGAAGGAACTGGTCGCCGCGCTGCTGCCGCACGAGTTGACGAGCATCCGCGAGTTGCTGGGTCCCGCGTATGCCGACGGCAGGTACGACGACGCCGCAGAGATCTTCGCCGATCTCGTCAACAGCGACACGTTCGTCGAGTTCCTCACGCTGCCCGCGTACGAGCGGCTCCCGTAACGCAGCCGTCGGCCGCGAGCAGACGTAGCCAGCACCGTAACGCGTCGATAAAGCGAGTCTATCGATCGGATTGCCACAATCGATTGGACAAGCATCGTCGCCCGATCGCAAAATCGTTCGGTGGCCGGCGCCGCATGCCGGCCGGCCTTTTCCATCGATGCGCTCGCTTCGACGCGCACCACACGAGGAGATCCCGATGAAACCGCTGCAAGGCACCAAGACGCACGACAACCTGAAGGCCGCGTTCGCCGGCGAATCGCAGGCGAATCGGCGCTACCTGTATTTCGCGAACAAGGCCGACGTCGAAGGACAGAACGATGTCTCGGCGATCTTCCGCTCGACCGCCGAAGGCGAAACCGGGCATGCGCACGGGCATCTCGACTACCTCGCCGCGGTCGGCGACCCTGCGACCGATCTGCCGATCGGATCGAGCCGCGAGAACCTGAAGGCCGCAATCGCCGGCGAGACGCACGAGTACACGGACATGTATCCCGGCATGGCGAAGACCGCGCGCGGCGAAGGCTTCGACGAGATCGCCGACTGGTTCGAGACGCTCGCGAAGGCGGAGCGCTCGCACGCGAACCGCTTCCAGAAGGCGCTCGACGCACTCGCGGATTGAAGATCCCCCCACGCTCGCTTCGCTCGCTGCCCCCGGCGGGGCGGATCAGCCGCCTTGGGCGGCCCTGCGCGGCTGAGGTCGCCTGATGTCGAATGGAGAAGGCAACCTGCAGGCGCCGACGCGCCATGCGCTCGCGTGGCGCGACCCCGCCTTTTACGACGAGGAAGCGCTCCAGAAGGAGCAGGAGCGCATCTTCGGAATCTGCCACGGCTGCCGGCGCTGCGTCTCGCTCTGCGGCGCTTTTCCGACGCTGTTCGACCTCGTCGACAACAGCAAGACGATGGAGGTCGACGGCGTCGCAAAGAAGGATTATTGGAAGGTCGTCGACCAGTGCTACCTGTGCGACATCTGCTACATGACGAAGTGCCCGTACGTTCCGCCGCACCCGTGGAACGTCGATTTCCCGCACGTGATGCTGCGGGCCAAGGCCGTCAAGTTCAAAAAGGGCGACTATCGGCTGCGTGACCGGGTGCTCACGAGCACCGACGCGGTCGGCAAGCTCGCGACGATTCCGGTGGTCGTGCAGGTGGTGAACAAGGCGAATGCGTCGGCGCCGGTGCGCAAGGCGATGGAGCAGGTTCTCGGCGTCGCCGCCGAGGCGTGGCTGCCACCGTACGCGAGCAAGCGTTTTCGCAGATCGGCGCCGCCGTCGCTCGCATGGCCGGTTCGCGACGGCGCGCGCGCGCCGGGCAAGGTCGCCGTCTTCGCGACCTGCTACGTCAACTACAACGAGCCCGGGATCGGCCTCGACCTGCTGAAGCTGTTGGATCATGCGAAGGTGCCGTACACGCTGGTGCCGGCGGAGGCGTGCTGCGGCATGCCGAAGCTCGAACTCGGCGATCTCGAAAGCGTCGAAAGGCTCAAGGACACGAACATTCCGGCGCTTGCGCCGCTCGCGCGCGCGGGATACGCGATCCTCACCGCGGTGCCCTCGTGCACGCTGATGTTCAAGCAGGAATTGCCGCTGCTGTTTCCGGACGACGACGACGTGAAGACCGTTTCGGACGCGATGTTCGATCCGTTCGAGTACTTCGTCGCGCGCGAGCGCGACGGCCTGCTCGACCGCGATTTCAAGCGCGGGCTCGGCAAGGTCAGCTATCACATTCCCTGCCATTCACGCGTGCAGAACGTCGGACAGAAGACGCGCGAGGCGCTCGAGTGGGTGCCCGATACGTCGGTCAACGTCGTCGAGCGGTGCTCGGGCCACGACGGGACGTGGGGGGTCAAGCGCGAGTTCTTCGACGACGCGATGAAGATCGGCAGGCCGGTGTTTCGCCGCATGCAGGAGTTCGAGCCCGACTACATCAGCTCCGATTGCCCGATCGCGGGCCGGCGCATCGAGGAGGGCATCGTCGGGGACGGAAGCGAGCGCCGGCCGCAAAGGGCGCATCCGCTGACGCTGCTCCGGATCGCCTTCGGGATCGACTGAACCGGAACGATATGCCGCGCATTGCCCGCGAAAGCCTGCTGACGCTCGAAGCCTACGCGAAGGAACGCCCGGCGTTTCGCGCCCGTGCGGTCGCGCACAAGCGCGCGCGTACCGTGCACGTTGGCGATCACGTGACGCTGCTGTTCGAGGACGAGGTCACGATCCGCTACCAGGTCCAGGAGATGCTGCGCATCGAGAAGACATTCGAGGAGCCAGGCATCCAGGACGAGCTCGACGCGTACAACCCGCTCGTGCCCGACGGCAGCAACCTGAAGGCGACGATGCTGATCGAGTACGAGGACGAGAACGCGCGGCGCGAAGCGCTTGCGCGGCTTACCGGTATCGAGGACGGCGTCTGGCTGCGTGTCGATGACTTCGACAAGATCCTCGCGATCGCCGACGAGGATCTCGAGCGCGAGAGCGCCGGGAAGACGTCGTCGGTGCACTTCCTGCGCTTCGAGCTGACGCCGCCGATGATTGCCGCGTTCAAGCAGGGCGCGAGGGTCGCAATCGGCATCGACCATCCGCAATACCGGGCGGAGGTCTCGCTGCCCCAGCCGGTGCAAAAGGCGCTCGCGGCGGACTTCGCCTGAGAGTAACCGCGTTCGTCACCGGCCCGCGTCGCACATCGCGACATTGTCGCGGCCGTAGCCCTCCGGGATCCAGCCTGCCGCGATCATGATGGCGCGCGTCGCGCGGTCGGTCGTATAGCGGTGACTGCTGCTCGCGCCCGCGTTCCACAACCGGTAGATCGGCTGGCCGCTGGCGCACGCGCCGCTGGTCGCATCGGGCAGGCCAATGCCGAAGAGTTCGTTCGACTCGAGGATCCAGGCCTGCGGGAACCGCTGCGCAACGGCCGCGCACTCGACGCTCGATGCCGAGTAGAAGTGCGAGTCGAGCCCCGCTTCGGGCCTGCCGTAGTAACGGCAGACGGGATTCGCACCGGCGGCGGCGCCTTGGCCTGCGCGATAGGCGACGAACCATTCGCCGGTGCGCTGCCATCCGCCAATCGCGCCGGAATCGAGGACCGCCTGCTCCGACGCCAGAGGCGTCACGAAATAGTGGCCGAGGCCCGCGTCGAAATACTCGATCGCGAGCGTCCGATCGCCATCGGCGAGCGGTGGGACACCGGAGCCATCGAGCGCGATCGACTGCACGGCAACGCCGTCGGCGTCGCGGTACTCGAGCTTCGCCCGTGTCGCGAACGTCCCTCTCGGGGTGAAGGCGACCTCGAGCGCGCACGTGTCGCCCGCGGCCATCGTTTCGCAATCGGACGCGGCGACGGCGAAGCTTTGTCGCGACAGCGCAAGCTCGTTTGCGCACACCGGCGCGAGCGCGGCGCCGTCGCAGTGCGGAGCCGCGTCGGCCGTGATTACGAACGTGGGGTGCACGACGCCCGCCCCGTCGTTCCTGAAGACGATCTGCTGCGGCGCGGCCTGTGTTCCGATCTCCCGAGCGCCGAACGTTACGTCGCGTACGCCGGGCATGAGAGCGTTGCGCTTGCCGACCCGGGGATCGTCAACGGGCAGCCTGGACCAGCCGCTCACGACCTGCGTCAGGTCGATCTCGAAGTCGGCGCAGGGCGAGCAGAAGTTCGTCGACGCGATCAGGATGCCGGCGTGCGCTGGATCGAATGGCGGGCGACGAACGGACGTGTCGATCGCCGGTGGCGTGACGACCTGCGTGCCGTCGACCGCGTTCTCGTAACGTACGCCGCCCTGCGGGTCGGCCGCCAGGAGGAAGCCGTACGTGGGACCGTTCGCGAGCGCGACACTGCCGCAGCTTTCGCCCCACAACGAATTGCCGCCGCGCCAGAACGCCTCGACTTCGCTGTTCGCGACCGGCGCTCGCGGAAAGGAAACGCCGCCGCAGCCATTCGGCGCCAGGTACACCTCGCCGACGACGATGCCGTTCCCGACGATCGCCGCCGGCGTGCCGACGAGACCTTGCGTGTCGAGGAAAAGCACGACGGGGACATGCTCGCCTTGACCGACATAACCGAGCATCCTGATCCGGAAGCGCAGCCACTGCGTCTGCACGTCAGCCGGCGTCGTTGCCTGGCTCCAGATGTTTCCGTAGACGCGGCCGCCGCGCCGTACGATCGACAGCGCGTCGGGTAACGTCACGGAATCGAGCGGACGCACATCGAAGCCTTCCGCACAGAGTCCGGTGACCTCCTCGCGTGTAATCGGCACCGTGCCGAGCGCGCCGGGAACGCTCGGTCCCAGTTCGAGACGCTCGAGCCCGCCGACGCCGACCGGCAGATACACGACGCTGGCATCTGCCGGCACGGCGATCGGACAGACGCTCGTCGCAGCGGACGATGCCATCGCACCTTCGTCGAGGCCGAATCCGATCGCGCACGCGCATCCGATGCGCACCGCGAATTTCGCGACCCGGCACATGACCCGCAAGGACTTCAATCGCGGAAGTTCTGGTATTGCAGCGGATAGTCGGCGACCGACTTCCTGACGAGCGCGATCGCGGCCTGCAGTTCGTCCTTCTTCGCGCCGGACACGCGGACGGCATCGCCCTGGATCGACGACTGGACCTTGAGCTTGCTCTCCTTCAAGAGCTTCACGATCTTCTTCGCGAGCTCCTGCTCGACGCCGGTCCGCACCGTCACCGGCTGCTTCACCTTGTTGCCTGCAATCTTTTCCGTGTCGCCGTACTTGAGCGAGCGGATATCGACCTGGCGCTTCGAGAGCTTGGCGACGACGATGTCGGTGACCTGCTTAAGCTTGAAGTCGTCGTCGGCGAAGAGCGTCATCGCCTTGCCGTCATAGTCGACGCGCGCATCCGATCCCTTGAAGTCGAAGCGCGTCGATATCTCCTTGTTCGCCTGGTCGACCGCATTGCGCACCTCGACCTGATTCACCTCGGACACGATGTCGAACGACGGCATGGCGTTCCTCGCTTGGCAAAAGCCGCTCACCGCCGGCGTCGGCACGGGGGAGCGTGCGGGACAAGTGTACCGCTCAGGCCGACTTCACCAGCGCCAGCGTCCCGCGCGCGAGTCCGTACGGCGACTCGCGCAGCCATTCGAGCAGCTTGTCCTCCGGCAACGGCCGGCTCATGAAATAGCCCTGCGCCTCGTCGCAGCCCATTGCGCGCAGCCGCGCAAGGCTGCGCTCGTCCTCGATGCCCTCGGCGACGACGCGCAAGCCGAGGTTATGCGCGAGATCGATCGTCGAGCGCACGATCACCATGTCGTTCCCGTCCTCCATCGCGGCGATGAACGTGCGGTCGATCTTCATCTCGTGCACGCGGAGCTTGCGCAGGTACGCGAGCGACGAGAAGCCGGTGCCGAAGTCGTCGATCGAAAGGCGCACCCCGAGCGCATGCAGGCGGCCGAGCGTCTCGACGGCGCGCTGCGGATTCTCCATGAAGCTGCTCTCGGTGATCTCGAGGCAGACGAGCTCCGCGGGCACGCCCGAGATCGCGAGCAGGCTCGCGACGATGTCCGGCAGCTCGGGATTCTGCAGGTCGCGCACGGAAATGTTGACCGACATCTGCAGCCGGATGCCCTGTGCGAGCCATTGTCCGCAGCGGCGCAGCGCCATCTCGAGCACGCAGCGGGTGACCGTTCGTACGAACCCCGTTCGCTCGGCAAACGGCACGAATTCCGCGGGCGGCACGATGCCTCGCGCCGGGTGCAGCCAGCGGACGAGCGCCTCGACGCCTTTCGTGCGTCCCGTCGCGAGATCGATCTTCGGCTGGAAGAACATCACGAGCTCGTTGCGCTCGAGCGCGCGGCGCAGCTCGCCGAGCAGCGAGAGCTGCTCCTGGCGGCTGCCGTCGTGGTCCGGGTCGTAGAACGCGAATTCGGAGTTGGCTGCCTTCGCGAGATACATCGCGATGTCGGCATGGCGGATCAGCGTGCCCGGCGTGTCGCCATGCTCGGGAAAGCAGGCGATGCCGATGCTCGCGCCGACGTCGAGCGACTGCCCGTTGCATTCGATCGGCTGCTCCATGCAGCGCAGCACCTTGCGCACGACCTCGACGATCCGCTCCTCGCGGCCCGTCGTCAGCAGCGCCGCGAACTCGTCGCCGCCGAGCCGCGCGACCGTGTCGGATTCGCGCAACGCGGCGCGAAGGCGGCCTGCGACTTCACGCAGGACGTCGTCGCCGACGGCGTGACCGAGCAGGTCGTTGATGTGCTTGAAGCGGTCGAGGTCCATCATCATCACCGTCAACGGCGAACCGTTGCGCCGCGCGGCATGGACGGCCTGCTGCAGCCGGTCGTTGAAGAGCGCGCGGTTCGGCAGGCCCGTGAGCCGGTCCTCGTAGGCAAGACGCAGCATCTCGCGCTCGTGCGCGGCGATGCCTTCGCGCATATGGTTGAAGCTTTCGGCGAGCGCGCGGATCTCGTCGGTGCCCTCGAGCTCGAGCTTGTCCGAATAGTCGCCGTTGCGGATACGCGCAGCGCTCTCACTGAGGCGACGCAGCGGCCGCGTGATGCTGCGCGCGATGAAATAGCTGCCGGCCATCGACGCGACGAACGACAGCGCGGCGAGCCCCATCAGCAGCGGCCGCAACGGGTCGTAGCGCGCGAGCGCATCGCGTACCGAGCGCTCGAGCACCGCGACGATGCGCAACTCCCCGCCGGGCGTAACGTCGAGCGTTCGGTTCTGGTAGACGCTCGCCTCGGAGAGTCCACCTGCGTCCGACGACCGTGCAACGGGCTCACGCAACCGCGCGACGAGTGCGTCGCGCTGATCGGCCGACAGCGTAGAGGCGAGAACACGCCAGCCTCCCTGCGCGTCTCTAGCCGCGAACGAAACGTCGAGCGCGGTCACGTTCTCGAGATCGTGGGCAAGCGCATCGTCGACGACCGAACCGACGACGAGCCAGGCGACCGGCGAGGCCGCCTTCACCGGCACGACGACGAGCTGGTACGCCCTCCGCTCGAGGACGACGATCGACGATGCTTCTCCGGCGCTCGCCGCGCGTGCGAGCAGATCCGGATCGGCGAAGTGTGCGGCCGCACCGTCGGCGGTCAGCGTATCGGCGACGACGTGCCCGTCCGGCGCGACGAGCTGCATCACGTCGGCATGAAGCCGCAAGCCGTTGCTTCGAAGCGCCGCCGCGATGGTTCGCGCGTCGTTCGTCGCGATCGCGTCGCGGAACGCGGGATCGGACGCGAGCAGGACGCCGCTTGCGACGAGCCGCGCGGCGTTGTGCTGAAGCGAGCGGCGGAAGATGCGCTCGCCGGTTGCGAGCTCCTCGCCGAGAATCGCGTGCGCGTTGCGCGAGTTGGCCGCGTTGACGAACAGGAAGGCGGCGCCCTGCACGAGCGTCAGCAGCACGACGAGGAAGACGATGATCCGCGTGCGGAGATGCCGCAGGCCGGATCGTGCAGGGCGGAGCATGGCGCGCTTTCAAGCAAGAGGCGCACCATGCCGGTTAATGCGAATGCAACGTACCGAGGTACACCGCGCGAACCGCTTCCGCGCCGCGCCACACGTTGTCGTCGACAGATGCCCGCAAAGCGCGATCGTCGCCGAAGAAGCGGCAATTGCTCAGATTTCGCGCGGAAAGCTCTTGTGCAGCAGCCTCGACAGCGCGCGGTCGGCGAGGACCACACCGTTGGTCTGGCAACGCGGACAGTAATTGCATTCGTTCTCCGCGTAGACGATCCGCTGGATCGGGGTACCGCAGACGGGACACGGCTGTCGAAACTTGCCGTGGACGGCCATCTGCGGACGGAAGGCGGTCACCTTCTCGGGGAAGGCGCCGGCGGCCTCGGTACGAAGGCGTTCGGTCCACTCGTGAAGGACGTCGCGCGTCGCGCGATGGAGCCGCTGCATCGCGTCGTCGTCGACGCGTGCCGTGAGCGCGAGCGGCGAAAGCTTCGCCCGATGCAGGATCTCGTCGGAGTACGCGTTGCCGATTCCGCTCAGGATGCGCGGGTCCGTCAGCGCGCGCTTCAGCGTGTGGTTCTCGGACCGCAGCGTGGCAGCGAAACGCCGCGCATCGAGATCGTCGATTTCGACGCCGCCTGGATCGAGCGCGGCGAGCGCCCCCGCGCCGCGCACGACATGCAGCGACGCACGACGTTTCGTGCCTGCCTCGGTGAGTGCGAGCGTGCCGTCGTCGAATTCGAGCGTCGCGAGCGTGATCCGCGCGGGCGGAGCGCGGCCGCGCTCGATCCAGCGCAACCGGCCCGCGATCATCAGGTGGACGACCAGGAACAGGTCGTCGGAAAACACGACGACGATCCGCTTCGCCTGCCGACGGACCGCTTGCACGGGCTCGCCTTCGATCGCCGCGAGTGGCGGATCGACGGTGCGAAGGACAAACGGATTGCGCACCTTCGCGCTCCGCACGGCACGCCCGACGATGCGGGCCGACAGCGCCCCGACGTAAACCTCGAGGTCGGGAAGCTCGGGCATGTCAGCCTGTCGCGTCGGCCAGGCCCGGACAGGGTCTCGCGACGATCGCCGACAGTCGGAAGCGCCTCGTGCGCGCCATGATGAGCCTTTGTCGATACGGAGACATCCGATGAGCATGAGTTCGTGTCTGCGAATGGCGGCGGTGTTCCTGTTCGCAGCGACGGCGAGCGCAGCCGCGCTCGGGCGGGCCGCGCCCGGATCGTTGCGCGCGTCGGGCATCGATTACCTGAACGGCGGCATCGGCTCCGAAGAGGCGGACCGGATGCGGCAGATGAGCGCCGAATACCCGGTGCAGATGACGTTCGCCGAGCGCAACCAGGGCGCCGACGAGTTCGTCGCCGACGTGCATCTTCGCGTTGTCGACGGCCGCGGCGTCACGCTGGTCGATCTGCCCGACCAGGGACCGATCTTCCTGCTGCAGGTCCCGCCTGGCGACTACACCGTCGAGGCCGAGCATCAGGGCCAGGTGAAGACACGCCGCTTCGACGTCGCGCCGGGCCGTCACGACCGCCTTGGCTTCGAGTGGTAGCCTGCTCAGTTCCGTCCGCGGTTCGCGGCAATGCGTAACCGCAGCGCGTTCAACTTGATGAAGCCGGCCGCGTCCTTCTGGTCGTAGGCGCCCGCATCGTCGTCGAACGTCGAGATCTTCGGGTCGAACAGCGAGTCGCCCGGCGACGCGCGGCTGACGCACATGACGTTGCCCTTGTAGAGACTGATGCGCACGGTGCCGTTCACCGGCGTCTGCGACGCGTCGATCAGTCCCTGCAGCAACCTGCGTTCGGGGCTGAACCAGTAGCCGTTGTAGACGAGGCGCGCATAGCGGGCCATCAGGTCGTCCTTGAGCGCGACGACTTCGCGGTCGAGCGTGATCGACTCCATCGCGCGATGCGCCTTCAGCATGATCGTCCCGCCGGGCGTCTCGTAGCAGCCGCGCGACTTCATTCCGACATAGCGGTTCTCGACGATGTCCAGACGTCCGACGCCGTGGCGGCCGCCGATCGCGTTCAGCGTCGACAGCACGCGCGCGGGCGTCATCTCGACGCCGTCGACGGCGACGATGTCGCCGTGGCGATACGCAAGCTCGACGACCTGCGGCGCATCGGGCGCGACTGTCGGCGAAACCGTCATGCGCCACATCGACGCTTCGGGCTCCGTTTGCGGATCCTCGAGCACGCCACCTTCGTAGCTGATGTGAAGCAGGTTCGCGTCCATCGAATACGGCGCGGCCCCGGCGCGCTTCTGAAAGTCGACCGGGATGGCGTGCCGGTCCGCATACGCGAGCAGCTTCTCGCGCGACAGCAGATCCCATTCGCGCCAGGGCGCGATCACGCGAATGTTCGGCGCGAGCGCATACGCGCCGAGCTCGAAGCGGACCTGGTCGTTGCCCTTGCCGGTCGCGCCGTGCGCGATCGCATCGGCGCCGGACGCCTTGGCGATCTCGACGAGCCGCTTGGCGATCAGCGGACGCGCGATCGACGTGCCGAGCAGGTATTCGCCTTCGTACAAGGCGTTCGCGCGAAACATCGGGAACACGAAGTCGCGGACGAATTCCTCGCGCAGGTCCTCGACGTGGATGTTCGCCTCGGCGATGCCGAGCTTTCGCGCCTTCTGGCGCGCGGGCTCGACCTCTTCGCCCTGCCCGATGTCGGCCGTGAACGTGACGATCTCGCAGCCGTACGTGTCCTGCAGCCACTTGAGGATCACCGACGTGTCGAGCCCGCCCGAATAGGCGAGCACCACCTTCTTCGGACGCGCGTCCGACGACGCGGCCGGTGCGTCGGGCGTCGCGTGCGCCTGGCGCGCGTTGTTCGCCGTCGTGTCCATCGTCAGTCGACCTTCAATCCGACCTTCTTGATCACGGGCGCCCATTTCGCCGCTTCGCCGCGTATCAGCGCGCCGAAGTCCTCCGGCGTGCCGCCGATCAGGTCGAAGCCGAAGCCATGCATCTTCTGCACGACGTCAGGCTCCTTCAGCACCGCATTGATCTCGTTGTTGAGTCGCGCGACGATCGGCTTCGGCGTATTGGCGGGCACGAGCACGCCGTTCCACGCGAGCGCCTCGAAGCCGGGATAGCCGGATTCCGCGATCGTCGGCAGATCCGGCAGCAACGGAAAGCGCTTCGCCGTCGTCACCGCGAGCGCGCGCAGCTTGCCGGCGTTGATCATCGGCTGCAGCGGCTGCATGACGGCGAACAGCATCTGCGTCTCGTTCTGGATCGTCGCGGTGACGGCCGGCGGCGAGCCGTTGAACGGAACGTGCACGGCGTCGAAGCCGGCGACGCTCTTGAAGAGCTCCATGTTGAGGTGCGACGAGCTGCCGTTGCCGACCGACGCGTAATTGAGCTTCCCCGGATTGGCCTTCGCGTACGCGACGAGCTCCTGCACCGAATGCACGGGCAGCGTCGCGTTGACGGCAAGCACGTTCGGCTGGCTCGACGTGATGATGACCGGCGCGAGATCCTTCTCGACGTTGTACGGCAGCTTCTGAAGAAGCGGCGCGAACGAGAGCGGGCCGTTGAACGCGAGCAGCATCGTGTAGCCGTCGGGTGCCGCGTGCGCGACCTCGGCGGTCGCGAGGGTGCCGCCGGCCGCCGGCTTGTTCTCGACGACGACGGGCTGCCCGAGCCGGTCCTTGAGCTTGTCGGCGATGGCGCGGCCGAGCACGTCGATCGAGCTGCCGGCCGGCGCCGACATGACGAACTTGATCGGCCGCTCCGGCCAGGCTTGTGCCGCCGCGAGCGGCGCAATCGTCAACGCGAGAAGTGCTGCTGCCAATCGGCTGAACATCGTTTGCTCCATTTTTGCCGTTACTCGTTTTCGACCCTGCCGCAGACCAGGTACTCGAGCAGCGCCTTCTGCGTATGGAGACGGTTCTCCGCCTCGTCCCAGACGACGCTCTGCGGACCGTCGATCACGTCGGCCGACACCTCCTCGCCGCGGTGCGCGGGCAGGCAATGCATGAAGAGCGCGTCGGCATGCGCGCGCCGCATCATCGTGGCATCCACCTGCCACGCCACGAACGCTTCCCGGCGCGCGTCGTTCTCGGCTTCGAAACCCATGCTGGTCCACACGTCCGTCGTAACGAGATCGGCGCCTTCGCATGCGGCTTGCGGATCGTCGAAGACTCGGCAGTGGCGCGGATCGCGCCCATCGGCGCGCAGCCCGTAACCGGGGGGCGTCGAAACGTGCACGCGGAATCCGAAGATCATCGCCGCCTGCAGCCACGTCGCGCACATGTTGTTCGCGTCGCCGATCCACGCGACGGTGCGCCCCTCGATCGACCCGCGATGCTCGACGTACGTGTAGATGTCGGCGAGGATCTGGCAGGGGTGGTACTCGTTGGTGAGACCGTTGATCACCGGGACGCGCGAATACGCGGCGAAGCGCTCGATGATCGCCTGCTCGAACGTCCGGATCATCACCACGTCGACCATCCGCGACACCACGCGCGCGACGTCCTCGATCGGCTCGCCGCGCGAAAGCTGCGTGTCGCCGCGCGTCAGGTTGATCGCGATGCCGCCGAGCTGGTTCATTCCCGCCTCGAACGAGACCCGCGTGCGCGTCGACGCCTTCTCGAAGACCATGGCCAGCGTGCGGTCCTTGAGCGGCTGGTAGAGCTCGTAGCGCTTGAAGCGTTCCTTGATCCAGCGCGTGCGCTCGAACAGGTAGTCGAGGTCGGCGCGCGAGAAATCGCGAAACTGCAGGAAATGCCGGGGTTGCGGGGCGGGCATCGCTCGCGTGGGCGCCGCTCGAGGGCGACCGCGTCGGCAAACCGTGAATTTTAACACCGGCGCGCGAAGCGCCGGTCAGGCGGCGACGAGCACGCGGTCGCGTCCCGCGTCCTTCGCCGCGTAAAGCGCACGGTCGGCGTGCGCGAGCAGGTCGTCGAGCGTATTGCCGTGGTGGCCGAGCACCGCGATGCCGGCCGAGAACGTGAACCCGCCGAGCGTCGCGCCCTGGAACGCGACGCGCAGGTCGCGCAGCCGCGCGGCGAGGCTCGCCAGCGCGCGAACGGCGCCGACCGCGTCGGCATCGGGCAGCACGACGCAGAATTCCTCGCCGCCATAGCGGCAGACGATGTCCGCCGGCCGCATCGCCATCGGCAGCACGCGGCCGATCTCGCGCAGCACGATGTCGCCCGCGGGATGTCCATACCGGTCGTTGACGAGCTTGAAGCGATCGAGGTCGAGCAACGCGAGCGCGAGCGGGGCGCCGCGTCGCTCGGCGGATCCGAGAAGGCCGGGCGTGATCGAATCGAGGTAGCGCCGGTTGAAGAGCTGCGTCAACGGATCGTGCACCGCCTCCACCTCGAGCTGCGCCTGCAGCGCCTCGATCTGGATCATCTTGTGCGAGAGGTCGGCGTTGACGCGGCCGAGCTCCTCGTTCAGCCGCGCCATCTCGCGCTGCTGCGCGAGCGCACGGTCGCGCTCGGCACGCGCGTGCGTGAGCTCGTGCTCGACGCGCAGCAGGTAGTACTTGGCGCTTGCGCGATGCGACAGGCGCTGCGTCTGCGCGGCGAGGAGCTTCTGCGCGGAGCGGTACGCGGCCTCGAAATCGCGCGCCTGCGCGTGCCGGTCGGCGAGGCGCGACCACGCCTTGCATTCGCCCGGCAGGTGCCGATGCGAGGCCGCGGCGCTCGCCGCCGCGTCCAGCCGCGCGATGGCGTCGTCGTCGCCGCGGGCGTCGGCGACGACCGCCTGCGCCCACTGCGCATGCACGGGATTGAAGCCGCCCGGGAATTCCGCGAGGATCGCCTGCGCACGCGCAGCACAGCGTGCGGCGTCGTCGAGCCGGCCGTAGCGCGCGTAGATTTCCGCGGCGATCGCGACGTAATGGTTCTGCGTGGCGCGCACGTGCGCGCGGTCGACGTCGCCGAGCATGACGTCGCAGAGCGCGAGCGCGTGATCGGATTCGCCGAGCCCCGCCAGCGCTTCGGCGAGGTTCGAGCGGGCGAAGAGCACGAGCTGAGGGTTGTCGAAGCGGACGAGCTCGGCAAGCGCCGCCTCGGCAAGCTCGCGCGACGGCGCATAGTCGCCGACGGTGACGAGCGCCGCGGCGAGGTTCGACATCACCGCCGGGTGTTGCGGCGATCGCGTGGCGTTGCCGAGACTCTCCAGCGCTTCGTAAAGATAGCGGATCGCCTCGTCGAGCCGATCGGTGAAGTAGTGCGCGGCGCCGATCGCGTTCAGCAGCCAGAAGCGATACTCGGGCGGCAGCACCTCTTTCGCTTCCGCGTACAGCGCCAGCAGTTTCTCGCGCGCGGCGTCCGGCGCGCCCTCGACGATCGCAAGGCGCGCTTCGCCAATCTCGGCGAGAATCTCGCCGCGGCGCTCGTTCGCGCCGGTCAGCGCGCGTCTCGCCTCGGCCAGGTACGGACGGGCCTCGAGCGGCTGCGCGGTGAAGAACAGCCAGTGAAACGCGATCGTCAGCGCGTGCCACGCGCGCGCCGGCGGCGGTTGCGTCGCGTCGGCGACGAGCGCCTTCGCGCGCGCGAAGGCCGCGTCGGGCTCGCGAAAGTGACGCTCCCACACGCGAACGGCATCGAGGAGCGTCGCGGCCGTCACGATGCTATCGTGCGCGGGGATGACCAAGGACGACGCCGATCTCGTGATCTGGGGCATCACGACGTCCGGCCGCACGTTTCGACCGCGCGACTGGGCCGATCGCCTCGCCGGCCTCACGGCGGCGTTCGGAGCCGATCAGAAGCTGGTTTATTCGCCCCACGTGCTGCCGGCCACGGTGCACGGCGTGCGTGCGCTGATCGTCGGCCACGAACTGGCGACGCTCGCGCCGCGCCTCTTTCAGTTCTTCGCCGATTTCGCTCGCGACAACGCGTTGCGCTTCGAGTACGTCGACGACGCGCTCGCGATGCCGGATGCGCTTGCCCATCCGCTCGCGGCGATGCGCGACGAGCCGCAGGAGCCGGTCTAGGTCGCGTGCGGGGAGTCGGGTGCGCGTCCGCGAGTTGCAGTCCACAACGGGATTCCCCGGAAACGATCAGGGCGCCCCGCGGACGCCCTGATCGAGGTCGAACGGTCGGCTGCCCTAGGCGAGCGCCTTGATCGCCTGCGCAAGCCGCGATTTCGTGCGCGAAGCGAGATTCTTGTGAACGATGCGCTTGTCGGCGATGCGGTCGATCACGGCCTGCGATTCGCGCAACTGCGCGGTCGCCGCCGCCTTGTCGCCGGCGGCGATTGCCTTCTTCACTTTCTTGACCGCGGTGCGGAGCGCCGACTTCTGGCTGGCGTTGCGCTGGCGCGTCGCCTCTGCCTGTCGCGCGCGCTTGCGCGCTTGTGCCGTGTTGGCCATGTCGCTTCTGATTTGGAATCTGGGGAAACGGAGCATAATACGCGATTTTTGCGTCGCGAACAAGGCGTCCGGCAAGCGAAGCTTCTGAATTGAATCTCCTTCGCACCCTCACGACGGTGAGCGGAATGACGCTCCTGTCGCGCATCACGGGGCTTTTGCGCGAAACGCTCAAGGCGACGGTCTTCGGCGCGGGCCTGCAGATGGACGCGTTCGAGGCGGCCTTCCGTCTCCCGAACCTGCTGCGGCGCCTCTTCGCCGAGGGCGCATTCTCGCAGGCGTTCGTTCCGATCCTCGCCGAATACAAGCGGAAGCGCGGCATCGATGCGACGCGAACGCTCGTCGGCAACGTCGGCACGCTGCTGGCCATCGTGCTGATCGCGCTCTCGATCGCCGGCTCGCTCGCGGCGCCGTGGCTCGTCTACCTGCTTGCGAGCGGCTTCGCGCGCACGCCGGGCAAGGTCGACCTCACCGCGCAGATGATCAGGATCTGCTTTCCCTACATCCTGTTCGTTTCGCTCGTCTCGCTGGCCGGCGGCGTCCTCAACGTTTTCCGGCGCTTCGCGATTCCCGCCTTCACGCCGGTGCTGCTCAACGTGTCGATCATCGGCGCCGCGATCCTGCTTGCGCGCTTCGTCGACCCGCCGATCGTCGCGCTCGCGATCGGCGTCGCGATCGGCGGCCTCGCGCAACTCGTGCTGCAGATCCGGCCGCTGCTCGCGATCGGCATGCTGCCGAAGCCTTCGTTCGACTGGCGCGACGCGGGCGTGCGGCGGATCCTTCGCGCAATGGGTCCGGCGGTGATCGGCGTGTCGGCCGCGCAGATCTCGGCGCTCATCAACACGCAGCTTGCCGCGCTGCTCGGCGACGGCCGCATCTCGTGGATCACCTACGCCGACCGCCTGATGGAATTCCCGAGCGCGCTGCTCGGCGTCGCGCTCGGCACGATCCTGCTGCCGTCGCTTGCCCAGCATCACAGCGACGCGGACCACGACGCGTATTCGTCGCTGCTCGACTGGGGCCTGCGCCTCGCGATCCTGATGGCGCTGCCGGCGGCGCTCGCGCTCGCGCTGCTCTCGCTGCCGCTCGTGTCGACGCTGTACCAGTACGGACGCTTCACGGTGAACGACGTGATGCAGACGCGGGCCGCGCTTCTCGGCTATGCGGTCGGCTTGCCGGCGATCATCCTGGTCAAGATCCTCGCGCCGGGCTTCTATGCCCGCCAGGTGATGAGGACCCCGGTCAAGATCGCGTCGTTCACCGTCGTCGTGACGCAGACGCTCGCGGTCATTCTCGCGTGGCCGCTCGGCCTCGAGCAGGCCGGCCTCACGCTCGCGATGAGCATCGGCGCCTGCTGCAACGCGGGACTGCTGCTGTGGCTGCTGCTTCGCAACGGCTATTACGCGCCGCGTCCCGGCTGGCTCGTGTTCTGTGCGAAGGTCTGCATCGCGAGCGCGGTGCTTGCCGTCGTGATCGCGTGGCTCGTGGGGCCCGACAGCGCGTGGCTGCGCGCAGGCGCGATCGCCAGGATCGGCCGTCTCGGTCTGGTCGTCGGTTGCGCGGCGCTCGCGTATTTCGCGACGCTGTTCGCGCTGGGCTTCCGGCTCGCCGATTTCAACCGGAAGGAAGCGCTCCCCACGCAGGAGATGCCGGCGCAGGATACGGCCGACGTGCCCGATTGAGCGTCAATTGGGCCCTTGGTGCTTGCGGTGCGGGCAGTTCGGCTTCGTGCAGTCGGCGTACAAGTAAAGCGCATGCTCGCTGATGGCGAAGCCGCGCTCCTTCGCGACCCGGGCCTGCCTCCGCTCGATCTCGGGATCGTAGAACTCCTCGACGCGTCCGCACTGCAGGCATACGAGGTGATCGTGATGCTTGCCCTCGTTCAGCTCGAACACGGCCTTGCCCGATTCGAAATGGTGGCGCACGAGGAGCCCCGCCTGCTCGAACTGCGTGAGCACGCGGTAGACGGTCGCGAGGCCGATGTCGAGACCCTCGCCGAGCAGCAGCTTGTACACGTCCTCGGCCGTCAGATGGCGGACCTTCGACGTCTCGAACAGATTGATGATCTTGAGGCGGGGAACGGTCGCCTTGAGGCCCGCGCTCTTCAGATCATGGCTCATGTCGATTCCCCCACGCACACGTTTCCGCATGGATCATCGTCGTTATAATAGGTCATTTGCCCTGATGGTCCCCACCGTGCTTCGCTCGTTCTCGCGCGCCGCGCCGCGCATGGTCGTCGCGGCGGCGCTCGTCGCGCTCGCCGGCGGATGCGCGACGGCCGATCGCTACGTGCCGTCGTGGCGCTCGTTCGGCGTCTACAGGATCGACATCAACCAGGGCAACTACCTGTCGCAGGACACCGTCGACAAGCTGAAGGTCGGCATGACGCAGGCGCAGGTGCGCCAGGTTCTCGGGACACCGCTCGTCACGTCGCCGTTTCGCACCGATCGCTGGGATTACGTCTACGAATACAGCCACCAGGGTCGCGTCGTCGAGCACCGCAATTTCACGGTCTGGTTCGCCGACGGCAAACTGACGCGCTGGGAGGGCGACAAGCTGCCGCAGACCGTCGTCGAGCTCAACGAGTCGGCGACCGCGAAGGCGCTGCCGTCGAACGCCGAAGCCGAGAAGAATTTCTGGGACCGCTTCCTCGATTTATTCCGCAAGTGACAGGCGAAACGTCGTCGACGCCGCAGGCTAACGCAAAATCGGCGGTGCGCGTCGCGATCGCGGGCGCCGGTGGTCGCATGGGGCAGGCGCTGATCGAAGCGACGCTCGACGCGTCGGACCTCGCGCTGGCCGCCGCACTCGACCAGCCGCGAAGCGCGGCGATCGGCGCCGACGCGGGCGAACGTTGCGGCCGCTCGACCGGCGTGCGCGTCGTTTCGGACGTCGACGACGCGCTGCGCGTCGCCGATGTCCTGATCGACTTCACACGGCCCGCAGGATCGCTCGCGCACGTTGCCGCCTGCGTGAAGGCCGGCATCGGTGCCGTCGTCGGCACGACCGGTTTCGACGATGCGGGCAGGGCCGCGATCGCCCGTCACGCGGAAACGATCCCGATCGTCCTCGCGCCGAACATGAGCATCGGCGTGAACGTGCTGATCGATCTCGTGCGCCGCGCGGCGCAGCGCCTCGGACCCGCGTTCGACATCGAGATCGTCGAGATGCACCACCGGCACAAGGTCGACGCGCCGTCGGGAACAGCGCTCGCGCTCGGGGAGGCCGCTGCGCAGGGCGCAGGCGTCTCGCTGCGCGAGCACGCGGTCTATGCGCGCGAGGGCGTGACCGGTGAGCGGCGAACCGGCGCGATCGGCTTCGCGACGCTGCGCGGCGGCGACGTCGTCGGCGAGCACACGGTGCTCTTCGCCGGCGCCGGCGAGCGTCTCGAGCTCACGCACCGGGCGACGTCGCGCCGCAATTTCGCGGCTGGTGCGCTCCGCGCAGCGCGCTTCGTCGCGGCCCGGCGCGCCAACGGCGAGGCAGGTCTCCTCGACATGCACGACGTGCTCGGGCTGCGCTGATCGCACGCGCTACGCGCGGTCGCGACAGGATTCGAACTTCATGAACGCATCGGCCGCCTCGGCTTCCACGACGCGGCCGCTCTTCGCTGCGCGGCCGCAGGCGCTGCTCGCGCTCGCGGACGGCACCGTGTTGCGCGGCCGGGCGATCGGCGCCGTGGGGCACGCGGCCGGTGAGGTGGTCTTCAACACTGCGATGACCGGTTACCAGGAGATCCTGACCGATCCGTCGTACGCGGGCCAGATCGTGACGCTGACGTATCCGCATGTCGGCAACGTCGGCATCAACGCCGACGACGCGGAATCGCGGCGCATTTTCGCGGCGGGCCTCGTGATTCGCGATCTGCCGGCCGCCGCGTCGAACTGGCGTTGCACGGATGACCTTTCGCGTCACCTGCGCGAGGCGAACGTCGTCGCGATCGCCGACGTCGATACGCGCGCGCTGACACGGATCCTGCGCGAGCGCGGCGCGCAGAACGGATGCATCGTCGCAGCGGCCTCGCTCGGCGATCGCGACGCCGAAGAGGCCATCGCGTGGGCGCGCGCGGCGCCGTCCATGACGGGACTCGACCTCGCGCAGGTCGTGTCGTGCACGTCGCCCTATCCGTGGACGTCCGGCGCGTGGACGCTTCGCAGCGGCTACCTGCCGACGGGCGAGGCGAAGTTCCACGTCGTCGCGTACGACTACGGCGTCAAGCACAACATCCTGCGGCTGCTCGCGCAGCGCGGCTGCCGCCTCACCGTCGTTCCGGCGAAGACGCGCGCCGCCGACGCGCTGGCGCTTTCTCCCGATGGCATCTTCCTGTCGAACGGACCCGGGGATCCGGAACCGTGCGATTACGCGATCGCGGCGATCCGCGAGTTCGTCGAGCGCCGCGTTCCGACGTTCGGCATTTGCCTCGGCCACCAGCTCCTCGGGCTCGCGGTCGGCGCGCGAACGGTGAAGATGAAGTTCGGCCATCACGGCGCGAATCACCCGGTGCTCGACAAGGACACCGGGCAGGTGCTGATCACGAGCCAGAACCACGGCTTCGCCGTGGACGCGGCGACGCTTCCGTCGAACGTGCGCGTCACGCACGTCTCGCTCTTCGACGGCAGCCTGCAGGGCATCGCGCTCGCCGATCGCCCGGCGCTCGGCTTCCAGGGACATCCCGAGGCGTCGCCGGGCCCGCATGACCTCGGCTACCTGTTCGATCGTTTCGTCCGGATGATGGACAGGCGATAGCGATGCCGAAGCGACCGGACATCGAGTCGATCCTCATCGTCGGGGCCGGTCCCATCATCATCGGCCAGGCATGCGAGTTCGACTACTCGGGCGCGCAGGCGTGCAAGGCGCTGCGCGAGGAAGGCTATCGCGTCATCCTCGTCAATTCGAATCCGGCGACCATCATGACCGACCCGGAGATGGCCGACGTCACGTACATCGAGCCGATCACGTGGCAGATGGTCGCGAGCATCATCGAGCGCGAGCGCCCCGACGCCCTGCTGCCGACGATGGGCGGGCAGACGGCGCTCAACTGCGCGCTCGACCTCGCGCGCGAAGGCGTCCTCACGAAGTACGACGTCGAGCTGATCGGCGCGTCGAAGAAGGCGATCGACAAGGCCGAGGACCGCGAGAAGTTCAAGGCCGCGATGACGCGGATCGGCCTCGCGTCCGCGCGCTCGGGGATCGCGCACGACCTCGAGCAGGCGCTCGACGTGCAGGCGCAGATCGGCTTCCCGGCCGTGATACGCCCGTCGTTCACGCTCGGCGGCTCCGGCGGCGGCATCGCGTACAACAAGGACGAGTTCGTCGACATGTGCAAGCGCGGGCTCGACCTTTCGCCGACGCGCGAGCTTTTGATCGAGGAGTCGCTGCTCGGCTGGAAAGAATTCGAAATGGAAGTCGTCCGCGATCGCAAGGACAACTGCATCATCGTCTGCTCGATCGAGAATCTGGATCCGATGGGCGTGCATACCGGCGACTCGATCACCGTCGCGCCGGCGCAGACGCTGACCGACAAGGAATACCAGATCATGCGCGACGCGTCGATCGCGGTGCTGCGCGAGGTCGGCGTCGACACCGGCGGATCGAACGTGCAGTTCGCGATCAATCCGGCCGACGGACGGATGATCGTCATCGAGATGAATCCGCGCGTGTCGCGGAGCTCCGCGCTCGCGTCGAAGGCGACCGGATTTCCGATCGCGAAGATCGCCGCGAAGCTCGCGGTCGGCTACACGCTCGACGAGCTCGCGAACGACATCACCGGCTCCGCAGGCGGCCGTTTCATGCCGGCATCGTTCGAGCCGACGATCGACTACGTCGTCACGAAGGTGCCGCGCTTCGCGTTCGAGAAATTCCGGCAGGCCGACGACCGGCTGACGACGCAGATGAAATCGGTCGGCGAGGTGATGGCGATCGGCCGCACGTTCAAGGAATCGCTGCAGAAGGCGCTGCGCGGCCTCGAAGTCGGCGTCGACGGCTTCAATCTGAAGACCGTCGATCCCGACACGATCGCCGACGAGCTCGCGTACCCGCGCGGCGAGCGCATCTGGTACGTCGCCGACGCGTTCGGCATCGGCATGAGTCTCGACGAGCTGCACGCGCACACGAAGATCGATCCGTGGTTCCTCGCGCAGATCAAGGAGATCGTCGATACCGAGCTCGAGGTCGAGAAGCGGACGCTCGAATCGATCGGCAAGGACGATCTTCGCGAGCTCAAGCGAATGGGTTTTTCCGACCGGCGGCTCGCGCACCTGCTGAAGACCGGCGAGCGCGACGTGCGCGAGCGCCGGCACGCGCTCGGCGTGTGTCCGGTGTACAAGCGCGTCGACACGTGTGCCGCCGAATTCGCGACGCGCACGGCCTACCTGTACTCGACCTACGAGGACGAGTGCGAGGCGGAGCCGACGGATCGCCGAAAGGTGATGGTGCTGGGCGGCGGGCCGAACCGCATCGGGCAGGGCATCGAGTTCGACTACTGCTGCGTCCACGCGGCGATGGCGCTCTCGGAGGACGGCTTCGAGACGATCATGGTCAACTGCAATCCGGAAACGGTGTCGACCGACTACGACACGTCGGACCGGCTGTACTTCGAGCCGCTGACGCTCGAGGACGTGCTCGAGATCGTGTACGTCGAGAAGCCGTGGGGCGTCATCGTCCAGTTTGGCGGCCAGACACCGCTCAAGCTCGCGCGCGAGCTCGAGGCCAACGGCGTGCCGATCATCGGCACCGCGCCCGACATGATCGACATGGCCGAGGACCGCGAGCGCTTCCAGCAGATGCTGCACCGCGCCGGGTTGCGTCAACCCCCGAACCGGACCGCGCGCACCGAGGCCGAAGCGCTGGCCGCCGCGGAGGCGATCGGTTATCCGCTCGTCGTGCGCCCGTCGTACGTGCTCGGCGGGCGCGCGATGGAGATCGTCCACGAGCCGCGCGACCTCGAGCGCTACATGAACGAAGCGGTGAAGGTCTCGAACGACAGCCCGGTGCTGCTCGACCGCTTCCTGAACGACGCGATCGAGGTCGACGTGGATGCCGTTTGCGACGGCCGCGACGTCGTGATCGGCGGCATCATGGAGCACATCGAGCAGGCGGGCGTGCATTCCGGCGACTCGGCCTGCTCGCTGCCGCCGTTCTCGCTTTCGCCGATGCTGCAGGAAGAACTCAAGCGGCAGACGATCGTGATGGCGAAGGCGCTCGACGTCGTCGGCTTGATGAACGTGCAGTTCGCGATCCAGACCGAGCCTGACCGCGGTCCGCTCGTCTACGTGCTGGAAGTCAATCCGCGCGCATCCCGCACCGTGCCGTACGTTTCGAAGGCGACCGGGCGGCCGCTCGCGAAGATCGCCGCGCGCTGCATGGTCGGCAAGTCGCTCTCCGAGCAAGGCGTCGCCGGTGAAATCGTGCCGCGCTACTTCTCGGTGAAGGAAGCGGTTTTCCCGTTCATCAAGTTCCCGGGCGTCGACACGATCCTCGGACCGGAAATGAAGTCGACCGGCGAAGTGATGGGCGTCGGCGAGACGTTCGCCGAGGCCTTTCTCAAGAGCCAGCTCGCCGCGGGCGTGCGGCTGCCGTCGTCGGGCCGCGTCTTCTTCAGCATCAGGGACGCCGACAAGGCGCGCTCGATCGAGGTCGCGCGCAAGCTCCACGAGCTCGGTTACACGATCGTCGCCACGCGCGGAACGGCGGCGGCGCTCGACGCCGCGGGCATCCCGGTCACTGCCGTCAACAAGGTGAAGGAAGGCCGGCCGCACGTCGTCGACATGATCGTCAACGACGAGATCGCGATGGTCATCAACACCGTCGAGGAAAAGCGTTCGTCGATCCAGGACAGCTACACGATCCGTCGCGCCGCGTTGCAGGACCAGGTACCGACGTTCACGACGATCGCCGGCGCGCGCGCCGCGGCGACCGGCATGGAGCACTTGCGCGACCTCGTCCCGTACGGTTTGCAGGCGCTGCACCGCTCGCTCTGAAAACGCGCCGGCGCGACGGCGATCGCGTCGCTCGCCGCGCGCTGGGGTGTTGTAACGCATTCCCCGGACGCATGCATGACGTGCGCAAAGATCGTTTGCGCCGCCGCCGGTTCGTCTCGATCATGACGTCATCGACACGCGACTGCCGCGGGAACCAAGGCATGCGCGCAGGTCATCCGGGAAAGGAATCGCCATGCAATCGAATCGCTCGCTCAAAGGCGCGGCGATGCTCGTCTTCACGACGCTCGTCTGGGGCGCGATGTTCACGGTCGCGAAAAACACGCTCGACGCGATCGACGCGTTCTGGCTGACGACCTGGCGCTACGTGCCGGCGTCGCTGATCATGCTGGCCGTGCTCTGGATCGTCGAGGGTCGTCGCGCGCTGGCGCCGGAGAACGCCGCGCGGCGCCTTTGGATGTTCGGCTCCCTCGGCTTCGCCGGCTTCAGCATCCTGGGCTACCTCGGCCTCGCGCGCTCGCAGCCGGAGCACGCGGCGATCATCATCGCGTTGATGCCGCTGTTCACGACGCTCGCGAACTGGCTCGTTCGGGGGACGCGGCCGAACCGCGTGACGCTCGCCGCGACGCTCGTCGCATTTGCGGGCGCCGTGCTCGTCATCACGAAAGGCCGCCTGCACGGGGTCGCCGATGGAACGCTCTCGGCCGACGCGCTCGTGCTTGCCGGCATGCTGTGCTGGATCGGCTACACGATGGGCGCGTCGACGCTGCCGCAGTTCAGCACGCTGCGCTACACCGCGCTCAGCATGGCGCTCGGCGCATCGACGATCGTCGCCGTCAGCGTCGCGGCGACGCTCGCCGGCATTGCGCATCCGCCGGCGCTGTCGGGGGTCGCGGACCACGGCATCGACATCGCGTACCTGTCGCTCGTTGCCGGCGTGCTCGCCGTCTTCGCGTGGAACGCGGGTGTCGCAGCACTGGGCGCGCCGAACGGTGTCCTGTTCATCAACCTCGTGCCGATCACCGCGTTCGCGATCGGCATCGCGCAGGGGCATCGGTTCGGCGCCAGCGAGATCGCGGGTGCGCTGCTCGTGATCGGGGCGCTGATCGCGAGCAACGTGGCCGGGCGCGCTTCGGGCGTGCGCACCTTCATGCGATCGCCGGCATGACGACGCCCGCGCGCGCGAGCAGCCGCTGGTTGAATCGGCTTGCGGGCTTGCGCGCGGCGCGTTCGGCGACGAGCGCGCGTGCAAGGCGCGCCTCGCGCGCTCGCAGCGCCGCCTCCGTGAACGTCAGGTGGATCACGTCGCACTGCGCGAGACTGCCCCCGCAGCGATGCGCGATGTCCCGCACCTCGCGCAGGCGTTCGATGCACGTCGTGTAATCGCGCCGCGCGAAGGCGACCAGCGCTTCGCACAGCGGCCGCGCCAGCGTCTCCTCCGGCAGCGCCTGCGGTGGCGATCGCGTCGGCCCGAGCGCGTCGAAGACGTCGCGTGCAGACGCGGTGCGCCCCGCCGCGGCGAACGCCATCATCGCGTGCACCGCGTAGAACGGTCGCGCGCCGCGCCATGCATGCCGTTCCCAGCGCTCGGCCAGTGCGCGCCAGCGGGTCGCGACGTCGACGTTGCGCAGCTCGAGGCGCCACAGCAGCGCCGAGGCATCGGCGAGCGCTGGCAGGCCGTCCGCGGGCGCGATCTGCGCGTCGTAGGCGGCGAACGCCGCGCGCGGATCGTCGGCGTCGAGATGGAACAGTGCGCGGTGCCATGCGAGGTGGACCGAGAACCCGTTGCCTCTGATCCAATGCGATTCGCTCGCGTCGAGGAACGCGACGCCCTCGCGCGCGCGTCCCTGCATCTCCATCACGTGCGCGAGCGCGTGGATCGCGCCGGGATGCCACCGGTCGAGCGCGAGCGCGCGCCGCGCGGCTTTTTCCGCGCGCCGGTACTGTCCGTTCTCGACGAGGCCGAACGCATACATCGCGAGCACGCTCGCATAGCCGGACATCGCGGCGTTCCAGGCGGGGAGCACCTGCGCGATCCGGTCGCGCAGCATGCGCCGGCGGCCGAGACGGAAGTCGAGCGCATGCGCGGCGACGAGCGCAACGATGTCGCGCGGCGCATCGACGACGATGTCGCCGTATCGCGAAAGCGCGAGCGCCGCATGGTTCGCGAGCCATGCGCGCGCGGCGGCCGCGTGGCGGCGTGCAGGATCGTCGTCCGACGGGCACGCCGCCTCGATCGCGGCGATGCTGACCGCGAGCTGCGATCGTGCGCCGTCGTCGTCGGCGGCGACGATCAGCGCCGCGCGCAGGCAGTGGACCAATGTCGATCCGGGATCGGCAGCCAGCAGCGCCTCGACTTCGCCGGCCGGATCGCCGCGATGCGTATGCAGTAGAGAAAGCGCGTGCGCTGCACGCGGATCGGTGTCGGCGAGGCCGTTGCCGTCGCCGCGGAGCGACCGGCCACCTGCGTCGCTCGTGACGGCACGCGGCCGGATGGAGGAGAACATCGCATCGACTCCTTCGGCCTTTGGCCACGACGTGCCGGCCGAGTACCCACAGCTTGGGCGGTCGGCGCATCGGCACGATTTCGTTGCAGCGCCGTACGCGTTTCGTGTGTTTCACCGCCGCGGATCGGCAGAGCGAGCCGGTCGCCACGTCGGACAAATTCGCGTAGAATGGAGATACGGCCGGAAGCGGTTCCCGCTTTCCGGTCGTTCGCTTTTCTGGTGACGCGGATGAACAAGGTACCCATGACCACCGAGGGCGCGGCGCGGCTCAAGGCCGAGCTGCACCGGCTGAAGACCGTCGACCGGCCGGCGGTGATCCAGGCCCTCGCCGATGCGCGCTCGCACGGCGACTTGTCGGAGAACGCCGATTACGACGCCGCGAAAGAGCGGCAAGGCTTCATCGAGGGCCGCATCTCGGAGGTCGAGACGAAGCTCGCCCATGCGCAGGTGATCGATCCCGCGGGCATCGACGCGGACGGACGCGTCGTGTTCGGCGCGACCGTCGAGGTCGAGGACAGTGAAAGCGGTGATCGGCGCACGTATCAGATCGTCGGCGACGACGAGGCCGACATCAAGGAAAACAAGATCTCGATCAATTCGCCGATCGCGCGGGCGTTGATCGGCAAGCAGGAAGGCGATACCGCCGAGGTTCAGGCGCCCGGGGGGCTACGCAACTACGAGATCCTCGCGGTGAGGTACGTCTGAACGACGTGGCGCAAGTCTGAACGACGTGCGTCGGGCGCGTCAGAGAAGCCGCCCGCTCGCGCTCGCAGTCGCGGCGAGAACGCCGGCGTGGTGGTCGGCGAGCGAGACGGGCGCGTCCGCGGCGTCGATCGCCGCGAGCCTGCCGCCGACGAACGCGAGCTGACGTCGCGCGCCGCCGCGGTCGTACGTCCACACTTCCCGAAAGCCCTGCCGATGACCGCTTCGCGCGATGCGTGTCGGCCGGCCCCAGTCCGGGATGTTCAGAACCTGGTCGTCGGTCATGCCGAGCGCGATCGACGTGCGAAAAGGAAACGCGTCCTGCGCGTCGGGCAGGGCGGGCGCCGGCGAGACCTGCAGCGCGTCGGGCGATACTCCGAACGTCGTATCGGTCGGCGGACTCGTCGCGCCATCGCGCTGCGCGGGATCGGCATAGCCCGGCAGGCGCGGCAAACGCGCGTCGACCTCACCCGGCGCGCAGGGGATGTTCTGGTACGAGACCTCGCCGCCCGCGACGCACTTGTGGATGTCCTGTGCGTCGCAGACCGTGGCGAGCGCGAAGGCGAGGAGAGCCAACAGCCAGAGCGGGCATTGCATGGCGTCCGTGCACCGCGAATCCGTCACGGACGTCAAGATGCCGCGAAAGAACGCACACGGGCATCGGCCGGGCGCCCGCTCGTCTGTAGGAATTCGCGAAGCGGGGCCGCCGGCTTGCGCCGTTAGCCGATTTCGACGATGTAGTCCGGGTCGAAGCGCGCGTTCTCGTTCACGCCGTTTTTTGCATAGCCGCGCGGATTGCAGACAACGCGCGTTCCGTTCACCGTGTAGTCGAAGCTGTCGTGCGTATGGCCGTGTATCCACAGGCGTACGCGCGCCCCATCCATCAGGTGCTCGAGCCGCGAAATGAAGCAGGCGTTCAACGGCGAATCGCGAAAGCGCGGGTGAATGCTGCGCGGCGACGGCGCATGGTGCGTGATGACGACGGTCGGGCCCGCGACCGGCGTTGCGAGCGCCTTCGCGATGAAGCGGCTGTGCAGGGCGAAGCGCGCGACCGAGTCGGCGGGCGTGAACGGACGCTCGTCGCCGTCGCGCAGCCGTATTTGCGTGAAGTCGCGGATTGCGCGCTGCGCATCCTGCATCGCGCGCTCGCGCTGGCCGTCGCCGAAAAGCAGGAAGTCGGTCCATAGCGTGCTGCCGACGAAACGCAGACCGCCGAGCTCAACGACCCCGTCGTCGAGCAGGCGCACGTTCGTTCCTGCGCAGAGGCGGCGCAGCGTCGCGCGCGTGCCGTCGATGCTGCCGCCGTAAAACTCGTGGTTCCCGGGCACGTACAAGACCGGCTTGCGGAGCGCGCCCGCCCATTCCAGCGCCTCGCGCGGCCGCGCGACGTCGCCCGCGAGGATGACGAGATCGGCATCATTGGCGGGTGCGGCCAGCGCACCCTGCCGCAGATGCAGATCCGAGAGGATGTTGAGCTTCAACGCGTTCGAGCGCGGCGGCAGGCAGTGCCACCGTGCCGGTTGGCGATGCTAGTGATTGTCGCGCGGCACGGCCGACCCCGAGCGGCCCACGAGGAAGTCGAGATCGACGCCGTCGTTCGCCTGCAGTACGTGGTCGACATACAGCTTAACGTAGCCGCGTTCGCCGTGCAGGGACGGCGGCTTCCATGCCGCCCTGCGCCGGGCAAGCTCGGCGTCGTCGACGTTCAGTCGAAGCTGCCGCTTCGCAACGTCGAGCGTGATCGCGTCGCCGTCCTGCACGAGCGCGAGCGGGCCGCCCGCCGCGGACTCAGGCGCCACGTGCAACACGACGGTGCCGTACGCGGTTCCCGACATCCGCGCATCGGAAATGCGCACGACGTCGGTAATGCCCCGCTTCAGGAGCTTCGGCGGCAGCGGCATGTTGCCGACCTCGGCCATGCCCGGATAGCCTTTCGGGCCACAGTACTTCAGCACCATCACGCTGTTCTCGTCGATGGCCAGCGCGTCGTCGTCGATCCGTGCGTGCAGATCCTCGATCGATTCGAAGACGACGGCGCGCCCCGTGTGCTGCATCAAGTGCGGCGAGGCCGCCGACGGCTTGACGATCGCGCCGTCGGGCGCGAGATTGCCGCGCAGCACGGCGATGCCCGCGTCGCGCTTGAACGGCTCCTCGAACGGACGGACCACGTCGGGCTTCCAGCACTGCGCGTCGCGGTTGTTGTCGCCGATCGTGCGTCCGTTGACGGTGGGCGCTTGCTCGTGCAGCAGGCCCTGCTTCGCGAGCTCCCGCATCACGACCGGCAAGCCGCCCGCCTCGAAGAAGTCCTCCATCAGGTAGCGGCCGGACGGCATGATGTCGACGAGGCAATGCACGTCGCGCCCGAGCCGATCCCAATCGTCGAGCGTCAGGTTCACGCCGATGCGCCGCGCGATCGCTATCAAGTGCACGACGGCGTTCGTCGAGCCGCCGATGCCGGCGTTGACGCGAATCGCGTTCTCGAACGCCTCCCGCGTCAGGATCTGCGACAGCCTCGTGTCGCTCCGCACGAGCTCGACGATCCGCCGTCCCGCTTCCCGCGCGAGCAGGTTGCGCCGCGCGTCGACGGCGGGAATCGCCGCGTTGCCCGGCATGCCGACGCCGAGCGACTCGACCATGCACGCCATCGTCGACGCCGTGCCCATCGTCATGCAGTGGCCGTGCGAGCGGTGCATGTCCGCTTCGGCCTCGTGGAATTCCGCGAGCGTGATCTGCCCGGCGCGCAATTGCTCGCTCATCGAGATCACGTTGGTGCCCGAGCCGATCGCCTTGCCGCAGTGAACGCCGCGCAGCATCGGTCCGCCGGATACGCCGATCGTCGGGATGTCGACGCTCGCCGCGCCCATGAGGAGCGCCGGCGTCGTCTTGTCGCAGCCCATCAGCAGCACGACGCCGTCGAGCGGATTGGCGCGGATCGACTCCTCGACGTCCATCGACGCGAGGTTGCGGTAGAGCATCGCCGTCGGCCGCAGCATCGTCTCGCCGAGCGACATCACCGGAAACTCGAGCGGGAAGCCGCCCGCGTCCAGCACGCCGAAGCGCACGTGCTCGGCAAGCGTGCGAAAGTGCGAGTTGCAGGGCGTCAGCTCCGACCACGTGTTGCAGATGCCGATCACCGGCCGGCCGTCGAACTGGTCCTGCGGGAAGCCGCGGTTCTTGAGCCAGGAGCGGTAGTAGAACCCCATCTTGTCCTGGCGCGCGAACCACGCTTCGCTGCGCAATTTTTTTCGGCTCATTTCGAAATCGTCTCCGTCATTCCTCGAACGTGTCCGCGGGTCGGCGCACCGGCACGAACGCACGCATCGCACGGGCGATCGTCGGCCAGCAGAGCAGCAACAGCGCGATCACCGTCAGCGTCGTCACGAGCGGGTTCGACCAGAAGATCGCGAGCGATCCCTGCGACACGATCATCGACTGGCGAAACGCGTCCTCCGCCTTGTCGCCGAGCACCATGGCGAGCACCAGCGGCGCGATCGGGTAGTCGAGCTTCTTGAACATGTAGCCGGCGATGCCGAAGAGTACCGCGAACAGCAGGTCGGGCTTGCTGCCGGCGACCGTGTATGCGCCGATGAAACAGACGACGACGATCATCGGCCCGATGATGGCAAACGGAACGCGCAGGATCGCGGCAAAGATCGGCACGGTCGACAGCACCAGCACGACGGCGACGATGTTGGCGACGTACATGCTCGCAATCAGCCCCCAGACGAAATCGGGGCGGTCGACGAAAAGCGTCGGCCCGGGATTCAGTCCCCAGATCATCAGTCCGCCGAGCATCACCGCCGACGTTGCGGAGCCCGGCACGCCGAGCGCGAGCATCGGCAGCATCGCGCTCGTGCCGGCCGCGTGATCCGCGGTTTCGGGCGAGACGATGCCTTCCGGCTCACCGGTGCCGAAGGATCGGCCGCGCTTCGAGAAGCGCTTCGCGAGCCCGTAGCTCATGAAGGAAGCCGCCGTCGGGCCGCCGGGCGTGATGCCCATCCAGCAGCCGATCGCGCTGCCGCGAACGAGCGCGATCCAGTAGCGCGGCATTGCGCGGATCGTCTCGAGCACCGCGCGCGGGCTGATCCGCGCTTTCAGGCCCGCGAAGCGCAGCCCCTCCTCCATCGAGATCAAGAGCTCGCCGAGGCCGAAAAGGCCGATCACGGCGACGAGAAAGCTCACGCCCGACACGAGCACGTCGAAGCCGAACGTGAGGCGCAGGCTGCCCGAGATCGTGTCCATGCCGACCGTTGCGAGCGCGAGGCCGAGTCCCATCGACACGAGCGTCTTGAGCGGAGCGGCGCCGCCCAGGCCGACGAAGCTCGCGAACGCGAGAAAGTAGACGGCGAAGTATTCGGGCGGTCCGAACTTCAGCGCGAAATCCGCCGCCCACGACGACAGGAGCGTGATCAGCATCACGCCGACGAGCGCGCCGAACGCGGCCGACAGGAATGCGAGCGTCAGCGCCTGCGCAGGCTTGCCGCTTCGCGCGAGCGGATAACCGTCGAACGTCGTTGCGACGGACGACGGCTCGCCGGGAATGTTGAAGAGGATCGACGTCGTCGAGCCGCCGAACAGCGCGCCCCAGTACATGCTCGTGAGCAGGATGATCGCCGACACCGGATTCATGCCGAACGTGAGCGGCAGAAGCAGCGTCACGCCGTTGGGCGCGCCAAGACCCGGCAGCACGCCGACCAGGATGCCGAGGAGCACGCCGACGACCATCAGCAGCACGTGATACCCGGACAGCGCGACGGCGAATCCGTGCAGCAGCGATTCGACGTTCGCCATCAGTGGAGGCGCACGAACGCTTCGAGCGGGCCCTTGAGCAGCGGCACCTTGAACCAGACCTCGAGCACGACGAAGAAGAATGCCGACGTGCCGACGCCGACCGCGATGCACGACGCGATTCGATAACGTCCCTGGAAGCGCATCACGCCGGCGAGGTACGCCGCGGTCGCCACGTAGAAGCCGAGCAGCAGCGCGATCGCGACGAAACCGAGCAGCGGCAACCCGAACGCGGCGATGCGGCGCGCCTGTTCCGGCGCGACGAACCCCACGCTCGGCCGACGTTTGCGCAGCGCGAGCAGCACGTTGCCCGCGCTCGCCGCGGCGACGAGCACGCCCACGTAGAACGGGAACGCGCCGGGTTGCGGGCCGCCTTCGGTCCAGCCGATGCCGTATTCGAGCGATCCTGTGACGACCGCCGCGCCGAGCGCCAGCGTGACGAGCGCGGTGAAGAGTTCGGCCGCGAACCGCGTCATCGAAACGGCAACCTTTCGAGAATCGATGCAAGCGCCCCGCGTGCGCGAAGGCCCGCAGCGAGACCCGAGACAGTACTCAAGGTACGGCGACGGTCGCGCGAGGACACGACGCAGCAATCGGTGCGAGCAGCCCGATTATCGAAAGCTTCACTGGACGAGCCAGCCTTCCTGCTGGAACACCTTCCGCGCCTTCTGCTCGTCGCTTTCGACGAAGCCCTTGAACGCCGCGCCGGTCAGGAAGCGATCCGTCTGCGCCGAGCGCTCGATGTACGTCTTCCATTCGGGCGTCGCGCGCACTTTCTCGAGCACGCCGACATAGTAGGCGACCGCGTCGGCCGGTGCGCCCTTCGGCAGCCACACGGTGCGCGGCTGCTGGTACTGCTCGATCGGAATGCCGGATTCGGCGCAGGTCGGGATGTCCGACCACGCCATCGCGTCGGTGACCTTCGGCCCCGCGGCAAGCCGCTTCGGGCTGAACACGCAAAGCGGCGTGACGAGCCCGCCTTTCCACTGTCCGATGCTTTCGCTCGGGTTGTTCGTATTCGAGTCGATGTGACCGCCGGCGAGCTGAACGGCCGCTTCGCCGCCGCTCTTGAACGGCACGTAGAGGAACTTCGCGCCGGTTGCGGCAGTGATCTCGCTGGTCAGCGTCTGGTCGGTGTCCTTCGATTGGCTGCCGCCCATCTTGAACGTGCCCGGCCTCGCCTTCACCGCGTCGATGTACGCCTTCGCCGTCTTGTACTCGGACTTGCCGTTCACCCACAGGATGAATTCGTCGACGACCATCGACGCGACGGGCGTGAAGTCGTCACCCTTCCACGAAAGCTTCGCGATCAGCGGCAGCAGGTATTCGTTGTTCGTCGCGAACGTGATCTTGTGCGCATCGCCGCTCTTGCCGTACTGGAAGCCCTCGGCGCCGCTGCCGCCACCCTTGTTCAGCACGACGATCGGCTGGTCGATCAGGTCGTACTTCGTGACGATCGCCTGGATCGTGCGTGCGAAGTTGTCGGTGCCGCCGCCGGGTCCTGCGGTGACGACGAATTCGATCGGCTGCGACGGCTTCCACCCGGCGGCGCTTGCGGCGCCGAACGGCAGCGACAGCGTCGCGGCAACGGCGGCGAGCGTCACGAGCGTTGGGAATTTCGGCATTGAATTTCCTCCTTGGCGTGAGAACGTTCGATTCAGCCGGCGCGACCGGCCCGTGAGCGCCGCGCGGCGGCCATCCGCGCCGCGAGCAGAAGCGCGGCGCGTGTCGCGCCGACGTTGGCGATGCCACGGTCGACGATGTCGTAGGCGGTGCCGTGCGCCGGCGTCGCGATCGGGAACGGAAAGCCGCCCATCAGCGTGACGCCGCGATCGAAGCCGAGCAGTTTCATCGCGATCTGCCCCTGGTCGTGGTACATCGTGACGACGGCGTCGTAGCTGCCGCCCCGCGCGCGCACGAAGATGGTGTCGGACGGGTAGGGACCCTCGGCGCGAATGCCTTCGCGCCTGACGTCGCCGACGGCCGGCCCGATCATGTCGATCTCCTCGCGGCCGAAATTGCCGCCGTCCCCCGCGTGCGGGTTGAGCGCGGCGACGGCAATGCGAGGGGACGCCACGCCCGCTTCGCGCAGCGACCGGTCGGTCAGGCGGATGGCGTCGACGATCCGCTCCCGGTTCAGCGTCGAGGCGACGGCCGACAGCGGCACGTGCGACGTGACCCGCGCATTCCAGAGGCCGTCGACGATGTTGAACTCGCTGGCCGGGCCCGTCGTTCCCAGCACCTCGCTCGCGTACCCGATCTCATCGTCGTAACCAGGGTGTGCAGCCCGCATCGCGGCCTTGTTGAACGGCGTAAAGCACACGGCGCCGGCATCTCCCGCGGCGGCAAACTGGAGAGCCATGCGGAAGTTGGTGAGCGCAAACTCCCCGCCGGCGCGGGTCGCCTTGCCAGCGGCGACGCTCGCCGGGTCGAGGTGTCCCAGGTCAACGAAAACCGGCCGCGATCCCGCAGCAACGTGATGATCGAACGCCCGCCGAACCTCGACGTCGGGCTCGACCCCGGCCGCGCGGGCCCCTGCCGCAAGCACCCGCGCGTCCCCGAAGACGACGAAATCGGCCGCTTCCCGGACCTCCGGCAACGCAAGCGCCTTGGCGGTCAGTTCGGGACTGATGCCGGCCGGATCGCCCATCGCGAGCGCGATGACCGGGCGGGTGGAAGCAGCGACCATCGTGTTGGGTCT
>DATJFI010000023.1:0-2975 GCA_035495715.1 Casimicrobiaceae bacterium
TGCTCGAACAGACTTATCGGGCGCTGCAAGGCGCTGTTCATCCCGACCGATACGCCGGCGCCACCGACACGGAGAAGCGGCTCGCGCTGCAGGCGTCGGCGCGCGTCAACGAAGCGTACCGGACGCTGCGCGATCCGGTCGCGCGCGCCGAGTACCTGCTTTCCCTGCATCACATCGACGCAACCGCCGAGGACGACATGCGGCTTCCCGTCGCATTTCTCTCTCGCCAGATCGAGCGCCGGGAAGCGATGGAGGAGGCAGGTGCCGCGCGCGACCTTCGCGCGTTGTCGATGTTGATCGACGATGTCCGCGGCGAGGCGGTCGATCTCGCCGCCGAAGTGGCGCGCCTGCTGGACGACGGTGACCTGAACGCCGCGCGTGCGCGCGTTCGCGAATGGCGCTTTCTCGTGAAGGTCGCTGACGATTGCGACGCGCTGCGGGTGGCGGACGTCGATCGATGACGCTGTTCCAGATCGCCGAACCGGAAGCGCCGCCGCCGCATGCGATAAAGCGCGCGATCGGCATCGACCTCGGCACGACGAATTCGCTCGTCGCCACCGTTCGCGACGGGGTCGCGATCGTGCTGCCGGACGAGAGGGGGCGCCCGCTGCTCCCATCGGTCGTCCGCTTCGCCGAGCGGTCGGTCGACGTCGGCTACGAAGCGCTCGCGCGCGCGCCGGAGGATTCGCATAATACGATCGCGTCGGTCAAGCGCCTGATGGGCCGCGGCCTCGATGACGTCGCGGGCGATCGCCGGTATCCATACCGATTCGTCGAAGGCGAAGGCGTCATTCGCATCGCGACGCGCGCGGGGGTCAGGACCCCGGTCGAAGTTTCCGCCGAAATACTCAAGGCCCTGCGCGCACGCGCCGAATCGTCGCTCGCAGGACCGATCGATGGAGCGGTCGTCACGGTCCCGGCGTATTTCGACGACGGTCAGCGGCAGGCGACCAGGGACGCCGCGAAGCTCGCCGGTTTGCCGGTGCTGCGGCTGCTGAACGAGCCGACCGCTGCCGCGATCGCGTACGGGCTCGACAACGCGTCGGAGGGAACCTACGCGGTGTTCGATCTCGGCGGCGGCACGTTCGATATTTCGATACTGCGCCTGACCCGCGGTGTGTTCGAGGTGCTCGCGACCAACGGTGATCCGGCGCTTGGCGGCGACGACTTCGATCACTGCCTGTTCCGCTGGGTGCTCGAGCAATCGCGGTTGCCGCCGCTGTCGGCAACCGATGCGCGCCATCTGCTGGGCAAGGCGCGCGAAGCGAAGGAACTGCTGAGCCGCGATGATGCCGCGCCGATCGTCGGGATGCTCCTCGATGGAGGGCGCATCGACGTCACGTTGTCGGCCGCGACGTTCACCGAAATCACGCAGACGCTCGTCGCCAGGACGCTGGCGCCGGTCAGGCGCGCGCTGCGCGATGCGAAGCTCGCGGCGGCCGACATCGACGGCGTCGTCCTCGTCGGGGGCGCAACGCGGATGCCGCAGATTCGCCGCGCCGTCGCCGAATGCTTCGGCCAGGCGCCGCTCACGAATCTCGATCCGGATGAAGTCGTCGCGATCGGCGCGGCGATCCAGGCGAACAAGCTCGTGGGAAACCGCGACAGCGGCGACTGGCTGCTGCTCGACGTGATCCCGCTGTCGCTCGGTCTCGAGACGATGGGCGGCCTCGTCGAGAAGATCGTGCCGCGCAATGCGACGATTCCGGTCACGCGCGCGCAGGAGTTCACGACGTTCACGGACGGCCAGACGGCGATGGCGCTGCATGTCGTGCAAGGCGAGCGGGAAAAGGTCACCGATTGCCGGTCGCTCGCGCGCTTCGAGTTGCGCGGGATCCCGCCGATGATCGCCGGCGCCGCGCGCATCGGCGTGTCGTTCGACGTCGACGCCGACGGGCTGCTGTCCGTTTCGGCACGTGAGCAACGAACCGGCGTCGAGGCATCGATCGTCGTCAAGCCATCGTACGGGCTCACCGACGGCGAAATCGCGCGGATGCTGCAGGAGTCGTTCACGCATGCGGGCGACGATGCGCAAGCCCGCGCGCTGGCGGAAGCGCGCGTCGACGCGCAGCGCACCGTCACCGCGACGAAAAGCGCGCTTGCCAGCGACGCCGACCTGCTGGACGCCGACGAGCGCACGGCGATCGACCGCGCGCTCGCGGACGTCGAGCGACTGCTCGGCGGCGACGATCGGCATGCGTTGTCCGCCGCCGCTGCAGCGCTCAACGCCGCGACCGAAGGTTTCGCGTCCAGGCGGATGAACCGGGGCGTCGCGCGCGTGCTCGCCGGCAAGCGCGTCGACGCGCTCGAATAGGAACGGCGAGATGCCGGAGATCGTCGTCCTGCCGCATGCGGAGATGTGCCCCGACGGCATGACGTTCGAAGCCAACCGCGGCATGTCGCTGCTCGACAACCTGCTCGAGCAGGGCATCGACGTCGAGCATGCATGCGAGAAATCCTGCGCTTGCACGACATGCCACGTGATCGTGCGCGAAGGCTTCGACTCGCTGTCCGAGGCATCCGAAGACGAGGACGACCTGCTCGATCGCGCGTGGGGACTCACCCCCGTCTCGCGGCTCTCGTGTCAGGCGATCGTCGACGACCGCAAGCTCGTTGTCGAAATACCGCGCTATACGATCAACTATGCCAAGGAGAGGGGGTAGCGAGCATGAAATGGACCGATACGCGCGACATCGCGATTGCGCTCGCCGAGCATCGCGCCGATGTCGACCCTGCGACGGTTCGCTTCACCGATCTCCATGACTGGGTGCGGGCGTTGCCCGGTTTCGACGACGACCCGAAGCGCGGCGGCGAGAAAGTGCTGGAAGCCATCCAGGCCGCATGGATCGACGAGGTCGCGTGATATCCGCCTCGCGAGTCGCCGGTGTCGCATGCGCGCAACAGTTCGGGCAGCTGCCTTGGACGAAAGGGCAGACAACGGTGATGGCCGCCGATTTCCTGCCGCTATAATGACG
>DATJFI010000024.1:0-69404 GCA_035495715.1 Casimicrobiaceae bacterium
GCCACTTGAGCGTGTAGTGCGCAACCCGGCTTTTCTTCTTGATCGCCTTGCCGATGCGCCGCACGCGGTACGCGCCGTTGAAAAGGTGATTGAGGACGCCGACGCGGTCGCCCGGTGCGTTTTCGGTCCGACTCGCGCGGAGCAGCGTCACCTGGACGACATGGTTGAGCGCGCGCACGAGCGGATTGGTGAGCGGCCGTTCGACGTCGCAGAAGAGGATGATCCGCGTGACCTCGCTGCGGTTCTCGGCCGTGTGGATGAACGTCTCGTCGAACATCACCGGCTCGCCGTCGCGCCACGCGTACGGCTCGCCGTCGACGACGATCCGGCACGTGTCGGCGTTCGGCGTGACGAGCCCGAGGTGATAGCGCAGCGACCCTGCGAACGGGTCGCGGTGCGCGCCGAGCTTGCTGCCCGGCGGCAGCAACGCGAACATCGCTGCGTTCACGCCGGGAATCGACTGCACGAGCTCGACGGTCTTCGGGCAGAGCGCCATCGCCGACGGCAGCGGCTCGTCGTACCATTTGACGTAGAAGCGCTTCCAGCCCGTCTTGAAGAACGAGTTGAAGCCGAGGTCGTTGTACGTCGCGGCCGCGCGGATGCGCCCGCCCTCGAAGAGCGCGAGCGCTTCTTCGCGGATCGTTCGCCAGTTCGCCGAAAGCGGCGTGAGCTCGGGAAAGCGGCCGACGTCGACGTACGGGCGGTTCGGCACCGCCGAGAACAGGTACATGAGCGCGTTGTACGGCGCCATCAGCGACGAGTGGTCGGTGAGCTGGCGAAGGAAGCCGTGGCGCACGCGGCCACGATAGTGGACGTACACCGCCGAGGCGACGAACAGGTACAGCACGATGAACTTCGGTGCGAAGAGCATCGTGAGCATGGCGCTTGCATCCCTTATAGGTACGTCGGCTCGCGCTTGTCGCCTGGCGTCAGTCCGCGAAGACCTCGCGGAGGACCGACAGCGTTTCGCGAAGCGTCGTCGAAGACACCGCGCCGAGACGCCGCACGAGACGAACCTTGTCCACTGTCCGTACCTGGTCGAGCAGAACGAGGCCGCGCTTGTTGCGATGGCGAACGGGGACCCGGAACGGAGCGGCATGGCTGCCGGTCGTCATGGGAGCCACGATCACGGTCCGCAAATGATCGTGCAATTCGGCGGGCGAAACGACGAGACATGGCCGGGCCTCCCTGATCTTGCTGACTGGCGTGGGGTCGAGCGCGACCAGCCAGATGTCGCCCCGCTCTACCATTCGCCGACGGCATCGCCTTCATTCGCGAATTCACCGAGGACCAGAGCATCGTCGTCTTTGGTCGCGAGTTTCCGGGCGGCGTCGGCCCATCCCGTTCGCACGGCGGCAACGGGCTTACGCAGAACGATGCGGCCGTCTTCGACGCTGAGTTCCGCTTCTTTTTCCAATCCAGCCTGAGCGAGCACGGGCTTCGGCAGTACGACGCCCTGTGAGTTTCCTATCCTCCGAATCGCGACTTTCACGATCTCTCTTACCATCCCGTCGGTGTGTTAACAATGTTATTACGACGCAAGCGTCGAGTCAAGTCTCCAAACGGCGGGCGGCGTCGGCATCCACCGGCGTCGAGGGCGCACGCCGCGCCTTTCGCCTCGCCCGGCGCCATCGCCGATGCACCCACCACCATTGCTCGGGATGGCGGACGACGAGCCGTTCGAGCGCGGCGTTGTATGCGCGCGTCGTGCGCAGGATCGCGTCGTTGACGTTCGCGAGGTCGACCGGCGCCACCGGCGCCTCGAATCGAAGCACGTGCATGCCATCCCGCTCGCGCCACGACGCGGCGGGCAGCACCGGCGCGCCGGTCGCGAGCGCGATCACGGCAAGGCTCTTGAACGTGCCCGCCGCTTCGCCGAAGAACTCGACGTCGAGGCCGTCGGCGCCGCCGGCGTACTGATCGAACGGGAACACGATCACGTCGCCGCGCTCGAGCAACCTGACGATCCGCTCGAGCGAGCCGCGCTTCGCGACGACGCCGAAGCCCGCGGCGTCGAAGCGCCGCGTGACGAGCGCGTCGAGCCAGCGCGGCTTGATCGGCCGGCGCACGAAGTGGAAACGCCCGCGCACCTCCGGATAGTTCTGGATGCCGGCAACTGTCGCCACCTCCCAGTTGCCGAAATGGCCGGTCAGCAACAGCACGCCCTTGCCGCGGCGAAACGCCTCGATGAACGTGTCGAGGCCTTCGACGCGGACGAGCGCCCGCTTGCGCTCGGCGGATAGCCAGCGAAAGCGCAGGAACTCGCAGCAAAGCCGCCACAGGTGTGCGTAATGCGCCTTCGCGAGCCGCTCGATGTCGGCGTCGGGAACCGATGCGCCGAACACGCGGCGCAGGTTCTCGACGATCACTGTGCGGCGAAACGGCAGCAGCCGATAGAACACACTGCCGGCGAGCGGCGCGTCGGTTTCCTGCCGCAGCGCGAGCGCGACCGCCGACGCGCTCGTGCGATCGTGCGTCAGCGAGATCGCGACGCCGGCGATGCGCGCGCGGTCCATCGCCGCTCGCGCGTTCGCGCTGGCGACGATCCGCGGCGCGCCGTACGCATCGCGCTCGACGGCGAAGTCGGCTGGCTCGAGGCGCCCGGCTGCGAGCTCGCGCGGAAAGAGCTTTGCGCACGCCTCCTTCGCCGCATAACGCGCGGCGAGGCTTGCGGCGCGGCCGTCGCCGTCACCGCTGTCCGCCAGCTCGCGTGCGGAGAAAAGCTTGCCGAGTTCGTCGGCGGGCGTTTGCTCGAGCAGCCGCTCGATCCGCGCGATCTCGACGCTGTCGATGCCGCAGCGTACCGCCGCGGCGTTCATCGAGGGCTTCGGAACGCTCGTCAAGCGCGCGGCGAGCGAACCAGAAGCGCAGCGTCGGTGGCGGCGAAGCCGCGGCAGATCACGAGCGCCACGTCGCTGCGTGGCGTCCGTGCCGCACGCGAGATCGGCAGCCGCGTGTACGAAGCATCGGGCGCGTCGAGCGTCGCGATGCCCGGCACGGCTGCGGCGCGAAGCGCCGCCAGTGCGACCGTCGTCTCGACGATGCCGGCGGCCGCGATCAGATGACCGAGCGACCATTTGAGCGCGGTGACCGGCGGGCACGCATCGCCGAACACGCGCAAAAGCGCGCGCGCCTCCGACGCGTCGGACAGCGGGGTCCCGTTGCCGTGCGCGACGATCATGCCGACGTGGCCCGGTCCGATATCCGCATCGTCGAGGGCGGCTTCGATCGCCCGCGCGACGCCGTCGCCGTCGTCGCGGATCGCGAGCAGGCCTTCGCCTTCGCTGACGAAGCCGCCGCCCAGCACCTCGCCGATGATCGGTGCGTTCCGCCCACGCGCGGCGTCCTCGGTTTCGAGCGCGAGCGCGCCCGCGCCCTCGCCGAAAATGCTGCCGTCGCGCCGCGCGTCAAAGGGCCGCAGCGCGTCGCCCGAGGAGAGCAGGCCGCACGCGTGGTAGTACAGGATGTTCTGCGGCTCGATCGGTGTATCGTGGCCGATCGCGAGCGCGCGGTCGGCTTCGCCGTTGCGCAGCGCCTCGGTCGCCTCGATCACCGCGAGCGTGCCGCCGACGCTGTGGTTCGTGATGCACGCGTTGGAACCCTTGAGGCGGTTGCGGATCCCGACGTGGCAGAGCACGTTGTTCGGCAGCGTGCGCAAGAGCCACATCGGGTTCACGGTGTCGGCGAGATCGCGCCCGAACTTCGCGAGATCGCCCTGCGCCTCCTCCATCAGCGGGAAGAAGTCGTACTGGTTCTCGAACGCGCCGCCGCCGGAGCCGACATAGATGCCGGTGCGATCGGCGAACGCGTTCGCCTCGCGCTCCGCGAGCGAGTCGCGGTACGCGGCGTAGCCCGCCGCTTCGGCCGCGCGATCGCCGGCGTAGATGCCGAGCATGTCGGTGCGCCGGATCAGCTTGTGGAGCTTGCGGTCGTCGACCATCGCGCGCGCGTTGAAGTCGACGATCTCCGCGGCGCTCTTCGCCGGCCAGCCCGTCGTATCGAAGGACTGGATCGGCCCGATCGCCGAGCGCCCTTCGGCGATCGCCGCGAACATCTGCCCGGGATCGCGGCCGGCGCCGCAGACCGCGCCCGTACCGGTAATGACGACCCTCGCTCGCGTCACGGGCCCGCTTCCACGAGATCTGGGCTGCGCAGCACGACGCAGCTGTTCGAGCCGCCGAAGCCGAACGAGTTCGACAGCGTCATCCGCACCCTCTGCCGGCGCGGCTCGCCGAGCACGAAGTTCAGGTCGCAGTCGGGATCGAACTCGCGGTAGTTCGCGTTGGCGGGCATCTCGCCGCGATCGATCGAAAGCGCGCAGATTGCCACTTCGACGGCACCTGCGGCGGCGATCAAGTGCCCCATCACGCTCTTGGTCGAGCTCACGAACACGCGCTTCGCATCGTCGCCGAAGACGGCGCGGATCGCGGCCGTCTCGCTGCGATCGTTCATGCCGGTCGACGTTCCGTGCGCGTTGATGTAATCGACGTCGGCAGGCGTCGCGCGCGCGTCGGCAAGCGCGGCCTGCATCGACTGGATCGGGCCGTCGCCGTCGGGCGGCGAATCGGTGATCCGGTACGACGACAGCGAATTGCCGTCGCCGGCGAGCTCGGCGCGGATGCGCGCGCCGCGCCGCTTCGCCGCTTCCCATTCCTCGAGCACGAGAAAGCCCGCGCCTTCGCCGAGCACGAAGCCGTTGCGCGTCGCATCGAACGGGCGGCTCGCGCGCTGCGGCTCGTCGTTGTCGGCCGACACCGCGGACAGCAGGCAGAAGCCCGCAAGGCCCACCGGGCTGATCATCGAATCGAAGCCGCCGGTCAGCACGCGGTCGACGACGCCGCGGCGGATCAGCTTCAGCGCCGTTCCGATCGCCTGCCCGCCCGACGCGCACGCCGTGTGCACCGACGTCGCATAGCCGCGAATGCCGAAGCGGCGCGTCAGCAGCGCGACGCCGGCCGTGCTCTGGCTGCGACAGAACGCGAGCGGATCTGCGGCGGACACGTCGGTCAGGAGCTTCTGCGCGTCGATCTCGCCCTGCGGCGCCGAGTGCCGCTGCACCGAGGATAGATCGCGGAATTCGACGCCCATCATGCCGGTGCCGACGGAGCAGCCCCAGCGCGTCGCGTCCTCCGCGGTCGGTGCGATGCCCGCATCGCGGATCGCTTCCTCGGCTGCCGCGAGCGCGAAACGGTGCGAGCGGTTCGCGAACTTGAGGAACTTGCGCGGCGCGGTGATCACATCGTCGTCGAAGCCCTTCACTTCGGCCGCGATGCGCGTGCTGAAGCCCGATGCGTCGAACAGCGTGATCGGCGCTGCGCCATTCTTCATGCCGTCGAGCGCCGCCCAGGTCGCCTTCACGTCGTTGCCGACCGGCGTGACGAGTCCGATGCCGGTGATGGCGACACGTCTTCGCTGTGCCATCTTAGCCACTGGCAACCTCGAGCCGCGCGCTCGCGACGAGCCGCTCGTCCGTCTTCGCCGACAGCATCGCCTTCGCGACGCCTTCGTTGACGGCGCCGAGCGCGATCTCCACGGCGAGCCGTTGCGACGGGACGATGAACGAGCGCATCTTGACGTGCGTGATGCGCGTTGCTCGCGCTTGCCGTCCGAGCGCTTCCGGCGCGCGCGCGAGATCCATCGCGCGGCGCATCATCAGGTCGAGCAGAAGCGTCGCGGGAAACACCGGGCGTCGCGGAAAGTGATCGGCGAAGAAGGGGGCCGCTTTCGGCACGTCGATCGTCGCATGCAACACCTTGCCGGGAACGATCGCCGCGACGTCGACCGCAATGTCGCCGACGCCGTCGAATCGGCCCTCCGGAGCGCCGCCGTCGCGCAGCAGCGCAAGGCGCTCGCGCAACGCGGAAGGCGAGTCGAAGTCCGCGACCGGCAGCATCGGCCCGAGGCAATCGGCGAGCTCGACGATGCGCCGCCCGTCGACGCTCGCATGGCCGTCGTAGGCGACGGCCTCGTCGTCGCACTGCTGGATATCGACCGCAAGTGCGAGCCTGGCACCGGGCGTCGCGTCGCCGAGCAAGCGCGTTTCGGTCGCGAGCGCTGCGACGGGCCTGCCGCGAAAGTCGATCGCGTCCATTGCAACCCACGCGGCGAGCTGACCGACCGCTTCCGCGACGAACGCTGGCGGGAACGCCTCGACATGCGCGGGAATCGCGAACGTGCCGCACGCGCGCTTCGCCGCGTCGAATTCGGTGATGCGGTCGACGAACGAATACGCGGCGAAATGCGGATCGGACATCGGCGCGGCTTTACGCGGCGGCGGCCGCCTCCTTTTGCGCGCGCACGACGAGCTTGCAGAACGTCGTCGGCGTGAAGAGCCGCGGAATGTCGGCAACCTTCATCGGCGTCTTGAACCGCTCGGCCGGCACTTCGGACAAGTACTCGCGCAGGTGCGCGAGACCCTTCTCGGTGACGATGCCGTTCTGCTCGAACTCCGCCTCGGGCAGGTCGCCGCGCGCGTTCTCGACGATCTTGCCGCGCGGGATCTTGACCTTGAACGCGCGCTCGAGCCGGAAGACCATGTCGAGGAAGTCGATCGACTCCGCGTCGAGTCCCTCGATCAGCGACACGTTCGGCTCGATGTCGTCGACGTCGCAGCCGAGCGCGTCGGCCACCGTCTCGGCGACCTTCGGATAAACCGCCATCATTTCGTCCTGCGTCACCGCAATCTCAGCCATCACCTCTCCCGTTTTCAGTGTGATCCCCCCACGCTTGCGGCTTCGCCGCTGCGCCGCCCCCCAGGGGGTGCAATTCGCCCTTGGGGCGGCCCTGCGGGCTCATAGCTTGAAACCGCCGTCGATGTGGAACACCTGTCCCGTCACGTAGCTTGCGTAGTCGGACGCGAGGAACCACACCGCGTACGCGACCTCCAGCGCTGTACCGTAGCGCTTCATCAGGATTCGCGACTTCGCCTCGTCGCCGGCCATCTCGCGGACGTCCTTCGACATCTCGGTGTCGATGACGCCCGGCGCGACGGCGTTGACGCGAATCCCGCGCGGCGCGAGCTCGACGGCGAGCGCGCGTGTCAGCGCGTTGACGGCGCCCTTGCTCGCCGCGTAGTTCGTCTGGCCGCGGCCTCCCTTGTCGCCGGCAACTGAGCTCACGTTCACGACGCAGCCGGCACGTTGCATCACCATGTACGGAACGACGGCGCGCGTCACGTTGAAGACGCCGCCGACGTTCGTGTCGAGCACCGTCGCGATGTCGTCGTCGGACAGGCCCGCGAGCGGATTGTCGCGGATCACGCCGGCGTTGTTGACCAGCACGTCGAGGCGCTTGGCACGTTCGGCGAGGCGCTCGACGGCGGCGAGCGACGCCTGCGCGTTGGTCACGTCGACCTGCTCCGCGTGCACGTCGTGCCCTTCGGCGCGCAACGTCGACACCACGGCGTCCGCGGCGGCCGCGTTGCCGCGATAGAAGAACGTCACGTTTGCGCCTTCGCGCGCGAAAAGCTCGACGACCGCGCGCCCGATGCCGCGGCTGCCGCCGGTGACGAGCGCGACCTTGCCGGCGAGACCCGACCCCGGCATGCCGGATTGCCCGCTCGCGCTCATCCGGAAATCGCGAAGCCGCCGTCGACGACGAGCGTGTGGCCGTTGATCATGGCCGCCTCGGGCAGGCACAGCAGGTAGACCGCGTTCGCGACGTCTTCCGGCGCGAGTTTCGGTCCTGCCGGCGTGCGCCGCGCGAAGTCGGCGAGCAGCTCGTCGCGATTGGGAAAATGGGCGAGCGCATCGGTGTCGACGACGCCGGCGCTGACCGTATTGACGCGGATGCCGCGCGGCCCCAGCTCCTGCGCGAGCGCGCGCACGAGCGCCTCGAGCGCGGCCTTCGACGCGCCGATGAACCCGTATGCCGGCATCGCGCGCTGTGCGCCGAGGCTCGACATCGCCACGATGCGACCGCCGTCGCGCATCATCGGTACCGCGCGCTGCGCGAGCAGGTCGAGCGCGAGCGCGTTGGTTTCCATGCACCAGCGCCAGTGCTTGAGGCCCATCTCCATCACCGGCTTCAGCACGCCCGACGCGGCGTTGCTGACGACGATGTCGACGCGATCGAAGTGCTCGCGGAACGTCGCGAACATCTCGTCGACGCTGTCCGGCACGCCGACGCTGCCCTGGATCGCATAGGCGCGCCGGCCCAGCGTGCGCAGCTCCGCGCAGAGCGCTTCGGCTTCGTCGTGGCTGTTGTAGTAATTGACGGCGACGTCAGCGCCCGCGGCGGCGAGCTTGCGCGCAATCGCGCGCCCGATGCCGCGTGCGGCGCCGGTCACGAGCGCAACTTGGCCTTGCAGGGCGGTCATCGTATCGTGCGGTTTTGAAGCGGAGCGCGGTCGAAACGCCCGCGACGGCGATCCGGCAGAACCTGCAAACGGTCGGGGCCGTCCCGCAAGGGGCGGCGCGCGCGAAAAGGCCGTTATTCTACCGCGCCGCGCGTCGGGGTCACTGAACGGCGCTTTCCGCTGGCGCGTTGCGCTCCGCGCTTTCCGTCGGCCGCGGCTTGCTCCCGGCTTCCAGCGTCGGCACCCGCGCACGCTCGGCGCGCACGAGGCGTTGCGCCTCGAGGCACCAATGCCGCTTGATGCTGTACCAGACGTCGGCGGCCCACAGCACGTGCTGCGCGGCATCCCCTGGCAGCGTCGACGGATCGCGCTTGTCGCCCGGCGCATAGCCGTTGATCCAGTCGCGAACCTCGGCGTCGTTCGCGAGCGAACCGACCGCCGGCACGAAAATGTGGTTGTACGTGATCGGCAGCGCGATGTTGCGAACGTGTGCGGTGCCGTTGGAATCGTAATGCGTGGCGCCGCCGATCAGGTCGACGCCGACGGTGAAGCCGGTGAAATCGTCGACGGTGCTCGGAATCGATTCCAGCTTGCCGGCCATCGACCACTGGTTCGGCATGATGAACGTCGCGCCCCCCGCGCCGACGGCCGATGCGTACGACACGCGGACGTCGCCGACGACCGGCCGCGTCCGGCGCGTGAGCGGATCGACGATCGTCGTCCGATCCTCGAAGGCGTCGCGGAGCGGGTCGTAGACGCGGACGCTTTCGTCGAAGTGGCCGGCGAGCTCGTGCAGCACCTTGACCGCCTGCATACCGCCCTGGCTATGGCCGATCAGCATCGGCCGCACGCCGGTCCGCTCGTAGTCCCACGCGATGATGCCGGCAAGCTTCTCGGCGTCTTCGTAAGGGCTGTACGACCAATCGCGGTCGCCCGGATCGCGGATGCGCGATTGCGGATATCCCATGCGGACGAGGAAGCGCCCGAACGACTCCATCAGGAGCTGCACCGGGTAGATGCCGCCGTGCAGCAGCATGATCCGCGGCGTCGGGCCTTGCGCGAGCACCTGGCGCACGTCGTCGTCGCTCAAGTGGTCGGGATCGAGTGCAAGCAGCCGATCCTGCAAAGCGCGATCGGGAACGAGGGGCTTCGCGGGCGCGGCCGGATGTTCCGCGGCGGCAGTCGATTGCTCGAGCGGCTGCGTCGCGCAACCGGCGAGCGCGAGCGACACGGCGGCGAGGAGCGCGGCGAACGGACGAAGGGACAAGCTCATCGGAGTTCTTCGATGCGTTTGACGAGATCGTTGCGAAGCGCTTCAGCCTCGGCGGCCGACATCGCCGTCGTCCGATACGAAATGCCGAGGCACATGCGCTCCCCCGAGGTCGTGACGGCGACGACGAGCGGGGAAAGGGGACCGGTCGGCACGCCGCGCACGTAGAGCGGCGCCTCGCCGCCGCCGCTGGTCCAGAGCGAGTCGACGTTGAGCGACGAGACGCCGGCGCCGACCGGGTAATTCTTCGCGTAAATGCCCATGCGCTGCCTGCGCGTCTGCATGCGGCCGATCAGCCGGTCGACGCCCATCGCGAAGAGCGTCGTCAGGAACAGCTTCTCGCGCTTGATCCGCGTCGTCGTCCGATGGACGTCGCGGGCGAGCGCGTCGAGGCCGATCCCCGGCGGAACCGGATGCGCGACGCGAAAGGAGCTCAGGAACTGGCCGAACGTGCGCGCATCCTCGCCGTGCGCGCCGCGCAGGTTGACGATCGACGCGACCGCGAGCTCCCGCCGGCGCTTCGACATGTCGCGCGCCGGCATCGCCGCGTCCTGCGCGACGAGCAGCAGCGCCGTCAGTGCGTCGTTCAACGTGACGCCCCAGGTCTTCGCGGCGTTGCGAAGCGCCCGATACTGCGTAGGCCCGAGCCAGCAGAACGTGAAGCCGTTGCGGCCGTCGTCGATTGCGCGATAACGCGGGCGGATCGTGCGCCGGCAGCTTTGCGCGAGGCCCGGAAGCCGCACGAGGCCGCGCGCGAACGCGAGCGGGTCGCGCGCGAAGAGACGCGCATGCGTGCGCGGATAGCGTTGCAGCGGCGATGCGTCGATCGGCTCGCCGGCATAGCGCGCCGCGATCGCGTCGAGCAGCGCGATGATCGAGTCGCCGCCGGCGATGAAATGATCATACGCGACGCCGACGAAAAATCCGCCGTCGGCCGGCATCGCGAAGAACCGGAACGGGTCGATCGCGCCAGTACGCGGAAACGGCGCGTTGAGATGCCGCTCGAACGCGTGCGTGAGCGACGACTGCCAATCCGCGCTGGCGTCGAGCATCTCGAGCGCGACGCGGGGAGCGCCGCCGCGCCACGCATAGCGGCAGCGAGCGCGGTCGAGCACGAGTCCCGTGAGCCCCGCATCGGCGAGGCAGCCGGCGATCGCCTGGGTGAGCGCGCCGACGTCGAGCGGCACGTCAAGCCGCACCGCGTGCACGGCGTTGTAGGGGTGAAAGTCGCGCCAGTCGAGCATCGTCGCCTGGAACAGGTTGAGCCGCCCGGGCCATACGCGCGCGTGGTCGGAAGGAACGCCGGGTGTCGGCGCGTGACTCTCAGCCGCAGGGCTTTTTGCACGCCCGCCATGTAAAAAATCGCCATCGCCCCCGGGGAGCACGGGACCGCGCCACGACGACACGTCGGCGTCTCCTGCCGGTCGCCCGGCGGGAAACGAGTGCGAACGGTGGAGAAAGCGCAATGGACGGATCACGATGTCGACATACCGAGCAAACCCTGCGCCTGCCGGCACCAGTGGCGCTTGACGCTGTACCAGATGTCGGCGGCCTGCACGAGGTTCGACGTGTCGCCATCGGGCAACGGACGGCTCGCATCGGGCGACCACGCGTCGATCCAGGCGCGGATCGCCGGGTCCGCGGCGAGGTGCGCCACGCGCGGCAACGTGAGGTGATGATAACTGTCCGGCAACACGACGTTGCGCACGTGCGCGCGATCGACCGCTGCGTAGGGCTCGCCGCCCTGTACGTTGCCGGCGATCGGATCGTGAGGCAGGATGAAACCGGCAAATTCGTCGACACTGTCCGGAATCCTGCGCAATCGCGACAGCATGCTCCACTGGCCGAGCATCAGGCGCGGCAACCATCCGGTCGCAAGCGCCGCAGCATAGGCGACGCGCAGGCCGACGACCGGGCGCAACCGGCCCGTGTGCGGGTCGACGATCGACGTGCGCGCGAGCGTTTCCCCGGTCGACGGGTCGACGACGTGCAGCGCGTCGTGATAGGTGCCTGCGAATTCGTAGAGCACCTTGATCGCGAGCATGCCTCCCTGGCTGTGGCCGACCAGCATCGGCGCCATGCCCGTCCGCTCGTAATCGAACGCGAGCGCGCCTGCGAGCTTCGCGCTGTCGGCGAAGCTGCTGTACGAGAAGTCGCCGTCGCGCGGATTGCGCAGCCGCTCTTCGGGGTAGCCCATCGCGATCAGGAAGCGCGCGAAGGAATCCATCGTGACGAGCGGAACGCTGCCCTGCAGCAGCACGATCCTCGGCGCGGGCGCTTGCGTCAGCACCTCGCGGACGTCGGCGGCCGACAGCCTCGCGCAGTCGAGTCCGCGCAGGCGCGCGCCGAGCTCGTGAGCGAGGACGTCCGCATGCGCGACGCCGTGCAGCGCGACGACGCACGCGAAGAGCGCTGCGGCGAGCCGCAAGGCGCTACGAACGACGCGCGGCGAGCGCCGGCAGGAAGCGCCCGGTGCGCTCCACATAACGCGCGTAGGCTTCGCCGTGCAGCCGTGCGAGGTGCGCCTCCTCGCGTCGCGCCTTGACGTTCATCAGCAGGACGTGCACGGCCGCGATCGCGATCATCGCCGGCGTCGGCAGCACGGTCGCCGTGGCGATCATCATCGCGATGCTGAACGCATAGATCGGATGGCGGATGCGTGCGAAGAGCCCTTCGGTGACGAGCGACGTGTTGCTGTCGCTGATATCCATCCGCCAGTTGCGGCCCATCCGCCGCCAGCAGTCGATCGTCAGTACGAAGCAGGCGACCGCTCCCGCGGCGAAGAGCCACCGCAGCACGGCATACAAGCCGTCGCGCGCGAACGCCGGCACCGCCAGCGGCCCGACCGAATGCGTCAGCGCGAGCCATGGCAGCGCGCACCATGCGGCGACGACGGGCACGAACGCGAGCCACATCGCGCGCTCGCTCGCGCGTTCGGGGACGACGCCGACGTTGCGGTGTTGACGCCGCCGTGCGCGAATCACCATCGCGCCGACGCGCAGCCAATAGGAGGAGACCGTCAGCGCGATGACAAGAAGCGGAATGTCGGGCATCCGTTGCGGCCCTCGCCCATCACGACCCTCTCCCCCGCCGGGGGAGAGGAGCCGAGCGTCGCGAGGCGGGTGAGGGGACTACAGCCGCTCGATGATCGCCGCGATCCCCTGGCCGCCACCGATGCACATGGTGACGAGCGCGTAACGCCCCTTCGTGCGCTGCAGTTCGTACATCGCCTTGATCGTCAGGATCGCGCCGGTGGCGCCGATCGGGTGACCCAGCGCGACGGCTCCGCCGTTCGGATTCACTTTCGCCGGATCGAGGTCGAGCTGCTTCGATACGCCGAGCGCCTGCGCGGCGAATGCCTCGTTCGACTCGATCACGTCCATGTCCGCGATCTTCAGGTTCGCCTTCAGAAGCGCCGTCTTGACAGCGCTGACCGGGCCGAGGCCCATGATCTTCGGATCGATGCCGGCATGGCCGTACGCGACGAGGCGCGCCATCGGCTTCACGCCGGCACGCTCGGCCTCCGCCATTTCCATCAGCACGACCGCGGCGGCCGCATCGTTGATGCCGGACGCATTACCGGCCGTCACCGTCCCGTTCTCCTTCGCGAACACCGCGCGAAGCTTCGCCATGCCCTCGGCGCTCGCGTCGGCGCGCACGTGCTCGTCGGTATCGAACATGACCGTGCCCTTCCGGCTTTTGAGCTCGATCGGCAGGATCTGCGACTTGAAATGGCCCTCGCCTTGCGCCTTCGTCGCCCGGCGGTGGCTCTCGACGGCGAACGCGTCCTGCTGCTCGCGCGTGATGCCGCACTTCGTCGCGACGTTCTCGGCGGTGATTCCCATGTGGACCGTGTCGAACGGATCGGTCAGCGCGCCGACCATCATGTCGACGACCTTCGCGTCACCCATCCGCGCGCCCCAGCGCTGCGTCGTGTCCGCGTAAGCGCCGCGGCTCATGCTCTCGGCGCCGCCGCCGATCGCGGCGTCGATGTCGCCGAGCATGATGTATTGCGACGCGCTGACGATCGCCTGCAGGCCGCTGCCGCAAAGGCGGTTGACTGTGAGCGCGCCGCTTTCGTGCGGCAAGCCGCCGTTGATCGCGACGACGCGCGACAGGTACATGTCGCGCGTTTCGGTGTGAATCACGTTGCCGAATACGCATTGGCCGATCAGGCCGGGATCGACCTTCGAGCGCGCGACCGCCTCGCGAACCACGCGGGCGCCGAGCTCGGTCGGCGGGATGTCCTTGAGCGAACCGCCGTAATCCCCGATCGCGGTTCGTACGCCGTTGACGATGACGACTTGCCGGGCGCTGGCCATGACTGCCTCCTGTCGTAGATGAGGCAGACATTATCCTCCTGCCACCGCGCGCCGCCGCGGCGGCCTTTCGCGTATCAGGCCGCCTGGCGTTCGGTCGCGTCGAGCGCGCGCAGCTCGCGGCCGAGATACGCTGCGATCGTGCGCATGCCGGACACGCCGGCGGCGGCTTCGGCCGCCGGGTTGTAGTTCGTGTTCGTGTTGACGTCGTATGTGTAGAGATCCCCGTTCGGGTCGGCGATGAACTCGATGCCGGCGATGCCGATGCCGTTTGCCGCGAGGAAGCGGCGATAGCGCTCGACGATCGGGTGCGTGAAGCGGTCGATGACTTCGAAACGCGGTGCGGCAGCCGTCGGTGCAACGTCGCCGACCGGGCAGAACGCGTCGTCGACCTGGCAGACGTCGGCCGGACAAAGCTCGAAACCCTGCGACGTGTCCACGCGCACCGCGTAGAGGAATTCGCCGCCGACGAACTCGACGCGCGTGATGAACGGCTCGGGTGCGGCGATGTATTGCTGGATCAGCGTGACGCCGTCGACCGAATCCTGGAAGGCCGGGCTGTCGACGTAGCGGACGAGCGCATCGGCGCCGTCGAACAAGCGTACACCGAGACCCTTGCCGGCGCGGTTGTGCTTGGTGATGAAGCGGCCGCGCATCGATTTCGCCGCCTCGACGATCCCGTCGCGGCCGACGGCCGCGACCGTGTGCGGCACGCGTATGCCTTCCCGGCGCAGTGCGCCGTATTGCGCCATCTTGCTGATCTCGAGCGCGAGCGCGCGCGAGTTGTTGACGACGCGGCGGCCGTGCGACTCGAGCCACGCGAGGACGCCGCCGGTCAGCTCGGCCGCGTAGCGGTGGCCGCGCGTGTGCGACGATGCACTCATCCGGTTGTAGAAAACACCGCGCGGCGGTACCGTCGACAGGTCGAGCCGGCCGTCGGCGATGAACCATTCGGCGTACGGCAGGTCGAGTTCGGCGAAGGCGGCGCGCAGCGGCTCCACCCAGGCGTCGTTCTCGTGGATCACGTAAATGCGGGACATGACGAATACCTCGCGGCTGCCGGTCTTGCGTTCAAGATAGCGACGGCCTCGCGCGAGGCAAAATAACGAATGCGCCTAAGCTTATGAACGAGTCCAGATGGCGGCATCACGGCGTGCGCGTCGTGAAGGCGGGCCAGCTCGATACGAATACGCCGCAGACGCCGGGTATGAACCGCGCGGCGGCGATCGATTACGCGCGGATGGGCGCCGAGAAGCTGTGGGCAGGGACCGTCGTCATCCATCCGAAGGCGAAGACCGGCGCGCATCACCACGGCGCGGTCGAGAGCGTGATCTACGTCGTCAGCGGCAAGGCGCGGATGAAGTGGGGCGATCGGCTCGAGTACACGGCCGAAGCGGGTCCCGGTGACTTCATCTACGTGCCGCCGTTCGTGCCGCACCAGGAGATCAACGCGAGCGACGACGAGCCGTTGTCGTGCGTGCTGTGTCGAAGCGGCCGCGAGCCGGTCGTCGTCAACCTCGACATTCCGAACGTCGAGCCGAACCCGGAGCGCGTCGACTGGATCGACGACATTCACGCGGGCCGCGGATCCGCCAACGACCCTTTGCAATCCTAGGTCGAATTGCTAAGCCCGTCGCGGGAACCGGCGCAGCCTCCGCACTTCGTTCAGCACTTCTCCGGCAACGAGTCCCACCGCGGCCGCGACGCCGGCCGCGAGTCGCAGTCGCGTCCACGCGGGCTCGCGCGGCGTGACCGGCGGCGGTGACGTCGGCGGCACCAACGAAGCGTCCGGCTCGCGCGGCGGTCTGGCGGTGGATGGGGTCGCGGCGCCCTGCGTCACTTGCGTCGGTTTGCCGGCCGTTGCCGGCATCGACTTCCCGCGTCGCGATCCGTGCCGGTACGAGTAGGTCCGTGTGAATTCGGCGCCGAGCAGGAAGATCTGCGCCGAGTAGTAGACCCACAGCAGCACGATGACGAGCGAGCCGGCGGCGCCGAAGCTCGACGCGACGCTGCTGCGTCCGAGATAAAGCCCGATCAGGAACTTGCCGATCGAGAACAAGAGCGACGTCACCGCGGCGCCGATCCAGACGTCGTGCCAGCCGATGTGACAGCGCGGCAGCAGCTTGTAGATCAGAGCGAACAACCCGGTGACGACCGCGAAGCTCACGACGAAATTGACCGCCTGCAGCACGATTTCCCAGCCCGGAAACCAGCCGCTCCAGAACTTGCCGAGCGCAGAGATCCCTGCGGAAAGCACGAGCGAGACGAGAAGCAGGAAGCCGATGCCGAGGACGACGCCGAACGAAAGCACCTTGCTGCGAATCATTCCCCAGACGCCGGTCTTCTCGGGTTTCGGCGTATCCCAGATCCGGTCCAGATCGGTCTGCAACTCGTTGAAGACAGTCGTTGCGCCGAGCAGCAGCGCAACAATGCCGGCGACCGCGGCGAAAAGTCCGTGCCCGGTCTGGCTCGCGCTCGCGACGGCGGCCTGGATCGTGCTCGCGCCGTGCTCGCCGATCAGTCCGCGCAACTGTCCGAAGATCTGGCCGCTCGCGGCCTTCTCGCCGAAGACGAAGCCGGCGACCGCGATCACGATGACGAGCAGCGGCGCGATCGAGAAGATCGTGTAATAGGCCAGCGCGGCGCCCATGCTCGGCGCGTAGTCGTCGGACCACTGCTTGACCGACTCCCTGGTCAGCGACCACAGTGATTTGATTGTCGACATTGGAGCCTCCCCGCCTTCGCGGCGCAGGCGTCTTGCCTCGCGCGCCATCGTAGCGAAGCGTAGCGGCGGCTTCAGCCGTTACGCAATCAGCGCGCGGCGCGCACGCGCGTCCGTCGCTTGCCGACAGCTTGGCTGTTGCCGGGTCAGTGACCGTCGACGTCGTAGTACGCCCACTGCGCCCGCTGGAACGGGTTCGGCTTGAACCCGCGGAGCCACGGCTGCGCGAGGTCGTTCCGGTACGGGTAGTCGCTGACGATCCACGGCGCGTAGGCGGCGATCAGCTCGTTCATCTTGCGAAAGATCGCGTTGCGCTCGGCGCCGTCGGGCAGGATGCGCGCGCGGTCGTAGAGGCGGTCGTAGTCAGGCAGGCGCAGCCGCGCGTCGTTCGACGTGCCGATGTTGCGGCTCACGAGGTAGCTGTAGAACGGCGTGCCGTCGGGAATGCCGCTGATCCAGCCGAGCCCCCACATCATCATCTGCCCGGCCTCGGTCATCTTGTTGAGCTCGGGCCACTTGTTCTTCAGGAACGTGATACGGATGCCGATCGCGTCCATGCTCCGTTTCCAGAGTTCGTCGCTCGCGCGTGCGGCGGCGTCGGTCGTCGAGCCCTTGACGATCGTCAGCGGCTTGCCGTCCGGCGTTTCGCGGTAGCCGTCGCCGTCGCGATCCTTGTAGCCGAAGCGATCGAGCAGCGCGCGCGCGGCAACGGGATCGTGCGTCAAGGCGACGCCGATCGACCGATCGTGACCGAAGAGCCCCGGCGGCACCGGCTGATCGGCGATCATCGCCTGGCCGTTCGCAAGCTCCCGGATGTCGGCCGGCCGGTCGTAGCCCATCGCGATCGCGCGCCGCAGGGCGACTTTCGCCGGCTCGTATCCGCCGACGACGGGATCGTCCATGTTGAAGAAGAAGAAGCCGAGCGAAGGCTCGGGCGATCGATGCAGGACGACGCCTCGCTTCGCGAGCGCCGGCCGCAGCCGCCCGCCGTCGAGCACGGTCGCCGACAGCGACGCGGGCACGTTCACGTAATCGAGCTGGCCGCGGTCGAACGAAAGCATCCGTGGCTGCGCCTCCTCGATGATCGCGACGTCGACGTTGCCCACGAGCGGCAAACGCCGGCCGGCGAGTCCTTTCGCGATCGCGGCATCCGTCGCTTCGACTGCTGCGGGCGCCGGATAGCGCTCGTCGCGGAAGTCGGAATTCGCCTCGAGCTGGATGCGCTGGCCGCGCGTCCACGACTTGAGCCGGTACGCGCCGGTACCGACCGGATGCTCCATGACGCGGTGCGACGGGTCCTGGTAACGCTCGACCACCTCGCGCGCCACCGCGGCGAAGCTCGACGTCGTGAGCCACCACTTGAAGCCGTAATCCGGCTCGCGGAAACGGATGCGAAGCGTGTAGCGATCGAGCGCCTGCAGGCCCTCGATCCGTTCGTCGTAATCGAAGCGGCCGCTTTTCCGCGCACGCGCGAGCGGCTCGTCGAGGCCGAGCAGGTTGCCCTCGAACAGGTAGAGCCAGTACGAACGCACCTTCGGGTCGAGCACGCGCTTGATGCTGTAGACGTAGTCGTCGGCCGTGAGCTCGCGCCGCTTCCCGTTGAACGCGGGATCGGCGGCGAAATAGATGCCGCGCCTGACCTTGACCGTGTACGTGCGGCCGCCGTCGGTGATCTGCGGCGGGCCGTCCGCGGTGTTGGGCTCGAGCGCGACCGGCCGCGCGAAATAGTCGTAGCGATAGAGCGGGTCGAAGATCGCGAGGCAGAGGGCGTCGGAATACGTGTCGTTGATCGCCTGCGGATCGAATCCGCCTTCGGCGACGGGGAAGGCGACGTGCAGCGTCTTGCGCATGTCGGTCGCGTGCGCGACGCATGCCAACGCGAGCGTGCAGAGCGCGATGCACAGACGTTTCAGCACGTGAACACCGAAGTCGACCCCCAGCGCGCGAGGCGGGCGATGCCGTCGTCGAGGCGCTCGTCGCTCGCGGCGAAGCACCAGCGGACGAAGCCTTCGCCCTCGGGTCCGAATGCGCGGCCGGGCGCCAGCCCGAGCTTTGCCTCGGTGACGAGCCGGCGGCAGAACGCCATGCTGTCGTCGACGCCGTCGACGCGGAAGAACGCGTACATCGCGCCCGCCGGCGGCGCGACGTCGACGCCCGGCAGCGTGCGCAAGCCGTCGACCAGGCGGTTGCGCGCACGCCGCAAGCGCTCGCGCGTCGCATCGACGGTCGGCTCGCCATCGCGCAGCGCAACCACGGCCGCGCGCTGGACGAACACCGGCGAGCACGACGTGTTGTACTCGATCAGCTTGCCGAGATCGGGCATCAGCGCCTTCGGCGCGACGATCCAGCCGAGACGCCATCCGGTCATCAGCCACGCCTTCGAGAAGCTGTTCGTGCTGACGACGCGCGCATCGTTGTCCGCGATATCGAGAAGCGCCGGCGCGCACGCGAAATCGTCGGCGTAATAGAGCCGCTCGTAGACGTCGTCGGCGACGATCCAGATGCCGTGGCGCTCGCAATGCGCGACGAGCGTTTGCTGCGCCGAGCGGTCGATCGTCCAGCCGGTCGGATTGTTCGGCGAGTTGAGCATCAGCGCGCGCGTGCCGGGCGTCAGCGCGGAAAGCAACCGGTCGAGGTCGAGCGTCCAGCCGTTCGCGCCGAACGCAAGCGGCACGCAGACGACGTGCGCGGACAGGATCTTCGGTATCTCGACGAGATTGGGCCACAGCGGCGTGACGACGACGACGCGGTCGCCGGGCGCGACGAGCGCTTCGACGGCGAGCATCAGCGCCGACATCCCGGACGCCGTGACGGCGATCTCGTCGGGCGTCGTCGGCCGATGCAGCGCGCCAACATAGGCGGCGATCGCGCGGCGAAGCTCGGCGATGCCGAAGTTCTGCGAGTAGAAGGTTTCGCCTTGTGCGAGCGACGCCGTCGCCGCATCGCGAATGAACGCCGGCGTCACCTGATCGGGCTCGCCGAACCAGAACGCGAGCACGTCCGGATCGTCGATGCCGGCGTTCGCGATTTCGCGGATCCGCGAGCCCTCGAGCGCGCGGACGGCGGAGCGGGCTACAGGTATCAGGGATCGGGTATCAGGCATCAGTGTCAGGTATCAGGCATCAGGCATCAGGTATCAGAAAGGCGTGGGCGCGCCCGCAGTGTACTGATCCCTGATGCCCGATACCTGATCCCTGACACGTTCGAGATAGCGATTTGACGCGACGGGTTAAATCGCTATCTCGAACGTGTCGCGCCCTTGTCCCTTCGCGGCGTAGAGCGCGCTGTCGGCGCGCTTGAGGAGCGCCTCCGGTGTCGTGGCGCCGCCCTGGCCGAGCGCGATGCCGATGCTCGTCGTTACCTTGACCGTAAGGTCGCCCGCCGGGAAGGGCGCGCGCATCGCCGCGATGATCTTGCGCGCGACGAAGCGGCACTCGTCGCGGGTGTGAATGCCTTCGAGGACGATCACGAACTCGTCACCGGCGAGCCGCGCGACGAGGTCGGTCGCGCGCACCGACGACGACAGGCGCCGCGCGAACTCGCGCAGCACGTCGTCGCCGGCCGCATGGCCGAGCGTGTCGTTGATCTTCTTGAAGCCGTCGACGTCGAGAAACAGCAGCGCCACCTGCGTGCCGCTGCGCTGCGAGCGGCGCAGTGCCGCCGCGATGCCGTCGTTGAACGCGTGCCGGTTCGGCAGCCCGGTCAGCGTGTCCTTCTGCACCAGCCGTTCGAGCTGTCGCTCGACCTCCTTGAGCGGCGTGATGTCGGTCGACGACGTGTAGACGCCGATCACCTGGCCGGCTTCGTCGAAGTGCGGCACGTAGCTGCCGCGAACGAAGCGCGAGCCGGCAGGTCCGGGCGCCTCGACGTCGAAGTCGACGCGCTCGCCGCGGAACGCGCGATCAAGGTTCGCCGCGACATTCGCGTACGCAGCAGGGCCGAGCACGTCCTCGACGCGCCGGTCCGTGATCTCCGCAAGCGGACGCTGCAGCCACGTCTCGTAGTAGCGGTTGTTGAAGCGATAGCGGCGCTCGCGGTCGATGTAGCCGACCATCGACGGAATGCTGTCGGTGATGCTGCGCAGGCGCTGCTCGCTTTGCTCGGCCTTCTCCTGCGCCGCGCGCAGGTCGGCGACGCCGCGCTCGAGCGCCGCGGTCTTGTCCTCGAGCGCCGCGGTCTTCTCGCGCAGCGCCCGCGTGCGCTCGTCGACCGTTTGCGCGAGCCGGTTGAGCGTACTCGCGAGCACGCCGGTCTCGTCGTCGCCGGCGACCCGCGTGCGGTGCGCGAGGTTGCCGCGCGCGAGCAGCGTCGCATCGTAGGCAAGCCGGCGAAGCGGCCGGGCGATCCGCGTGCCGAGCCACGCGGAAACGGCGGCACCGAGCAGGAGGGACAGCGCACCCAATCCGACCGTGTCGAGCACGTTGACACGGGCGGCGGAGAGCGCCGCGTCGGTCGGCATCCCGACGAAGACGTGCCAGCGGGTGCGCTTGGTCTGCGTGAATCCGGCGATCCGCGCGACGTGGTCCGCACCGAGCGTTTCGTCGACGCCCTCGCGCCGTGCCATGTGCTCGCGCGCCTTGCCGACGTCGAGGATGCTCCTGCCGATCCAGCGCGCGGAATCGACGCTCCGCGCGATGACGATGCCGTCGGCGTTGACGATCGCGATGACGGTGCCCGGCGGTATCGCGCCTTCCAGGTCGAGTCGCCGTTGCACCTGCTGCAGATCGGTCGAGAGCGTGACCACTCCCTCGACGTTGCCGGCTTCGCCCACGACGGGAGCGGCGAACACGACGACCGGCTTGCCGTCGTCCAGCGCAGGAACCGGACCGTCGATGACCGACGATCCCTGCGCCGCGCGACGAAAATAGCTGCGATCGGCGATCGACGCGCCCGGTCGCGCGATGCCCGGGTTCAGCATGCCGACGTTGCGGCCGTCGGGCGTCCATACGCCGACGTTGTGCACGAGAGGCGGCAGATCGTCGCGGATCTTCGCGAGGAGCGCGTCGTTCGCCGCCGTCGCCGCCGCGTCGACCGTCACGCCGTGGCGCACCAGTCCCAGCGTCGTCAAATTGTCGGCTACAACGTCGTCGATCCGCCCCGCCACGGCATGGGCGAGCGCGAGCGTACGCTGCTTCGCCAACGTGTTCGCAACCGCCGCCTGCCGTTCGGCGTTGACGCCGACGTAGACGATGAACGGCAACCCGAGCGCGAGCACGAGCAGCGCAAGGCGCACGCCGATCGACGAGCGCAACGGCACGCGCCGGCCCGCGCGCAACCGGCGCGCGAAGCGTCCCCGGAACGCGGCGCGCGCGGCCTTCCGGAAAGCGTTCACGATGACGCGCCGGGTCGAATTGTCGTCCGCCATGTCCGTGCGTTCGGCCTTGCCCATCCCTGCTGATGGCGAGCGCGACCTTCGCAAGGAGCATGCCGTTGTCATCGGCGATAATGCAAGCCCTCCCGATCGCGCGTCCCACGGCCTCCCGGCCCTTCCCGCCGCCTCATGAATCCCCTGCCGCTCGTCGCTCGCCCCGCCGTGGTCTGCGCGGCGCTTTTGTGCTGCTCCAACCTGTTCATGACGTTCGCGTGGTACGGGCACCTGAAGCTCTTCGGCAACAGAGCCTGGTGGATAGCCGCGCTGATCTCATGGGGCGTCGCGCTCTTCGAATACCTGCTGCAGGTGCCCGCGAACCGGATCGGCTACGAGACGCTTTCGCTCGCGCAGCTCAAGATCATGCAGGAGGTGATCACGCTGACGGTGTTCGTGCCCTTCGCGATGCTGTTCATGGGCGCGCACCTCAAGCTCGACTACCTGTGGGCCGGCCTTTGCATGCTCGGCGCCGTCTATTTCATCTTTCGCGGCTGACGCCCGCCGGCCACGCCCGACGCGACACATGCACCTGCACATCCTCGGCATCTGCGGCACGTTCATGGGCGGCATCGCGGCGATCGCGCGGCGCGCCGGGCACACGGTCACCGGCTGCGACGCGAACGTCTATCCGCCGATGTCGACGCAGCTCGGAGCGCTCGGCATCGCGCTGACCGAAGGTTACGACGCGGCGCAGCTCGACGGCGTTGCAAAGACCGCCGACGTGTTCGTCGTCGGCAACGTCGTTTCACGCGGCAATCCGCTGATGGAAGCGGTGATGAACGCCAACCGCGCGTACGTCTCGGGACCCCAGTGGCTCTACGAGAACGTGCTGCGCGATCGCTTCGTGCTGGCCGTCGCCGGCACGCACGGCAAGACGACGACGTCGGCGATGCTCGCGCACATTCTCGAGCAGGCGGGGCTCGCGCCGTCCTTCCTGATCGGCGGCGTGGCCGTCGATTTCGGCATCTCGGCACGCCTGACCGACAGCGCGTTCTTCGTGATCGAGGCCGATGAGTACGACACCGCGTTCTTCGACAAGCGCTCGAAATTCGTCCACTACCGGCCGCGCGCGGCGATCCTCAACAACCTCGAGTTCGATCACGCCGATATCTTTGCCGACCTCGGCGCGATCGAGACGCAGTTCCATCACTTCGTGCGGACGATTCCCGGCGACGGCTGCATCGTCGCCAACGGAGGGGACGACGCGCTCGCGCGCGTGCTGGCCCGTGGCGCCTGGAGCGCGGTCGAACGCTTCGACGAGGCGCCGTCGCAGGCGACGCCGCCGGCCGAGTGGACGATCGCCGGTGACGGTCGCGTCGCCTTTTGCGGCGAACCGACCGGCACGCTGGACTTCGATCAGCCGGGTCGCCACAACAGGCTGAACGCGCTGGCGGCGATTGCGGCCGCGCGTCGCGCCGGCGCGATGCCGCAGCAGGCGTTGGCGGCGCTGCGCGCATTTCGCGGCGTGCGCCGCCGCATGGAGCTTCGCGGCGAAGTCGGCGGCGTCGCCGTTTACGACGACTTCGCCCACCACCCGACGGCGATCGCGACGACGATCGAGGGCCTGCGCATGCGCGAGCCGAACGCGCGCGTGCTTGCCGTACTCGAACCGCGCTCGAACACGATGAAGCTCGGCGCGATGAAGGCGGCGTTGCCAGCGAGCCTCGCGCACGCCGACCGCGTCTATTGCTTCGCGGCGAATCTCGGCTGGGATGCGCAGGCGGCGCTGGCGCCGCTCGGCAGCCGCGCCGAAGTGCATGACGACCTCGCCGCGCTGGTCACGGCCGTCGTCCGCGACGCGCAGCCCGGCGATCGGGTGCTCGTGATGAGCAACGGCGGCTTCGGCGGCGTCCACGGGCGGCTGCTCGACGCGTTGCGGGCGCGCGTCGCGGCGTGAGAAGGTCGGCCGAGGGGCGCCCACGTTGTTGCCGACGATCGTCTATCTGCACGGGTTCCGTTCGTCGCCGGCAAGCACGAAGGCGCGCGAGCTGGCCGCAGCGATCGCACGCCTGCCCCACGCGGAGCGTCCGCGGCTGCACGTCCCCGCGCTGACGGACCGGCCCGCGGAGGCGATGGCGTCGATCCTCGCGCTCGTGGGCGACGTTAGTAAGGAAGCGCTCACTTTCGTCGGCAGCTCGCTCGGCGGCTACTATGCGACCTGTGCGGCCGAGAAAACCGGCGCGCGGGCCATCCTGATCAATCCCGCCGTCCGACCCGCCGACGACCTGGCGGCGTACCGGGGTCCGCAAACCAATCTCTACACCGGCGCCCGGTTCGACGTCACCGATCGCCATTTCGAGGAGCTCCTCGCGCTTGCAGTCGGCTCGATCACGCGGCCTTGGCGCTACCTGCTGTTCGTCCAGTCCGGTGACAAAGTGCTCGCCTACCGCGACGCCATTGCCTTCTACGCCGCCGCATGGCAGAGCGTCGAAGGCGGCGGCGATCACGCGTATCAAGATTTTGCGCGCCATATCCCGACGATCCTGCGGTTTTGCGGCGTGGACGGGGAAGCCGGCTTTGTGCGGTGCACCTAGGCGAAATCCCGGGCGCGAGTTATGCTTAACATCCCCTGCGGCGCGGCCAAAAGCTGCGCTCGTAACCGCTGCCCGCGCACGAACGCCGCCTGATCGGCCGTTGTGCGGTCGGTCCTCATCAGGAGGTTGCGATGGCAACCCGCGAAAAAGACGGCGCACGCGCGCCGCACGCCAACACCCCGGCCCGCAACGGCCGCGCCGCGTCGCCGATCGGCCGCGATCCCGCTTCGCAGCCGCTGTCCGAAGCGTCCCTCGACCTGATCGCCCGCGAGAAGGCGTTCGGCGCGCGCAACTACGATCCGCTGCCGGTCGTGCTCGCTCGCGGCAACGGGAGCTGGGTCGCCGACGTCGACGGCCATTACTACCTCGACCTGATGTCCGCGTACTCGGCGGTGAGCTTCGGCCACGCGCATCCGCGGATCGTCGGCGCGCTGGTCGCGCAGGCGCATCAGCTCGGTGTCACGTCGCGCGCCTACTACAACGACGAGTTGCCGACGCTCCTCGAGCGCCTCGCGCAGTTGACGGGACTCGACCGCGCGCTGCCGGCAAACGGGGGCGCCGAGGCCGTCGAGACGGCGATCAAGGCGGCGCGCAAGTGGGGCCACAAGATCAAGGGCATTCCCGAAGGCCGCGCGGAGATCATCGGCTGCGCCGGCAATTTCCACGGCCGGACGATCGCCGTCGTCGGATTGTCGACGGAGCCGCAGTACCGCGACGGATTCGGGCCGTTCCCGCCGGGGCTGTCGACGATTCCCTACGGCGACGCCGACGCGCTCGCGAAGGCGATCACGCCGCGGACCGCCGCGTTCCTCGTCGAGCCGATCCAGGGCGAGGGCGGCATCATCGTGCCGCCGCCGCGCTACCTCGCGCGTTGTCGCGAAATCTGCCGCGAAAACCGGGTGCTGATGATCTGCGACGAGATCCAGACGGGACTCGGCCGCACGGGCCGCTTCCTCGCGAGCGAGCACGAAGGCGTGAAGCCGGACGGCGTCATTCTCGGCAAGGCGCTCGGCGGGGGCTTGCTGCCGGTGTCGGCGTTCGTTGCGACGAACGCCGTGATGCAGGTGTTCCATCCCGGCGACCATGGCAGCACGTTCGGCGGCAATCCGCTGGCGGCGGCGGTCGCGATGGCGGCGCTCGACGTGCTGTTCGAGGAGAAGCTGATCGAGCGCTCGGCCGAGCTCGGCGCGTGGCTCCTGTCGGAGCTCCAGGATCTGCGCAGCCACATCGTGTCCGACGTGCGCGGCCGCGGTCTTTTCGTCGGCATCGAAGTCGACGCGCGCTACACGACCGCGCGCCCGGTCGTCGACCGCCTGCTCGCCCGCGGCATCCTGTCGAAGGACACCCACGGCACCGTCGTGCGCATCGCGCCGCCGCTCAACATCCCGCGCGACGACCTCGAATGGGCGGTCCGGGAAATCCGTGCGGTGTTCCGCGAGCTCGAGCGCGATCTGAAGCGCGCGGCGTAAACGCGCAGGCTGAACTGATCCGGGCCGCGAAGCCGCAATAATCTGCGCCTCGCCGATGTGCGCGTAATCTTGCGCGGTCGGCGCCCGTGCCATGCCGTCGCTTCGCGCCTTCGCTCGCCTCGCCACCGTCGTCGTCGCCGCGCTGTCGTCGCCCGCCTTCGCGGCATCGCGGATCTGCATGAGCACCGACACGCTGATGTTCGGCCAGCAGCCGGTCGGCAGCAGCACGTACGCGACGGTCAGCGTGTCGAACTGCGGCGATGCGCCGTTCGCGTTCACGGACGTGAGCCGCCACGGTGCGACGAATGCCGCCTATCGCACGCAAACGACGTGCTCGACGGGTATGACGCTCGACCCCGGCGACGCATGCGCGGCGACGGTGTGGTTCGAGCCGACGACGCCCGGGCAGGCGTCGGGCGCGCTGTGGTTCCACAACACCACGTCGACCCCCGACCCGTTATTGACGTTCTACGGACGCGCGATCGATGCGCAGGCGGGAACGGCGACGCTGACGTTCTCGCCGCCGATCGCCGATTTCGGGTCCGAGCCGGTCGGTCACGAAACGTCGGCGCTCGTCGTCAGGCTGCAGAACGCGGGTCCGGCGTCGCTCGTGCCGAGCGCGCTCGTGTTGAACGGCGTCGACCCTTATGACTTCCGCGGCGAGACGGGCAACGGCGCCGGCGCGTGCGGCATCGGACGATCGATTGCACCGGGTGGAAGCTGCACGCTGCTCTTGTACTTCGATCCGCGGGCGAGCGGACCCCGACAGGCGACGCTCGTCATCGATGCGCCGCAGCTCGCGACGCTGATGTTCTTCACGCTGACCGGAAACGGCGTCGACGCATCGACGACAGTACCGGTGATCGAGTTCCACAACGCGCGCGACGGTCAGTACTTCCTGACGGCCGATCCCACCGAGCAGGCGCTGCTCGACGGGGGCGCCCTCGGACCGGACTGGTCGCGAACCGGCGCATCGTTCAACGCGTTCCCAATGGATGCGACGAATTCGAGCGCGCTGCCCGTTTGCCGCTTCTTCGGCAAGCCCGGCATCGGCCCGAACTCGCACTTCTATACCGCATACGCAAGCGAGTGCGACGCGGTGCGGACCAACCCGTACTGGATCGAGGAAGGCGCGACGTTTCGCGCGATGCTGCCTGTCGACGGCGCTTGCGCCGACGGCGAGGACACCGTGCTGCGATTGTGGAAGCCGGGATCGGTCGTCACGGAGACGCGGCACCGGTACGTCGTCGATCCGGCGATCGCGTCGGCGATGCAGGCCGATGGCTTCATACTGGAAGGACCGGTCTTCTGCGCGCCGCGATAAGGCCGAAGCGGCAGCGGTTCGTGCGAACTCGCCCCGGCGTGCCAATACGCTCTAGTATCTCGCCCATGACTGCGCCATCGCTTTCCGGCAAGCTCGTCGTCGCCATCAGCTCGCGCGCGCTCTTCGACCTGGCGGAAAGCCACCGCGTCTACACCGAGCTCGGCGTTGAAACCTATCAGCGCTACCAGATCGAGCACGAGGACGAATTGCTCGAGCCGGGTCCCGCATTTGCGCTCGTCACGAAGCTCCTTCGGCTCAACCGTCCCGACAAGCAGTACGTCGAGGTGATCCTGTTGTCGCGGAACAGCGCCGACACCGGACTGCGCGTGTTCAACGCGATCCGGCATTACGGGCTCGACATCACGCGCGCGGCGTTCACGAGCGGCGAGGCGACGTCGCGATACGTGCCGGCGTTCGGCGCCCACCTGTTCCTGTCGGCGGACACCGACGACGTGCGGCGCGCGCTCGAGGACGGCTACGCGGCGGCGACGATCTTTCCCACCGTCTTTCGCAATGAAAGCGATCAGCTCCGGATCGCGTTCGACGGCGATGCGGTCGTGTTCTCCGACGAGGCGGAACGGATCTACCAGACGAGCGGTCTCGCCGCGTTCGCACGAAGCGAGCGCGCATCGGCCGCGACGCCGCTTCCGGGCGGACCGTTCAAGGAATTCCTCGCGGCGCTGCATCGTATCCAGTCGGACTTTCCCGAGGACAGGAGCCCGATCCGCACGGCGCTCGTCACGGCGAGGAGCGCGCCTGCGCACGAGCGTGTGATCCGCACGCTTCGCGCATGGAACATCCGCATCGACGAGGCTTTGTTCCTGGGCGGACTCGACAAGGGACAGTTCCTGCGCGCGTTCGGCGCGGACATCTTCTTCGACGACCAGACGCGACACGTCGAATCAGCGGCGCAGCACGTGCCCGCGGGACACGTGCCGCACGGGGTTGCCAATTCATGAACGGTTCCTGGAAGCTCGCGTGCGTCGCTGCGCTTGCGATTGCGGTCGCTGCCAGCGCGCTGCCGGCCTACGCCGAGGCCTACAAGATCGGCGTGCTGAACATCGAGCAGATCCTGCGCCAGTCGAAGGCGGCGCAGGCGGCGCAGGCGCGCATCGAGCAGGAATTCAAGGCGCGCGACGCCGATCTCTCGCGCAAGGAGCAGGACGTCCAGGCGGCCGCCGCCGCGTTCGCGAAGGACCGGCCGACGCTGTCGGCCGAGGAAGCGACGCGCCGCGAGCGCGACGTCGACGTGCGCACGCGCGACGTGCAGCGCCTGCGCCAGCAGTTCGCCGAGGATCTGCGCGCGCGTCAGTTCGACGAGCTCGACAAGCTCAAGGCACGGCTCGACCAGGTGTTGACGAAGTACGCGAAGGACAACCACTTCGACCTGATCCTGCAGGATGCCGCGTTCGTCGGACCGGCGGTCAACATCACCGACGACGTGATCAGGGCGCTCGAGACCGCCCCCGAAAAGTAGGGTCGGAGACGACTTTTCGGTGACTCCGTGCTACGCGCGACTGGCGGGGAATGTCGTCTCTGATCCCACTTTTCGTCCATGGATCGGATACTGCGGGTCGCTGTAGCCCGGCGTCGACGGATGCCCGGGGTGCACCAGCGAATCGACGAGCGCCTCGTCGTCGGCGCTCCACGGCGTGTCGATCGCGCCGACATAGTCGCGCCACTGCGCGAGCGTGCGCGGACCCGCGATCACCGACGACACGATCCGGTTCGCCCAGAGCCACGCGAGCGCGAACTGGACCGGCGTGCGGTTCGTCTTCGTCGCGTGCGCCTTCAGCGTGTCGGCGATCGCGAACGACTCGGCGCGAAACTCGGTCTGCATGATCCGCCGGTCGTTGCGCGCCGCGCGCGAATCGTCCGGAATGCCGCCGCCGCTGTACTTGCCGGTCAGCACGCCGCGCGCGATCGGCGAATACGACGCGACGCCAATGCCGTGGTAGTCACAGGCGGGGAGCACCTCGATTTCCGGCATCCGGTTGAGCAGGTTGTAGTACGGCTGGCATACGACCGGGGGCGGCACGCCCTGTCGCTCGCAGACGCGAGCGAGCTCGGCGATGCGCCAGCCGCGGAAGTTGGAAATGCCGAAATAGCGGATCTTGCCCGCGTCGATCAGCGCGCCCATCGCGCCGACGGTTTCCTCGAGCGGCGTCTGCGCGTCGTCGACATGCAGGTAGTAGATGTCGATGAAGTCGGTGTGTAGGCGCTCGAGGCTCGCGTCGCATTCGGCCACGATCCAGCGTCGCGACGAGCCGCCGCTGAACGGCTTGCGGTTCGCGTCGCCACCCATCACGTTGCCGACCTTCGTCGCGAGAATCCAGCGGTGACGTGTCGCGGCGATCGCCGCGCCGGTGATCGTTTCCGACTCGCCGTTCGAATAGACGTCGGCGGTGTCGATGAAGTTGACCCCCGCGTCGTGCGCGGCCGCGACGATCTCGTTCGCCTCGCTCGCGTTCGTGCGATCGCCGAACATCATCGTGCCGAGGCAGACGATCGACACCTCGAGTCCGCTCCTGCCAAGCCGCCGATATTCCATCCGCTCATCCCCTTCCGCATCCGTCGATTGCGAATCCTACCTCGTATAATTGCCCCCCTCGTCAACGTCGCGGCTTACCGGTCGAACGCTCGCCGGCCGCGCGTATTCAATGCCATGAATGTCCTGTTCGAGGACGACGGCCAGCTCAAGGCCGGCACGCTCCTCGCCGATCACGATGCGTCGCTGTCGGTCGAAGCCGTTTCGGGCAAGCGGCAGAAGATCAAGGCGGCCCACGTGCTTTTGCGCTTCTCGGAGCCGTCGCCGGCCGAGACGCTTGCGCGCGCGCACGAGCTCGTCGCCGAGCTGGACCCCAATTTTCTCTGGGAAGTCGTGGCCGACGACGAGTTCGGCTTCGAGGAGCTCGCGCGCGAGTACTACGGCGCAAAACCGGCGCCCGCGCAGTCGGCGGCCGTGGTGCTCGCGCTTGCGCGCGCGCCGATGTACTTCTATCGCAAGGGTCGCGGCCGCTTTCGCAAGGCGCCGCCGGAGGCGCTCAAGGCCGCGCTGGCGTCGATCGCGCGCAAGGAGCGCGAGGCGCGCGAGATCGCGCAGTGGGTCGACGAGCTCGTGGCCAACCGCTTGCCGCCGCCGCTCGCGGCGAAGCTCGACATGCTCCTGTACAAGCCGGACAAGAACGCGCCCGAGTGGAAGGCGCTGGCGGCGGCGTGCGATCAGCTTCGGACGGGTCCTGTGCACCTGCTTCGCGCATGCGGTGCGATCGGGTCGTCGCACGAATATCACTTCCGCCGCTTCATCGTCGACGCGTTTCCGCACGGCACCGACTTCCCGACGTGGGGCGCGCTGCCCGCGTTGCCGGAGCCGCCGCTCGCACCGGTGCGCGCATTCTCGATCGACGACGCGTCGACGACCGAGATCGACGACGCGTTTTCGGTCCGGGATCTTGGCGACGGACGTCTCGAGATCGGCATCCACATCGCGTGCCCGGCCATCGCGATCGCGCGCGGCACGCCGCTCGACGCGCTTGCACGCAAGCGCCTGTCGACCGTCTACATGCCGGGACGCAAGCTGACGATGCTGCCGGACGCGGTCGTCGACGCGTTCACGCTCGCCGAGGGCCGGACGCCGCCGGCGCTGTCGTTGTACGTCGAGACCGATCCGGAAGGATCCCCGCTTCGCCATCGCACTGCGCTCGAGCGCGTGCCGATCGCGGCGAACCTGCGCCACGACGCACTGACCGAATCGTTTGCAGCGCCGCCGACCGCGGGCGAGGCGCAGTGGACCGGCGAATTGCGCGCGTTGTGGCGTCTCGCGCAGCGTCTGGCCGACAAGCGCGGCAAGACGGACGTCGCGCGGATCGATTACAACTTCGACGTGGACTGGCAGCGCGAAGGCGCCGGTGAGCCAGGCCGGGTAACGATCACGCCGCGACCGCGCGGCAACCCGCTCGACCGGCTCGTGGCCGAGCTGATGATCCACGTCAACCACAGTTTCGGGCGCCTGCTCGGCCTCGCGCGGATTCCGGGCCTTTACCGGGTGCAGTCGGGCGGCAAGGTGAAGATGAGCACGCGTCCCGGCGACCACCAGGGCCTGGGCGTCGACCATTACCTGTGGGCGAGCTCGCCGCTTCGCCGCTACAGCGATCTCGTCAATCAGCAGCAGCTTCTCGCCGTCGTCGGCGAGGGCAGGGCGCCCTATGCGGACAACGATCCGGAGCTCTTCGCCGCGCTCGGGGACTTCGAGGCGACGTATTCGCAATACGCGGACATGCAGGACCGGATGGAGCACTACTGGTGCCTGCGCTGGCTCGTGCAGGAACGGGTGACGCAATGCACGGCATTGGCGATCCGCGACACGCTGGTGCGCTTCGAGCGGTTGCCGCTCGTCGTGCGGCTTGCCGACATGCCGCCGCAGCCTGCTGGCGCGCCGATCCGCGTCGCGATCGGCGACGTCGATCTCTTCGACTGCAGCGTCGAGTGCCGTTTCGCAGGCCTTGCCGAGCCTGCCGAAAGCAGCCCGCCACCCACCTGAAACCACGAAAAAGCGTTGGATCGCCGCCACTCGGGCGCTCGAGTCCGATCGGCGGCCCGGGCCACGAGCCATGACAGTGGCATAGCCGCGCTACAATCGGGCGGCCGAAGCTTTCCATACACGAGCGTGCCTTTGCCAAGCCGCGTCGAAGCGCCGAAGCCGTCGAAGCCGACCCCCGCCGCGCCGCGGCCGGGGGCTGCGCCTGCACGCAGGGCGAGGCTCGCGGTCGCCGGCGCCTTGCCGCCCGCGCGCATTCCGCTCGAGGCGCTGATCGCGCCGCGCCGCACGAAGACGATCAGCATCGCGATCGCGATCTCGATCGCGCTGCACGCGATCGCGCTATCGCTGCATTTCACGTTCGGATCCGGCCGCGACCGCGATTCGCGTCCGCCGCTCGAGGTGGCGCTCGTCAACGCAAAGTCCGCATCGAAGCCCGTGAAGGCGACGCTTCTCGCGCAGGCCAACCTCGACGGCGGTGGCAACACCGAGCAGAACCGCAGCGCGAAGACGCCGTTGCCGGCGCTGCAGGAGACGCCGCAGCGCAACGTCGCCGTGGCATCGCCGCGTCAGGAAGTACCGGACAACCGCACGCGCGAGATGATGACCCAGTTGCGCTCGCCGAGCGCGATCGCGACGCCCGAGCCGAAGCCGCTCACCGATGCGGAGCCGACCGAATCGCCGACGGCGAACGACATCATGCAGAAAACGCTCGAGGCGGTGCGTCTCGAGGCAAAGATCGCGCGCGACATGGACGCGTACCAGAAGATCCCGCGGCGCAAGCACATCGGCGCGCAGGCGCGGGAATACCGGTTCGCGCGCTACGTCGAGGACTGGCGGATGAAGGTCGAGCAGATCGGGAACCTGAACTACCCGGCGGCGGCGCGCCAGAAGAGGCTCTACGGCAGCCTGATCCTCACCGTGTTCATTCGCTCCGACGGCAGCGTCGAGAAGGTCGAGGTCAACCGCAAGTCGGGGCATCGGATTCTCGATGCGGCCGCGGTGAAGATCGTCGAGATGGCCGGTCCGTACGCGCCGTTTCCGGACGACATCCGCCGCGACACCGACATCCTGAGCATCACGCGCACCTGGACGTTCGCGCCGGGGAACGAGTTCTCGAGCGAATGACGTCGTGAAGCGCACGCGGACGCCGACGCGCGTGATCGCGTTCGCGGCGGCCTTCTGCGTGCTGGCGCTTCTCGCGCTGCACGCGTACTTCGCCGCGATGATCTGGTGGTGGCGCGACCATCCGCCGCGCGAGACCGCGTTCATGGCCGAGCGGATGCGCGACCTGCGCGCCCGCAACCCGAAGGCGACGCTGCACTATCGCTTCGTTCCGTACGAGCGGATCGCGACGCCCCTCAAGCGCGCGGTGATCGCCGCCGAGGACGCGAAGTTCGTCGACCACGAAGGCTTCGACTGGGACGGCATCGCGCTCGCGATCGAGAAGAACGAGAAGCGCGGGCACATCGTCGCGGGCGGCTCGACGATCACGCAGCAGCTCGCGAAGAACCTGTTCCTCTCGGGTTCGCGGTCGTGGATTCGCAAGGGCGAGGAGGCCGTCATCACCGTGATGCTCGAGGCGATGCTCGACAAGCGGCGCATCTTCGAGCTGTACCTGAACGTCATCGAATGGGGAAGCGGCGTGTTCGGCGCCGAAGCCGCGGCGCTCCACTACTTCGACGTCTCCGCGGCGCGCCTTTCCCCGCAGCAGGCCGCGCGCCTCGCCGCGATGGCGCCCAATCCGCGCTTCTACGAGCATCACCAGGGAGCGCCGGGGCTCAACCGGAAAATCGGGATCATTCTTGCGCGAATGCCGGCGGCGGACTTGCCCTAGTTGTGCTGAGTGAGGAGTTCCGAAGATAAAGGAGCGGGTGAAATCGCGCGTCAGGCGAGGCGCGAGGCCGAAGCGTACGCCGTGGTACGGTGAGGCCGAGCAACGAAGCATGGCGCGTGATCTCATCGCGAACGATCGAGCGAATCTCTGACTCAGCACACTATCATCGGGGCATGTCCGACGACGCGCTCGCCGACGTCACCGCGCTGCTGCGCAGGCACCGGCTCGTCGAGGGTCTGATCCGCGAGCAGCACGGCCACGCGCCGCCGGCGGCGCGCAACGCGATCGAGCAGAGCGCCGTCGCGCGCAGGAATCGCGCGGATCTCGAAGCGACGCTCGCGCGTCTGCACCCGGCCGACATCGCGCGCGTGCTGGAAGCGCTGCCGCTCGACGAGCGGCTGTACATCTGGGATCTCGTCAAGGCCGAGCGCGACGGCGAGATTCTCGTCGAGGTGTCCGACGCGGTCCGCGAATCGCTGATCGCGTCGATGAACACCGAGGAGCTCGTCGCCGCGGCCGAGGCGCTCCCCGCCGACGACATCGCCGAGCTCGCGCCCGACCTGCCGCAGCGGGTCATCGACGACGTCTTCGGGCGCCTGTCGATCGAGGAGCGCGAGCAGTTGCGCGCCGCGATGTCGTTCGACAGGGAGATGGTCGGCGCCTGGATGGATTTCGACGACGTGCAGGTGCGCTCGGACGTGACGCTCGAAGTCGTGCTGCGCTACCTGCGCCGCTTCGACGAGCTGCCGGCGCAGACCGACCAGGTCTTCGTCGTCGACCGCGACGAGCGGCTGCAGGGCGTGCTGCCGCTCGAGCGGCTGATCGTCAGCGATCCGGACGCGCTGGTCGGCGACGTGATGCAGGCGCCGGCCGTCCGCCTTCTTCAGCACGAGCCTGTCGCGACGGCCGCCGGCGCGTTCGAACGCTACGGCCTCGTGTCGGCGCCGGTCGTCGACGAAGACGGCAAGCTGGTCGGCCGTGTCACCGTCGACGAAGTGCTCGACTTCGTTCGCGGGCGCAGCGAGGAGGAGATGCTCGCGGCGGCCGGGCTTCGCGGCGAAGAGGACGTCTTCGCGTCGGTGTGGAAGTCGTTTCGCAACCGCTGGGCGTGGCTCGCGGTGAACCTCGTCACGGCGTTCGTCGCATCGCGCGTGATCGGCGTCTTCGAAGGATCGATCCAGCGCCTGGTCGCGCTCGCGACACTGATGCCGATCGTCGCCGGCATCGGCGGCAATTCGGGCAACCAGACGATCACGATGATCGTGCGTGCCGTCGCGCTCGGACAGGTGAGCCGCGGCGAATCACGTCAGCTGATCCGCAAGGAGCTCGCCGTGTCGCTCTTGAACGGTCTCGTCTGGGGCGGCGTGATGGGGATCGTATCGATCCTGCTGTACCGGCAAGTGTCGCTCGGTCTCGTCATGGTGCTCGCGATGACGCTCAATCTGCTGCTCGCGGCGCTCATGGGCGTGCTGATCCCGATGACGATGATGCGGCTCGGCCGCGATCCGGCGGTCGGCTCGTCGGTGATGATCACTGCGGTCACCGATTCCGGCGGCTTTTTCATTTTCCTGGGGCTCGCCACGCTGTTCCTGGTGTAGCCGTTTCCCGACAATCGATGGAATAGCCGTGGCGCCAGGTTGTTTGCCGCTGGTGCCGTGGCTCGAATTGATGCACCGCGCGCCCGCGTCGATCGACGGGCGGTCCGACCGACGCGCGGTCAGTGTGCGGGAAGCGGCGCATGCGCGACGGGTGAGGGAGCCGCAACCATCCGAGGCGCTTCGGCGTAACATGCTGGACTCAGCGAACGGCGCCTTCGCGCCGGCTGCCAGAGCCCGCATGGCGGGTTCGCTCGCGATGAGCGCCGACGCTCCCCTGCCGCATCCCGATCTCGTTGCCGCGATTCCGCGCTTGCGCCGTTACGCGCGCGTGCTGACCGGAGACGCCGCTCGCGCCGACGATCTCGTGCAGGAGACGCTTGCGCGCGGCTGGGAGAAACGCCGGTTGTGGGCTGCGGGCACCGATTTGCGCGCGTGGCTTTTCACGATCATGCACAACGTATTCGTCAATCAACGGGCGCTTGCCCTTCGCGACGCGCAGAACGTCTCGCTCGACGGCGACGGCGATGCCGGTCCGGCGTGGCAGATCCCGGTGCGCGCGCCGCAGCAGGCGCGCGTCGAGTTGCAGGAGGTCTTGCGCGAGCTTGCGCGGCTGCCCGCCGAGCAGCGCGAGGTTCTGGTGCTCGCGGCGGTCGAGGAGATGCGCTACGAGGAGATCGCCGAGATCCTGTCGATTCCGATCGGCACCGTGATGTCACGCCTTTCGCGCGCGCGGGCAAAGCTTCGCCGCTCGATGGGTGCGGAAAACGACGCGACGACGCCATTGAAGATCGTTCGATGAACCGTACGCTCCACGCATGACGACCCCGATCAGCGACGACGAGATTCACGGGTACGTCGATCGGCAGCTTCCGCCGGAACGGCGTGCGGCCGTCGAGCGCGCGCTTGTCGACGACGCGCCGCTCGCCTCGAAGGTGCGCGAGATCGAGCGCCAGAACGCGTGGCTGCGCGAAGGACTCGATCCGCTGCTTGCCGAGCCGCTCCCGCGACAACTGATCGATGCTGCGCGCATGCCGCGGCGGCCGCGGCGCATCGGCCGCTTCGTCGCGGTGGCAGCGTCTGTCGCGACGCTTTGCGTCGGCTTTCTCGGCGGGTGGTACGTTCGCGACGCCGAGCTCGAGATCGCCGGGACGCCGACCACGTTCGCCCGCCAGGCGGCGTTCACGCACGCGCTCTACGCATCCGACGTCAACAGGCCCGTCGAAATCTGGGCGCCGGAGGAAAAGCGGCTCGTCACGTGGCTCTCGAAGCGCCTCGACTATCCGCTGCACGCGCCCGATCTGAACAGCGTCGGCTATTCGCTCGTCGGTGGCCGCCTCGTCGCCGGCAACGAGCGGCCGACGGCGCTTTTCATGTACGAGAACGCGGCGAAGGAACGGCTCACGCTGCAGGCACGCAAGCAGCCGCCGGGCACGGACGAGACGGCGTTCCGTTACGCGGTCGAGGACGGCATCGGCGTCTACTACTGGATCGACGACCGCTGCGCCTACGCGCTTTCGGGCCGCCTCGACAAGGCGCAACTGCTCGCGATCGGCCGGCTCGTGTACGCGCAGCTCAACACGAACGAGCCGCCGCCGAAGTAGGACCGGGGCGTACAATGCGGACCGCGTCGCCGACGCGGCGCCGTCGCATCGTCCGTGATCGCCAATTTCCTCGCACCGAAGTTCATCGTGCTGTACGTCTTCCTGGCGTCGGCGCTTTACGTCCATTTTCGCGGACGCGTCCGCCACAAGCTGACGAAGCAGTTCGCCGATCACTCGACGATCATGGCGCCGTACAACACGCTGATGTACCTGTTCTCGGCGGTGCCGGCGAAGCCCATCCTCGATCCGCGGAGCCTCCCGGAGCTCGACGTGCTGCGCGCGAACTGGCAGACGATCCGCGACGAGGCGCTCTCGCTGATGGACGATGGCCACATCCGCGCGGCGACTGGCCACAACGACCTCGGCTTCAACTCGTTCTTCAAGAACGGATGGAAGCGCTTCTACGTGAAGTGGTACGGCGAGCCGCTGCCGTCCGCGCAGGCGGCGTGCCCGAAGACCGTGGCGCTCGTCGAATCGCTGCCGAGCGTGAACGCAGCGATGTTCGCATTGTTGCCACCAGGTGGAAGGCTCAATCGGCACCGCGATCCGTTCGCGGGCTCGCTTCGCTATCACCTGGGGCTCGTCACGCCGAATTCGGATGCGTGCCGCATCTTCGTCGACGGCGAGCCCTATTCGTGGCGCGACGGCGAGGACCTGCTCTTCGACGAGACGTTCATCCACTCGGCGGAGAACAAGACGGACACGACCCGCATCATCCTGTTCTGCGACGTCGAGCGGCCGCTTCGCACGCGCGTCATGCAGGCGGTGAACCGGTTCGTGAGCCGCACCGTCATCCGCGCCGCGTCGACGCAGAACACCGATACCGAGCCGGTCGGTGCGCTGAACCGGATCTACGCGCTGTTCGGCAAGGGGAGCGACCTCCTGACGCGGCTCAAGCGCCGCAATCGCACGGCGTTTCGCGCGGCCAAGTACGCGCTGATCGCGATCCTCGCGTACTGGATCTTCATCTACTGAACGCACTCCGGTAAAGAACGCCGCCCCGAACCTGGCGAATCGGAGCGGCGTTGGTTGGCTGCCGAATGCGATCGGCTACGCGTCGCTACTCGTGGCTGCGGCGGGTACTTGACGACGAACTGCTGCCGGTCGACGAGCTGCCTGACCCGCTGCCGCTCTCGCTGCGCGACGAGCGGCCGCTGCTCGACGTGTCGGACCCGCTCGACGACGAGCGGCTGCCGGTTCCCGACATCGACGATTCCGAAGGACCGGTTTCTCCCGACCAGCGGCTTTCGTCGCCGCGACGGATCCGCAGCCGGTTGTCGACGTCCTTGACGCCCGGAATCGAATCGACCATCTCCTCGATCATGTACTTCGAGTAGCGATCGGCGACGTTGCCGTCGAGCGTGACGACGCCCTTCGCGACCTCGATCGTCACGTCGCTAACGTCGAAGTCCTCGTTCGCGTACATGCGCTCGGAGATGTCCTCCTTGAGCCGCTCGTCCGACCGTTCATAGCCTTTCGGACCGCGACGCATCGACCGCCGCTGGCTCACGCGTGTGCCGTATCCGGACGAGCTGTAGCCGCCGCTGCCTTGGCCGCCCCAGCCGCCGCCCATCTGGCCGCTCCAGCCACCTCCCGCCCGGCCCTGCTGCGCGTATCCGGTGCCGCTGGCGCTTTGCTGTGCGCCGTAGCCACCCTGGCTGCCATAGTCCTGGCCGCCGTAAGCCTGGCCGCTTCCGTAGCCTTGTCCGTGGTTGTGGTTGCCATAGCTCTGGCCGCCTTGACCATGGCTTTGGGTGCCATAGCGCTCGGCGGCATAGCCCTGGTTGCCGAAGCGTTGATCGCCGTAATTGCGGCCGTACTGCCCGCCTTGCGGTCCGTAGCCTTGGGAGCCGTAGCCACCTTGCGAGCCGCCTTGGTAATGCTGGGATCCGCGCTGCCCCTGTCCACCGTAACCGCCTTGCGAGCCGTAACCGCCTTGCGAACCGTAACCGCCTTGCGAACCGTAACCGCCTTGCGAGCCGTAACCGCCTTGCGAACCGTAACCGCCTTGCGAACCGTAAGCACCTTGCGGGCCGTATTGCGATCCATAGCCTTGCTGACCGCCCTGATGGCGCTGCGGGCCGCCGTAGCTTTGAGAGCCGTAACCCTGTGACCCGTAGCCGCGACCCTGCTCGTAGCTTCCCTGACCATAGGTGCCCTGATCGTAGCCAGCTTGGCCGTATCCGCTAGGGCCGTATCCACCCTGACCGGATCCACGATTCTGTTCATAGCTGCCTTGGCCATACCAGCGGCCGGATTCGCGTGAACGATCGCCTTGCGGGTCGAACTGCGCGTCCGAGCGATCCTCGTACGTTCCCGCCTGCGAGCCGCGTCCCTGCCAGCTCTCACTCCCCATCTGCTGGCTCTCGTTGTCCTGTCCCTGTCCGTATCGCTCGGTATTGCGAGCATCGCGCGAATTGCGATCGCGCTCGTTGCTGCCGTTTGCCATTGACCACTCCTCTCGAATGTTGGCTTGCGACGTTGTCGTAAGCGAGAGGCAGGCGCGCAAGCTTTGTGCCCCGCGCGCGCCGAACCAAAACAATGCGTTGCACCCGCGTCGCCGCGAAACTTTTACCGGGAATTTGCAATGTTCGCTGCGCGCCGTTTCATTCGCATACGCGCGTACGCATCGATGTTCAATGTGAACGCGCAACGAGTCCGACGACACCGTCCGATGAACGTCCGATGTCGTGATCGTCGCGCCGATGCACGCGCGTCCGTAGGCAGCATGGCCGGCATGGCATTCGGGCGACGAGGACTATGCCAAGTTGAACGGTTGCGCTAGATTGGCGCATGCAACGCATCCCAGCGCGAGCCGGCGACAGGATCGAGGCGATCGAAACGCCTGCGCTCGTCGTCGATCTCGACCCGTTCGAGCGCAATCTCGATCGCATGGTCGCCGCCACGAAGGGCGTGCGTTTGCGTCCGCACGCGAAGGCGCACAAATGCGCGACGATCGCCAAGGCGCAGATCGCTCGCGGCGCCGTCGGGATCTGTTGCCAGAAGACCGACGAGGCGGCGGCGCTGGTCGGGGCCGGGATACGCAACGTGCTCGTCACCAACGAGGTCGTGGCACCCACGAAGCTCGCACGGCTTGCGGAGCTCGGTCGCGCCGCGACGATCGGTGTGCTCGTCGATGCGGCACCGGCCATCGCCCCGCTGTCGCAGGCCGCGATACGCGCGCGTGCGACGCTCGACGTCTATGTCGAGGTCGACGTGGGCGCGCATCGGTGCGGCGCCGAGCCCGGTGAGCCCGCCGTCGCAGTCGCCCGCGCCGTCGCCGATGCGCCCGGACTGCGCTTCCGCGGCATTCACGCGTACCAGGGCACTGCGCAGCATTTGCGCGAGCCGCAGGCGCGTGCCGATGCGATCGCCGCCGCCGTCGGTGAGGCGCGGGCGACACGCGCGCTTCTCGACGCTGCCGGGCTGCACTGCGAGGTCGTGACCGGTGCGGGAACCGGCACCTGGCGGCACGAGCGCGACTCGGGCGTCTACGACGAGCTGCAACCCGGCTCGTACGTGTTCATGGACGCCGACTACAACCGCAACGTCTGGGACGATTCCGACCTGCGCTTCGAGCAGAGCCTCTTCGTGCTCGCGAGCACGATGAGCGCACCGGCGCCGGATCGCGCGATCGTCGACGCCGGCCTGAAGGCGTTCGCGTTCGACTCCGGAATGCCGCAGGTGCATGATCGCGCGGGCATCGAGTACGTCACGGCGTCCGACGAGCACGGCGTGCTGCGCGTCGCCGACGGTGCGACGCCGATGGCGCTCGGCGAGCGCGTGTGGCTGGTGCCCGGCCACTGCGATCCGACCGTGAACCTCTACGATTTCATCGTCGCCGTTCGCGCCGGTGTCGTGTCGGCCGTGTGGCGCATCGAAGCGCGCGGCACGCTCGGTTAGGTGCGTTTGACGGCTCGGCACCTGTCGCGGGCGATCTTCTGCTCGAGCTTCGATACCTTCACGTACGACGCGCAGATTCAGTTCTTCGACGCGAGTGGCAATCTGCTCGTGACGCTCTGCGGAAGCGCGACCGGAGAGCGGTTCCCGTGATCGACGCGCGGTGAGTTCGCGCGGCGAGTGCAGACGTTTCGTCAGAGGGTCACCATGCCACGCGGGGAGCGCAGCATCGCCGCGAGTCGCGGCACGCGCCCGTAAGTGACCTTCAGCATTTCGGAAAGTCCGAGCGCTGCCAGTGCCGTGCGGACCGGCGCAGGCTCGGGATGCTCGCCCGCGAGCGTGGTCAAGCGCAGTCCCGAGTCGAGGAGCGTGTTGGTCGGGTGGCGGCTCGACCACTGGATCAGCGTGGGCACGAGGCCGCGTCCCGGCAAATGGCCGTCGTCCGGCACCGTTAGGCGCCAGTGGAACTCGCCTCGGCGCATCGGCATGATCGCGCCGAGGTCGACAGGGCTGCGCGCCGCGTCCGCTTCGATATCGCGCGTGCGCGCAGCCCAATGGATCAGCGCCGGCGATTCGGCGAGTTGCGCGCGCATTCGCGGATCGTCGAGCGCATACCAGCGCGGCCGCGCCGGCGGCGCGAGCGTCGGGTCGATCGCGATCACTTCGAGATAGACGCCGGGACCGAGACCCACGAGCGCGTTGTGTGTGCCCATCGCGACGTGCTTGCCGCCGGGACTCGCGGGCACGCCGAGGCGCTCCTCGATCCATGCGGTGCCGCTTGCGAGCGACGCCGCCGCAACGACGAGGTGGTCGACGGCGAGATCGGGCGGCGAACCGCGCCGGACGATCATCCCGCGGTGCTGCGATCGTGCTGCGGCTCGTCGGCAGGGAAATCGAGCTCGACGCGCGCGCCGTTCGGATCGTTGAAGAACACCTGCCAGGTTCCGGCCGATGGAAGCCGGCGACACGTGTGCTGAACGTTCCGCGACACGAGAAGCGCGAGCGTGTCGGCGAGGCCCGTCGCCGAAAACGCCATGTGGTCGATCACGCCGGCCTTGAGCTCGTCGCGCGGACGCCCACCGACGACGTGGAGGATCGCGTCATCGCCCGCGTAGAGCCATGCGCCGGGAAACGCGAGCGGCGGACGCCATCCCTCGACGAGGCCGAGCAGATCGCGATAGAAGTCGACCGTCCCGGTCACGTCGTCGGTCAGGATCGTGAAGTGATTCATGGCGGTGGCGGGCATCGGACGTTCCTCCCCGGATCGAGCGGCAGCTATCTTAAGCCTGCCGCCGGCGGCTCCGGCGTGCAGAGGTATGCAAGCACCAGCTGCTGGACATGCCGGCGCCGGGCGTCGAGCCATCCGCGCTCGGTGACGTCGCGGTTGAACGTGATCGACAGCGTGTAGCGGTTCGACACGTGGACGTAGCAAAGCGACAGGATGCTGACGTAGAGCTGCAGCGCGTCGACGTTGCGTACATAGACGCCGTCACGACGCCCGCGCTCGAGCAATTCGCGGATGGCCTCGAGCAGCGGCGCGGACGCGCGCGGAACGACCTGCGACTTGCGCAGGTACTTGCCGCGCAACAGGTTCTCGTTGCCGAGAAGCGCGATGAACTCCGGGTGCCGTCCGAGGTGATCCATCGTGAAGTCGACGAGCCGCAGCACGCCGGTGACCGGGTCGAGGTGCTCGAGGTGCAGCCGGCTCTCCTCGAGGCGCAGCTCGACGAACATCCGCTCGAGCGCGGCGATGTAGAGTTTCTCCTTGCTCCCGAAATAGTGATAGATCATCCGCATGTTGCAGCCGGCGCGCTTCGCGATCTGGTCGATCCGCGCGCCGATGTAGCCATGCCGGCAGAACTCGTCGATGCCGGCGCGCAGCACGCGGTCGCGCGTCATCATCGGGTCGCGCTTGCGCGGCACCGGCGAATCGTCATCTGGAAGCGCGCTGCGCGGGCGCATCGTCACGCGCCTAGGGCCGGTGCAGCACGGCAGGCGCGCGGCTGACCGACATGCGCCCGTGCTTGAAGACGTAAAGCGGCGCGGCGATCTCGGCGATCGCCTGCGCGGCGCTTTCGCAGTCGAGCACGACGAAATCGGCCGGCGCCTGCGGCGCGATGCGGTGGTCGGCGACACCGAGAATGTGCGCCGCATGCTGCGTCACCAGCGAGTGGCAAAGCGCGAGCTCGTCGCGCGTGCCGAGCTGCGCGATGTTCGCGTAGAGATTCGCCATCCGCACGAGCGAGCAGTCGCCGTACGGCGTGAACGGGTTCAGCACGTTGTTCGTCGCGAGCGACGCGCCGACGCCGGCGCGCACGAGTCGATGCAAGGGCGCGACGCCGCGCGGCACGTCGTGATCGGCGTCGCGGCCCATCAGGAACAGGTCGGTCGACGGCAGCACCGTGACCGCGACGCCGGCGTCGGCGAGCATCGACGCGAGGGCGTCGAAACGGTCCTTGGCCAAGGCGGACAACGTGCTGACGTGGCCGATCGCGACACGTCCCTCGTACCGATGCTCACGCGTCTTCGCGCAAACGTACTCGACATCCATCTTCGAGACGTCGAGCGTGAAATCCAGGTGCATGTCGATCGGCACGTCGAAGTCGCGCGCGATCGCGAAGATCCGGTCAATCTGTCCGTGGGGATTCGAATCGACGTACGGCGCGCCGCCAATGACCTTCGCACCCCGGCGCAGCGCGGCGACGAGAAGCTCGTCGGTGCCCGGATTGTCGGTCAGCCCTTCCTGCGGAAACACGCAAAGCTCGAGGTCGATCGCCCAGCGGTATTCGTCGACGAGCGCGAGCACGCCGTCGAAGCCGCGCAGCCCGATGCCGGGGTCGACCTCGACGTGCGTGCGCATCCGCGTCGTGCCGTTCGTGATCGCGCGCTCGAGCGTCGCCGTTGCGCGCGCGTGCACGTCGTCGGCGGTGAAGCGCGCCTTTGCGCGCGCGACCTCGCGGATCGCCGCGGCGAGCGTGCCCTCGCGGGTATCGCAGCGGTCGACAATGCACGATTTGTCGAGATGGATGTGCGTTTCGACGAACCCCGGCGACACGTAACGGCCGTCCACGTCGAGCGCGCGCGCTGCCCCGTTCGCGATCCCCGGCGCTTCGATCGCCACGATGCGCCCCGCGTCGACGACGACATCGACGAGGCCTTCGCTCTCGCCGATGCGTGCGTTGCGGACGATCAGGCGATCGGTCATCTCAATCGTGATGGGCCGTGTTCACCCCAGGTACGCTTTCTCGAGCGCGGCGTCGTTGCGCACGTCCTCCGCCGAACCCTGCTGCACGACGCGGCCCGACTGGATCACGTATGCGCGGTCGGCGATCGACAGCGCGAGCCGCGCCATCTGATCGACGAGCAGGATCGTCGTGCCTTCGCTTCGCAATTGCTCGAGAACGCGATACAGGCTCTCGACGATTGCGGGCGCGAGTCCGAGCGACGGCTCGTCGAGCAGCACGATCTTCGGGCGTGCGGCGAGACCGCGCGCGATCGCGAGCATCTGCTGCTCGCCGCCGGACAGAAGTCCCGCGCGCCGGTCGCGCAGCGGATCGAGTATCGGAAAGCGTGCGATCAAGCGCTCGACCTCGGACTCCGCGGCGCGGCGATCGAGCGCGAGCGCGCCCATCAGGATGTTGTCGACGACCGAAAGCTCGGAAAACACCTGGCGACCCTCCGGCACGAGGGTCAACCCGTCGCGCACGATGCGATGCGCCGGCAGCAGCGCGATCTCGCGGCCAAGCAGCAGCACGCGGCCTCTCACCGGTCGATGCAGTCCCGCGATCGCGCGCATCAGCGTCGACTTGCCGGCGCCGTTGGCGCCGAGCAGCGCGACGAGCTCGCCGCGTTTCACGTCGAGACGGATCTGCGAGAGCACCGGAAGCGGGCCGTAACCGGCGTCGACGCCGTCGACGGCGAGGACGATTTCGCTGCTCTCGCTTCGCGCGGCGCTCCGCGCAATCGCGAGCTCGCCTTCGCCGAGATACGCGGCGCGCACGTCGTCGTTCGCGCGGACATCCGCCGGCGTGCCGGCGACGAGCCGCCGTCCCGCGTCGAGCGCGACGATGTGGTCGGAGATGCCCATCACGAGGTTCATGTCGTGCTCGATGATGACGACGGCGACACCCCGCTTCGCGATGCGCTGCAGCAGCGCGCCGAGGCGCTTCGTGTCGCCTTCGCCGAGACCCGCGGCCGGCTCGTCGAGCAGCAGCACGCGCGGGCGCGTCGCGAGCGCGCGCGCGATTTCGACGAGCCGCCGGTCGACGTGCGGCAGCTCGCCCGCCGGACGATGGATCGATCCGCGGTAGCCGGCGAACGCGAGCAGCGCGCAGCCGAGCGCCGTCGCGGCGGCGTCCGCACCTTGCCCGACCGCTTCACGAACGCCGCCCAGGCCGCCGCGGCGAAGCGCGATCAGCACGTTCTCGAGAACGGTCATCCGCGCGAAGAGCTGCGTCGTCTGGAATGTCCGGGCGATGCCGGCGCGCGCGATCCGGTATGTCGTGCCCTTCGGCAACGCGACGCCGTCGAGCACGACACTGCCGCGATCGGCGCGATAGAAGCCGCCGATCAGATTGAGGAGTGTCGTCTTCCCGGCGCCGTTCGGGCCGATGATGCTCGTGACCTCGCCCGGTTTCGCGACGAGGGAGACATCCTTGACCGCCTGCGTGCCGCCGAACGCGATCGCAAGACCGTCGACGACAAGGCCCTCGCGCGAACCGGGCGCGCTGCCGGATGTGTCGGTCGCGAGGAACGCCGCGACGCGGTTCTCGTCGGATTGCGGCGTCCGCGCGTCCGCAGCGCGCAGGCGCCGCCCGATGGCGCCGACGATGCCCTCGGGCACGAGCCACAGCACGATCAGGAGCAGCACGCCGAAGAAGAGCAGCCGGTACTCGGCAAGGAACGACAGCACTTCGGGCAGCAGCACGACGACGATCGCGCCGGCGACCGGTCCGAGCACGGTCCCCGCGCCGCCGACGAGCACGACCAGCAGGAACGTGATCGACTGGAAGAACGGAAACGACTCGGGACTTACGAAATTGCCGAGGATCGCGAAGAGCGCGCCCGCGATACCGGCCAGGAACGCCGAGATCACGAACGCGACGGTGCGGATCGTGACGAGGGCGAGGCCGATCGACTGGCTCGCCACTTCGGCGTCGCGCGTCGCGCGCATCGCGAGGCCCCACGTGCCGCCGCGCAGTCGTGCGAACAGCACGAGCAGCGCGGCAAGCAGCACGAGCGCGAGCACGCCGATCCCGAACTCGTCCATCGCGAGGCCGGCAAACGTCGGACGCGGGACGTTCATGATCCCGTTCCAGCCGCCGGTGAGACTCTTCATCTCGGCGGCGCTCTGCTCGATCACGAAGCCGAACGCGATCGTCACCATCGCGAGATAGGGACCGCGCACGCGCAGCGCAGGCGCCGCGAGGAGCGCGCCCGCAATGGCTGCTGCGATGCCGGCGAGTGGCAGCACGATCCAGAAGCTCCATCCGTAGCGCGTCGTCAGGATCGCGCACGCATACGCGCCGATCGCGTAGAAGCCGACGTGACCGAGCGAAAGCTGGCCGGCGAGACCGAGCAGCACGTTCAAGCCGATGCCGACGATCGCGGTGATCGCGACCATCGCGATCACGTACTGCTGGTAGCCGTTCGCGAAGTACGAGGCGACGCCGCCGCCGAGCGTGAGAGCGGCGATCGCGGCGTACAGCGCGGGCGGCGAGGACGCTCGCGCGGCGTACGTACGCTCGCTCATACCTTCTTCACGCCCGCGCGGCCGAAGAGTCCGTCGGGGCGCAGCGCGAGCGCGACGATCACGAGGCCGAACGTCAGGATCTGCGTGTACGTCGAGCCGAACGTCGCGGTGATCAGCGACTCGGCGCTCCCGTAGATGAGCCCGGCGAGCACGACGCCCCACGGGTTGCCGATGCCGCCCAGTATCGCGACGGCGAACGCCTTGATGCCGAAGAGCGTTCCCATGCTCGACGACACCGTGAAGAGCGGCGCGATCAGAAGGCCGGCGATCCCGGCGAACAGGCCCGATACGGCGTAGGCGCCGACGATCGCGGCACGCACGTCGATGCCCATCAGGCGGGCGGCGTCGGGGTTCTGCACGATCGCCAGCATCGACTTGCCGCTGCGGGTATGGCGCGTCAGCACGTGCAGCGCGAACGCGATCGCGAGGCCGACGACCGGGATCGTGACCTGCAACAGTGAAACGCGAAGGCCACCGACCGAGAATGCCTCGGCGGTCAGCGCCGATTGCGGCATGCCGCGCGGGTCCTTGCCGAACGTGAACAACACGACGTTCTCGAGGATCAGGCCGAGCGCGACGGTCGCCATCAGCCAGAGATCCGAGCCGCGGCGCGCGAACGGTCGCACGCCGATCGCCTCGACGACGACGCCCCAGACGACGCAGGCGACGAGCGCTAGCAGGATCGCGACGATCCACGGCAGCCCGAGTGTCACGCCGAACGTGAAGCCCATCACGGCGCCGAGCATCATCGTGCTGCCCTGCGCGAAGTTGACGGTGCTCGAAACGGCGTACGTCACGTAGAAGCCGAGGGCGAGCAGCCCGTACATGCTGCCCAGGCCCACGCCCGTCACGAGTGCTGCGACGAACAGATCCATCGCGACGTCGAAAGAATCGTTACGCCGCCGCCGCGGCGTGTGCCGCGGCGGCGCGCTGCGTCAATGAACCGGTACGATCTTGTTGCCTTCGAAGCGTACGAAGACGTAGTCGTCGGGCCCGAGCGCGTCCTGGTTCTGCGCGCTGAACGGCTTGTGATACGTCTTGATGAGCCCCTGGTACTCGTCGATCTCATGCAGCGCCTGCCGGACGGCGTCGCCCTTCGTGCTGCCGGCCTTCTTGATCGCGAGCGCGAGCAGGTGCATCGCGTCGTACGCGTCGGCGACGCCGACCGGCGAGATCACGCCTTCGGGTCCGCTGACCTTGTACTTCTTCTCGAGCTCGGAAAGGACCTTCTTGCCGGCCGGCTTCTGGTTGCCGAAGAAGCTGTACGTCTGCACGAACACGACGTCGCCGGCGGTCGGGCCCGCGAGCTCGGGGAAGCGACCGCCCGAAACGCCCCAATGCGAGATCACCGGCACCTTCCAGCCCATCCGCTCGCGCGCCTTCATCACCTGCGCGCCCGGCGCTGCATTGGCGACGAGGATCAGCGCGTCGGCGCCGGCGTTCTTGAGGCGCGTGAGTTGCGGAACGATGTCGACGTCACGGTCCTCGAACTTCTCGATGCCGGCGAGCGTGATGCCGAGCTTCTGCGCCTCTTCCTTGAGGCCCTTCTCGTTCGACTCGCCCCACGGGTTGTTGATCAGGATGAGGCCCGGCTTCTTCGCGCCGTTCTTCTGCGCATACTTGAGCAGCGCCTCGTCGACCATCACGTCGACCGCCGAGACCCGGAAGGCGAAGTTCGGATTCGCGCCGTTACGCGTGATCGGCGTGCCCGCGGCCCAGACGCCCATGTAGGGCACGTGCTCCTTGTTCGCGATCGGCACGATCGCGAGCGACACCGGCGTGTCGAGACCGCCGAAGATCGCCGCCACCTTCTCGTCGTAGATCAGCTCGCGTGCGGCGGTCGCGCCCTTCGGCGGGCTCGACTCGTCGTCGCGCTTGACGAGCGCAAGCGGGCGACCGAGCAGACCGCCCGCCGCATTGATCTCGTCGATGGCGATCGTGAGGCCCTGCGTGATCGCTTCGCCGGATTGCGCCGACGGACCGGACAGCGCGGCGACGAGCCCGATCTTGATCGGGTCGGCGGCGAGCGCCGACGTGGCGACGACGAGCGCGGCGACGCCGAGCGCGGCGCGCCAGCCGTTACGCGGATTGCGGGCGATTCCCATGTTCTCCTCCACCAAAGTAAGAACTTCGTGACTTGCGGCTCCTGATACCCGGCCGCGCCTGCCTGCCATGCTGCCCCGACCCGTACGGCGTGCCGTGCGGACCGGCTTCCGGTTGGACTAGTAAGAGAATTTTTACTATTCTAGGAACTGCCGCGGCGGCGTCAACGACTTTTTCATCCGGCCGCGACAGCCTCGCGGGAAGGAGCTTCCGATGACCGGTGCGGCACGTGCGCGAAGCACGGATATTTCGAGTCGGGTCCTCGTGGCCGTCGGCGGCAACGCCACGCACCCGGAAAGCATCAAGGGCACGACCGAGGAACAGGAGGTCGTCGCGGCCAACGCCGCGAAGGCGCTGCTGCCGCTGATGCAGCTTCCGTGCGAACTGGTCGTCACGCACGGCAACGGACCCGTCGTCGGCAAGATCCTGATGCGCCAGATCCTGACGCGCGACAAGGTCGCGCCGATGCGTCTCGACATCTGCGTCGCGCACAGTCAGGGCGGCATCGCGTACCTGCTGATGCAGGCGATGGAGAACGAGTTGCGGCTCGCAAAGAGCGACCGGATGGTCGCCTGCGTGCTGACGCAGGTCGAGGTGGATCCCGACGATCCCGGGTTCGGCAATCCGAGCAAGCCGATCGGCCCGTTCTTCAAGGAGGCCGACGCGCGTGCGCTGATCGCGCAGGGCTGGAACATGATGGAGGACGCGGGACGCGGCTGGCGCTATGCGGTCGCCTCGCCGCGGCCACTTGGCATCGTCAACCTGCCGCTGATCGACACGATGGCGCGGATGGGGACGATCGTGATCGCCGGCGGCGGCGGCGGCATCCCCGTCGTTCGCGACGCGGCCGGGCGGCATCACGGCGTCGAAGCGGTGATCGACAAGGACCTGACGTCGGCGTTCATGGCGAACCTGCTCGGGATCGAGACGCTGATGATCCTGACGTCGGTGCCGCGCGTCGCGATCGATTTCGGCAAGCCGGGCCAGCGCGAGCTTGGCACGGTCAGCGTCCGCGATCTCGAGGCGTACCAGGCCGAGGGTCATTTCGCGCGCGGCAGCATGGCGCCGAAGATCGACGCAGTGCTGCGCTTCCTTGCGCACGGCGGAAGGCGCGCGATCATCGCGCACCTCGAGCAGGCCGCGGCGGCGTTCGAGGGCAAGGCCGGAACGCATGTCGTTGCCGAGCGATGACGCAGCCGGCCTGATCGTCGCGCGCATCGGAGACTTTGCCGCCGGGCGGTTGCAACGCGCCCGCGAAGGTCGCGTACGCGCGGTGTTCGAGCGCAGCGCGTACGTCGAGCTCGACGGACAATGGATCTGCATCGGCGGCGAGCGCCTTGGCTGCGGGCCGCTGAATGCGCTCGTCACGTCCGCGTGCGCGATCAATCGCGCGCTCGCGACGCTTGTGCAGGATCGGCCGCTCCGCGGCACGTGGCCGCGCTTTCGGACGGACCATACGCTGCTCGACTTCACGCGCGCAAAGCGCTGGCATCCGACGCTCCCCGCGCTGCCGATCGAGCGTGCATGCGTTGCACGCGGCGTGGCGCGGATGCAACGCGCGGCACGCGCGCGGATTCCGCGCGATGGACTCGCGTTCGTCGTCGCCGATGTGAGTGGAACCGGCGCGCTCGCCGTTCCGGGTGTCGCCGCCGCGAGCGCGCTGCAGACGTGGCTTGCCGGGGGTCTGACCCCACCCGATGCGTTGCGTCAGGTAGTCGGCCTCGGCCCCGGACTCACGCCGTCGGGCGATGATTTCCTGGGCGGCGCACTCGTCGCGCTGCATGCGTTCGGCAAGCGCGAGATTGCGCGCGCGCTCGGCGCCTGGCTGCTGCCGCTTTGCGAGCGCGCGACGCATCCGGTCAGTGTCGCGCACCTCGAGGCCGCGGCGCACGGCGAGGGCGGCGAAGCGCTGCATGCATGCCTCCTTGCGCTCGCGAACGATCGCGATCCCGATGGTGCGCTGGACGCGATCGCGGCAGTCGGTCACACGTCGGGATGGGATGCGTTGGCCGGCGCGATGACCGTGGCTTCGGCGATCGTCCGCGATTAGCGCGCGCGCAGCGCGCGCACGGCGAGTTCGGCCGCGTGCGCGTTCGATGGCGCGACGATCGCGCCGGCGCGCTCCAGCGTGCGTGCCTGTCGCGAATAGCCTTGAGGATCGGCTTCGGTGCCGCACACCGAAGCGATGATTGCCGGACCGTTCTGCCGCATTTCGCCAAGCGCGTCGGCGAGCACACCGGCGGGGTCGGAATGCGCGCCGTAGCCGATCACGACGTCGAGCAGCACGACGGCGGTTGCCGGATCCGCGATCGCGGCACGCACCGGCTCGGTGCGGATCGCCGGCTCGATCATCGGATGCGGTCGGCCGCGCGTGTATTCGTCGGCACCGAGATCGACGATCGAATGCTGCGCGCCACCATCGGAGCCCGCGAGCGCGTGCGCGCCGGGCACTGCCGCATTCGACGCGACGGCTTCGCCGGCCGCGAGCAGCACCAGTTGCGCTTCGGCGCAAAGCGTCCCGCCGCAGTAGAGCCCGCGGACGCGGCGGCCGCGAGGTCGCGGCAGCGTCGTTTGCGCGACGAAGTCGGGCGCGAAGCGCCGGCCACCGAGCGCAAGCTCCGCCGCCTCGCGCAGCGAGTGTGCCCGGCGCGCATTCGACGGCAGCGCGAGATCGGACTGTCCGAGCAGACAGACGGTGAACGGTTTCGCGCTTTTCGCGATGCGCTCGAGCACCGCGTTCGCGACCCGGGGCGCGGGCGGCTTCGAGACGATCACGACGTGCGTCGTCGCCGGATCGGCATCGAGCGCGTCGATTGCCATCAGCGTGGTGATGCCGCCGATCTCGTCGCGCAGGTCGCGGCCGCCAACGCCGATCCCGTGCGAGATGCCGCCGCCGGCGCGCGCGACCTGCGTCGTCACTTCCTGCAGCCCGGTGCCGGATGCGGCGACGACGCCGACGTCCCCGCGCGTAACCGCATTGGCGAATGCGAGCGGCACGCCGTTCACGAGGCTCGTTCCGCAGTCCGGTCCCATCAAAAGCAGGCCGCGCTCGCGCGCGAGCGCTTTCAGCCGCCGCTCGTCGTCGAGCGCGACGTTGTTGCTGAAGAGCAGCACGTGAAGTCCCGCGCGCAAAGCTTTCGCCGCCTCGGCGGCGGCGAACTCGCCGGGCACCGAGATCAGCGCCACGTTCGCATCGGGCAACGCCTTCGTCGCGCCCGCGAGCGTTCGTGCGCGCGCAACGCTGCCGCTGCCATCGCGCGCGCCCGGCGCTGCGAGCAGCGCGTCGACGCTTTCCAGTGCCGTGCGCGCCGCCGCTTCGTCGTTGGCGCGCACGCCGACGATCAGGTCAGCGGGCTGCGCGGCCGCGGCTTCTCCGGACAGCAATCCGGAGTCGCGCATCAGCCGCTTGTTCGTGTCGGAGCCGATCATCACCGCCGCTTCGGCGACGCCGGGCAGCGCGGAAAGCCGCTGCGACACGCGCATGAGACTCACTGAATCGAGGTAGCGGCCGCGCACGACGCGGCTTGCGACGTGGCTCATCGCCCACGCTCCTGCCCGGCGATCGCCTGCAGCGCGGCATCGAAGCAGCCGAGCGGCGCGCGCGCGATGCCCGCGCCGACCTGTCCGACGCCGGCCTTTCGATGCGCGATGCCGGTGTTGATCGCCGGCGCGATTCCTGTCTCGACGACGCGTCGGATGTCGATGCCGCACGGCACGCCGGCAAAATCGAGCATCGGAATGGGCCACTTCGCGTTCGTACCGAGCGCGATCTCCGCCATCGCGCGCGTGTAGTCGAGCGCGTCGGCGACGCCGCCACCGCCGACGAAGCCCACGACCGCCGGGGATGCCGCCATCGCGAAGGCGCCGAGGCCGATCGTTTCCAGGATCGCGGAGTCGCCGATGTCGGGATTGGCGTCGGCCTCCGAAAAGCCCGGGAAATACAGGCCCTGCGGCATCTCGACGGGCGCCGTGAACCAGCGGTCGCCGGTGCCGCTCACGCGAATGCCGAAGTCGGTGCCGTTGCGGCACATCGCCGTCACGATCGTCGAATGCGCGATCCCGCGCGCGGGATCGGTGATCGCCTTGCCCATCGCCATTGCGATGTTCAGGAAGAACTGGTCGTTGCCGCCGATGAATGCGAGCACGGCCGCAGCGTCGTCGGCCGACCCGCCGCTGCGCACGATCGCCGACGCCGCCGCGCGCAGGAACAGCGCCGAGCATGCGACGTTGCGCTGATGCATCTCGTCGCCCATCGCGAGGCCGCGCGCGATCAGCGGTCCGAGCGACAGGCCGCCGATGGCACGCAGCGCGGCAGCGAGGCGGGGGCCGCAGACGTCGCGCAGCCACCGCAGCCGGTCGATGACGCTCGCGTCGTTGCCGCCGAAGCGCATGACCTTGCCGAGACCCTCGTTGATCGTGCAGTACGCGCGATTGCCGAACGTGCGGTTCTCGACGACGAACACGGGCATCGAGCGCGTGATCATGCCCGTCATCGGACCGACGCTGCCGGCTTCGTGGTTCGGGCGGAACGTGATCGCGCCGGACGCCGCGAGCGCGGTCGCGGCGTCGAGATCGCGCGCCCAGCCTTCGTAGACGATCGCGCCGGCGATCGCGCCCTGCAGCGGTCCGCACATGCGGTCCCATTCGATCGGCGGTCCCGCGTGCTGGATCACGCGCTCGCCGAGATCCGCGATGACGTCGCCGGCGGTCTGCACGTCGACGAGCACCGGCTCGCCGTCGAGGATGCGCCGCAGCGCCTCGGCGTTCGCGCGCGCAATTGCCGCCTCGTGACGATCGGCGAGTTCCGCGAGCACGGCGGCAAGCTTCGCGTCGCCGCGTGCCGGCGGCGTCCATTCGACGTGAACGACGCGAACGTGCTGTGAAGCGAGGTCCTGCGCGAAGCCGGCGAGGCCGACGTTCACGACTCCGATGGGGCGCTGGAGCAGGTCCGGGATCATGGGAGGGCTTGGCGCGGCGAAGCCCAGGTCACGCTTCGCGGTCACCGCGTAAGTAATAATGCTCTTACTTAGGGCGCGCGGTCAACTGGGTCGCGGACAGCCGCGAGCGGAGCAGCGCGATCCAGTTCGTTGGCGATGCTTCGGCGTCGGCGACGAAGCGCTCGAAAAGCCGCAGCGCATCGGGACCGCGCGGGTCGGCAAACCCGAATGCGCCGTCGCCGCCGCTCCACGCATGCGCGAGTCCTTCGACGCTCGCCTGCCGAACGCGCACGCGGCCGTCGATCCACCAGTCGTCGGTGCGCAGCGCGTAGCGCACGCCGGCTTCCTCGTGCGACGACGCGTCGCTCGCGCGCAGCGGCGAATTCGAGGTCACCGTCGTATCGCCGTTGAAGCGAAGGTATTGCCGCACGAGCGCAGCGGCATTGACCGGCGACACCACCGGGTCGCGGTCGCCTTGCACGACGAGCAGCGGAACGTTCGGCGGCTCACGCGAACCGGCCAGCGCGAGCGCCTCGGCCGCGACGCGTACGACGTCGTTGTCGGGCCCTTGCTGCATCACCGACAGCGCCGTCCCCGCCGACGCGGCGGCGCCGCATGCAATGCCGGAATGGACGAAGACGCCGCGCACGACTCGCGGATGCCGCAAGCCGAGCACCGCCGCGAGCGCGCCGCCGGCGGAGAGGCCGCCGACCCACACGCGCTCGCGCTGCGCGCGATATTTTCGTCGCGCGGCGACGATCTGGGCGGCGACGATCGCCGCTTCGCCGCCGCCGCGCTCGGTGTTCGCTTCGAACCAGTTCCAGCAACCCCACGCGTTGGCGTCCGCGGCCTGTTGCGGCAGCAGCACCAGGCAGCCTTCGCGGTCCGCGTAATCGGCGACGTGCGCAAGCGAGGCGAGATCCTCGGCGCTCTGGCGGCAACCATGGCACAGCACGCGTAGCGGTGCGCGCCGGCCTCGCGACCAGCCGCGCGGCACGTAGACGAGATAATCGCGCGAGAGCTCGACGAGCGGCGCCGTCGCGACGTAGCCGCGCCACGACGACGCACTGCCGAACTCGAAGCGGCCGGGCGCCGCCTCGCGCGTTCCCAGCAGCGCGGCCGCGCGTTCCTTGGCCCTTCGAAGGGCGTCGCGAATTCGCGGCCAGAAATTCATTGCGCCGCTAGATCAACACGACGTCGTATTGTTCCTGCGTGTAGAGCGTCTCGACCTGCAGCGAGATCGGCTTGCCGATGAAGTCGCCGAGCTGCGCGAGGCTCTGCGATTCCTCGTCCAGGAACATGTCGATCACCGACTGCGAGGCGAGGATCCGGAATTCGCGCGCGTTGAACTGCTTCGCTTCGCGCAGGATCTCGCGCAGGATCTCGTAGCAGATCGTCTGCGCGGTCTTGAACTCGCCGCGGCCGCCGCACGTCGGACACGTCTCGCACAGCACGTGCGCGAGCGATTCGCGCGTGCGCTTGCGCGTCATCTCCACGAGGCCGAGCTGGGTGAAGCCGTTGACCGTGAGCCGTGTCCGGTCGCGCTCGAGCGCCTTGTTGAGCTCGGCGAGCACGGCGTTGCGGTGGTCGGCGTTCTCCATGTCGATGAAGTCGATGATGATGATCCCGCCGAGGTTGCGCATCCGCAGCTGCCGCGCGATCACCTGCGCCGCCTCGAGGTTCGTCTTGAAGATCGTGTCGTCGAAGCTGCGGCCGCCGACGAAGCCGCCGGTGTTCACGTCGATCGTCGTCATCGCCTCGGTCTGGTCGATGATCAGGTAGCCGCCGGATTTGAGATCGACGCGCCGCGCGAGCGCCTTCTCGATCTCGTCCTCGACGCCGTGCAGGTCGAAGAGCGGCCGCTCGCCGGAATAGTGCTGGATGCGCTCGGCGAGCGCCGGCGTGTATTCGCGCGCGAAGTCCTGCATCTTGACGAACGTCTCGCGTGAATCGACGAGGATCCGCGACGTTTCCTCGGTCGCCATGTCGCGGAGCACGCGCTGCGCGAGGTTCAGGTCCTGGTAGAGCAGCGTCGGCGCCGGGACGAGCGCCGCGCGCTCGTTCAGGTCGCGCCACAGCTTCGTCAGGTATTCGATGTCGGTCGCGAGCTCGCGCTCGCTCGCCGCCTCCGCCATCGTGCGAATGATGAATCCGCCGGCGGATCCTTCGGGCAGAAGCGTCGTCAGCTTGCCGCGCAGGCTTTCGCGTTCCTGCTCGTCCTCGATCCGCTGCGAGATGCCGATGTGCGAGTCCTGCGGCAGGTACACGAGCAGGCGCCCGGCGAGCGAGAGCTGCGTCGAAAGGCGCGCGCCCTTGGTGCCGATCGGATCCTTGATCACCTGTACGAGCAGCGTCTGTCCCTCGTGCAGGATGCGCTCGATCGGCCGATGCTCGCCGTGTCCGTCCTGACGGTGCTCCCAGATGTCGCCGATGTGCAGGAACGCCGCGCGCTCGAGGCCGATCTCGACGAACGCACTCTGCATGCCGGGCAGCACCCGCGCGACCTTTCCGAGGCAGATGTTGCCGACGAGACCACGCGCGCTCGCGCGCTCGACGTGAAGCTCCTGCACGACCGCCTGCTCGAGCATCGCGACGCGCGTCTCCTGCGGCGTCACGTTGATCAGGATCTCGTGCGTGGTCGCCGCGCGCTCCCCGGGACGTGCGGCGTCGGTGCGCATGTTTGCGATCGCGGGAGGCAGCGGGCCGGCGTTCACGGCAACGACCTCAGAGGACCGGCATGCCCGCGCGCACGAGCAGCGACGACGTCTCGTAGAGCGGCAAGCCGACGACGCCGCTGTAGCTGCCTTCGAGGCGCGAGATGAACGCGGCGGCGAGGCCCTGCACCGCATACCCGCCCGCCTTGTCGAACGGCTCGCCGCTCGCGACGTAGCGCTCGAGCTCGGCAGCGCCGAGGCGGCGCAGCGTGACGCGCGAAACCGACACCTCGACGTCGGTACCGTCGCGGTGGCGAAGAGCGACCGCCGTCAGCACCTGATGCGTGCGGCCGGCGAGGCGGCGCATCATCCGCGTCGCGTCGTCGGCGTTGCGCGGCTTGCCGAATACTTCGCCGTCGAGCACCACTTCCGTGTCGGCGCCGAGGACGGCGCGCTCGGCCAGCTTGCGGTTCTGCATTCGCTGCCAGCCGACCTGCGCCTTCGTGCGCGCCATCCGCTCGACGTAGTGCGCGGCCGGCTCCGCGTCCCGCGTCTCCTCGACGACGTCGCGCTCGCGTCCGGCCGCTTCGCGGAGCAGCAGCGTATCGAACTCGATGCCGAGCTGACGCAGAAGCGCCTGCCGGCGCGGGCTCTTCGACGCGAGATAAAGCACCGGTGCGCTCAATCGACGATCCTCCGCGCTTCGCGCTCTGGGCCTCCGGCGGTCTCGGCGGAGCCCGTTGTCAGTCGCGATGATACGGGTGTCCGGCCAGAATGCTCGCGGCGCGATAGATCTGCTCGGCGAGCAGCACGCGGACGAGGGCGTGCGGGAGCGTCAGCGCGGACACGGCGACGACGGCGGTCGCCTGCGTCTTCACGTCGGCCGCGAGGCCGTCGGCGCTGCCGATCACGAAGGCGATGTCATCGCTCGCGTCTCGCCATTTTCCCAGCCGAGCGGCGAATTGGCGCGTCGTCCACGCGGCGCCGCGCACGTCGAGCGCGACGACGCGAAAGCCCGCGCAGGCCGCGCGAATGCGCGAGGCCTCGGCCGCGAGAAGCTTCGCGACGCTGCGTCGCTCGTCCCGCGGCTCGGGCTTGAGCTCGACCAGATCGAGCGCGAATTCGCGTGGAAGGCGCCGCGCATAGTCGTCGTACCCGGCCGCGACCCAGTTGGGCATCCGGTGGCCGAGCGCGACGATGCGCAGCTTCAAAGGCTGCCGGGCAATTACGCGGCCGATGCCGCGCGCGCGCGGCAGACGGGCGCCTGCGGCGCCCACAGCTCCTCGAGGTTGTAATACGCGCGCACTGCCGGCTGCATCACGTGGACGACGATGTCGCCGGCGTCGACGAGCACCCATTCGCCGACGTCCTCGCCTTCGACGCCGAGGATCGGCGCGCCGGCTTCCTTGAGCTTGTCGCGGACGTGGTTCGCGAGGGCCTTCACCTGCCGGTTCGACTCGGCCGAGGCGATGACCATCGTGTCGTACAGGGTGGTTTGCGGGCGGACATCGATGACTTCGATGTCGCGGGCCTTGATGTCCTCGAGGGCCGCGACGGCGACCTGCTGCAGCTTGTCAAGATGCATGCGTGGGTTTTGGCGGATAGAGTCCGTTCGATTCAATATAGGCTAAAACCGCAGCCGGGAGCAAACCGGAAAATTCGACCGGATTGCGCTCGCCGGCGACGAGCGCCGAGCGGATCGCCGTCGACGAAACCGGATGCGGCGCCACCGGCTGAACGTAGATGGAGCCGGCGATTGTCGAGCGCAAGGCCGCCGGATCGCGAACGCGCCGCGCGGCAAGCTCCTCGCGAACCGCGTCGGGAAGATCCGCGTCGAGCGCGACGCCGGGCCGCGGCACGACGACGAGGTGCGCGAGATCGAAGAGCTCGCGCCACCGATGCCAGCCGGGAAGGCTGCGGAATTGATCGGCGCCGAGCAGGAGCCAGAGCGGCGCGCGCGGTCGCTCCGCGCGAAGGCTTTGAAGCGTCTCCACCGTGTAACTCTTGCCGCCGCGCTCGATCTCGCGGATGTCGACGACGAGATCCGGAAAGTCGCGCACGGCCAGATCGAGCATTGCGATGCGATCGCGTGCGCGCGCACTTGGAGCGCCGCGATGCGGTGGGTCCGCTGCCGGCACGAGACGCACGTCGCGTATCCCGAGCGCCTTGCGGACGTCGTCGGCGACGTGCAGGTGGCCGTAATGCACCGGATCGAACGTGCCGCCGAGAATGGCGACGGGCTCGTCGGTGGCTGCGTCGGCGTCGCTCCGCTCGCTCATCAGAACCGCGACCCCGGTGTGGCAAGGAACGCGATCTCGTCCGGCGTGGACGCGCGGCCGAGGATCTCGTTGCGATGGGGAAAGCGTCCGAAGCGCCGGATCACGTCGCGGTGACCGATCGCCCACGCGAGCGGCGCATCGAGGCCGCTCTCCGCGAGCGTCTCGAAGAGTGCGACGCCGCGTTCCTGCTCCGCAAGCGATTCGCTGTGCTCGAACGGCAGGTAGAGGAACCAGCGTTCCTGCGGCGCGAGCGCGCGATCGAATCCGCGCGCAATCGCAAGCTCCGACGTCGCCAGGGCTCCGGTATCGCCGGCGAACGCGCGCGGCGTGCCACGGAACGCGTTGCGCGTGAACTGGTCGAGCAGCACCACGCGCGCGAGGCACCCGAGCGGCTCGTTGCACCAGTGGCCGAAGGCGCCCGCGAGGGCGGCGGCGAGCGCGACGCCGAAGCGCTCGCGAATCACCGCGTCGAACGCGTCGTCCTTGCGAAACCAGACGTCGCGCGTGACGCGATCGCGCGGCCTTGTCGGCTCGCCGGTCACCGCTTCGCCCGGCACAGGCACGAACCAGAAATCGACGATGGATTGCGCGAGCGCGTCCTGCATGATCGACCGCTTATCATACGGGCTTTTCCGACGCGGCCGCTTGTCCCCGGCCTGCCGCTCCTTGCGCGATTCACGCCGCGACATTTTCCTGCTCGCCTGCTGTCAGGCGTTGCTGCTGACGAACGGCGCGGGGCTCACGGCGATGAACGGCCTCGTCGGCTATTCGCTCGCGCAGACCAAGGCACTCGCGACGTTCGGCGTCACCACGTACGTGCTCGGCTCGGCGCTGGCGACGATGCCGATGTCGCTCTGGATGGCGAGGGTCGGACGGCGTGCTGGGTTCATGACCGGCGCGGCGATCAACGTCGTTGGATGCGTCGTCGGCGCACTGGCCCTCGCCTGGCAAAGCTTTGCGCTGTTCTGCGTCGCCACCGGCATCATCGGCATCTACAACGCCGTCGGCTTGCAGTACCGCTTCGCCGCGGCCGAGGTGTCGGCGCCGGCCGACCGCGCCAAGGCGATCTCGCTCGTCCTCGCGGGGGGTGTCGTCGGCGGCTTTCTCGGCCCGCAGGCCGTCCGCGCAGCGCGCGATCTGTTGCCGACGCCGTTCGCGGGTTCGTTCGTCGCGCTCGCCGTCGTTGCGCTCGTCGCGCTCGCCGTGCAAGCGGGCGTGCACGTGCCGCTGCCGCCGCACGCCGAGCGGAGCGCCAGGGGCCGGCCGTTGCGGGAGATCGTTCGCCAGCCGACGTTCGTCGTCGCCGTGCTCGCGGGGGCGCTGAGCTACGGCCTCATGAACCTGCTGATGACGGCGACGCCGATCGCGATGAACTTCTGCGGCCATCCGTTCGCGGCGACGGCGCTCGTCATCGAATGGCACGTCGTCGCCATGTATGCGCCCGGCTTCTTCACCGGCTCGCTGATCCGCCGCTTCGGAACGCTCGCGATCATCCTGGCCGGCGTCGCGGCGACTGCGCTCGGCGCCTGGATCGCGCTCGACGGCATCAGCGTCGGCCACTTCGTCGCGGCGCTCGTCGCGGTCGGCCTTGGGTGGAACTTCATGTACACCGGCGGCACCGCGCTTCTGACCGAAACCTACGCGCCCGGCGAGCGCGCCCGCACGCAGGGTGTCAACGACTTCATCGTGTTCGCGACGATGGGTGCGTCGTCGGTCGCATCCGGCGCGCTCGTGACGACGAGCGGCTGGGAAACGATGAACCGCGCGTCGCTCGTCGTGCTCGCGGTGATCGCGGCCGGCGTGCTGTGGCTGATGCGCGCACGCCGCCAGTCGGCCGCGGCGGCGACCTGACGCGCGTCCGGCCGCCGGCTACGCCGGCGCCGCGGCTTGCTGCGGCGACTTCTCGAATCGCCAGTAGACGGCGTGCACCGTCTTGTCGACGGTGCGCTGGAGCTCGATCGCGAGCGCGTTTCCGACCGCCTCGGATTCGCTGACCGGCATCGCCGCATCGACGAAGACGACGACGCTGTCGTCGTCGAGGATCAGCGAGTGCACGCGCGCCGCGATGGCGCGTGCCGACAGCCACCGCTCGGCGGTGCGATCGAGCGCGGCATCGGACGTGTCGATCAGCAGCCGCCGGTTGAGCCCGGCGAGGAATACCGCCAGGGCGCCGAGCATGACGCCGACGGCGATCGCGATGCAGGCGTCGAAGATCGGCCGCGGCCCGAACACGTAGCCGATGCCGGCGACGATCAGCGTCAACAGAATGCCGATCATCGCGACGACGTCCTCGAGGAGCACGGCGAGCACCGTCGTGTTGTGGCGATTGGCGCGAATGCCGGCGATACCGCCGAGCTCGCGCAGCGCGACGACCAGCGTCCAACTCTCGAGCGCGAGCGAGAACAGCAGCAGGCCGATCACGAGCGGCGAAAACGCGCCGCTCGGCGTCGGGTACAGCAGCGCCTCGAAGCCGTGATACAGGTTGATGCCGCAGCCGATGAAGAAAACGCTCACCGCGGAGACGAGCGCCCAGAAGAACTTCTCCTGCCCGTGCCCGAACGGATGCGCGTCAGTCGGGCCGCGGCGGCCGCGAATCTCGCCGATTTTCAGCAGTACCTGGTTGCCGACGTCCGCGAGCGAGTGGATGGTTTCGGCGAAGAGCGTCGGCGAGCCGGTCAGGAACCAGCCGATGCCCTTCGAGATCGCGATCACGGAGTTCGTGCCGATCGCGATCGAGACGGAGCTCGACATCAGGCCGCGCTCATGATCGTGTGCTGACGCGGGCGCCGTTCAGCTGCGAACCTGTCCGCTGCCGAGCACGATCCACTTGCGGCTCGTCAGCCCCTCGAGGCCGACCGGCCCGCGCGCATGCAGCTTGGACGTCGAGATGCCGATCTCGGCGCCGAGGCCGTATTCATAGCCGTCGGCGAAGCGCGTCGACGCGTTGACCATCACCGAGCTCGAATCGACTTCGCGCAAAAAGCGCATCGCGCTCGTGTAGTCGTCGGTAACGATCGCGTCGGTGTGCTGCGAGCCGTAGCGGGCGATGTGCCCGATCGCTGCGTCGAGCGAGTCGACGACGCGAATCGCGATGATCGGCGCCAGGTACTCGGCGTACCAGTCGTCCTCGTTCGCCGTCTTCATCGCGGGAACCAGCGATCGCGCACGCGCGTCGCCGCGCATCTCGACGCCTTTCGTCGCATAGATCGCGGCGATCGCCGGCAGGAAGCGTGCGGCGATCTCCGCGTGCACGAGCAGCGTCTCCATCGTGTTGCACGGCGAGTAGCGCTGCGTCTTTGCGTTGTCGGCGATGCGCACCGCCATCTCGAGGTTCGCGGCGGCATCGACGTAGACGTGGCAGACGCCGTCGAGATGCTTCAGCACCGGAACCTTCGCATCGCGGGCGACGCGCTCGATCAGCGACTTGCCACCGCGCGGTACGATGACGTCGACGTGCGCTTCGTCGGCGATCAGGTGCCCGACGGCGGCGCGGTCGGTCGTGTCGACGAGCTGCACGGCGTCCTGCGGCAGGCCCGCTTCGCGCAAGCCCTCGTGCAGGCAGCGCGCGATCGCGCGGTTGCTTTCGATCGCTTCCGAACCGCCGCGCAGGATCGTCGCGTTGCCCGACTTGAGGCACAGGCTGGCGGCGTCGGCGGTAACGTTCGGTCGCGACTCGTAGACGATGCCGATGACGCCGAGCGGCACGCGCATCATGCCGACCTGGATGCCGGATGGACGATAGCGGAGATCGGAGATTTCGCCGACCGGGTCGGGCAGCGCCGCGATCTCCTCGAGTCCCTTCGCCATGGCGTCGATCGCTTTCGGCGTCAGCGTCAGCCGGTCGACGAACGCGGCGTCGTGCTTCGCGGCGCGGGCGGCGTCGACGTCGCGCGCGTTCGCCGCGGTAAGCCGCTGTCCGTCGCGCCGGATCGCGAGCGCGGCGTGCGCGAGCGCACGGTTCTTCACGTTCGTGTCGGCGCGCGCGACGACACGCGAGGCGGCGCGGGCGGCCTGGCCGATCCGTTGCATGTACGCCGCGACGTCGGCGATCTGCGCGACGTGCTTGTCGGCGATGTCGTTCATCGGTTCATTCTAGCGCCCCGGCACGATCGTCTCTACGCCGCCCGGCGTGCCGAGCAGGATCAGGTCGGCGCCACGACGCGCAAAGAGCCCGGCGGTGACGACGCCGGCGATCGCGTTGATCCGGTCCTCCATCGCGATCGGTTCGTCGATGCGCAGATCGGCGACGTCGAGGATCACGTTGCCGTTGTCGGTGACGAACCCTGCCCGCCATTCGGGGCGGCCGCCGATCCGGACCAGAGCGCGCGCGACGTGGCTTCGCGCCATCGGGATCACTTCGACCGGCAGCGGAAATCTTCCGAGCACGTCGACTTTCTTCGACTGGTCCGCGATGCAGACGAACTTGCGTGCAACGGCGGCGACGATCTTCTCGCGCGTGAGCGCCCCGCCGCCGCCCTTGATCATCGCGCCGGCCGGCGTCACCTCGTCGGCGCCGTCGACGTAGACGGGAATGTCGCCGACGTTGTTCAAATCCTCGACGTCGATCCGATGCGCCTTCAACCGCTCGGCCGTCTTGACCGAGCTCGCGATCGCGCCCTTGACGCGCAGCCGGCTCTTCGCGAGCGCGTCGATGAAGAAGTCGACGGTCGAGCCCGAGCCGACGCCGAGCCACGCATCCTCGACGACGTAACGGAGCGCCTCGCGCGCGACGAGCTGCTTTTGTGCGGCCCGCGCGGCGCTGTCGCTCAAAGGAGCGCCCGCCGCAGATCCGCGAGCACCGACGCGAAATAGGTGATGAACCGCGCGGCTTGCGCCCCGTCGATCACGCGGTGATCGTACGAGAGCGACAGCGGCAACATGAGCCGCGGCGCGAAGTCGTTCCCGTTCCACACCGGCTTCATCGCGCTCTTCGACACGCCGAGGATCGCGACCTCGGGTGCGTTGATGATCGGCGTGAACATCGTTCCGCCGATGCCGCCCAGCGACGAGATCGAGAAGCAGCCACCCTGCATGTCGGCGGCCCCGAGCTTGCCCTCGCGCGCCTTCACCGAAAGCTCGCCCATCTCCTTCGCGATCGCGAGCACGCCCTTCGTGTCGGCGCCCTTGATCACCGGCACGACGAGACCGTTCGGCGTGTCGGCGGCGAAGCCGACGTTGAAGTACTTCTTGTAGACCAGGTTCTCGCCGCCCGCGTCGAGCGAGGCGTTGAAGTCCGGAAATTTCTTCAACGCCGCGACCGACGCCTTGATCAGGAATGCAAGCATCGTCACCTTGACGCCGCTCTTCTCGTTCTCCTTGTTGAGCGCGACGCGCAGCGCCTCGAGCTCCGTCACGTCGGCGTCGTCGAACTGCGTGACGTGCGGAATCATCACCCAGTTGCGCGCCAGGTTCGCGCCCGAGATCTTCTTGATCCGCGACAGCGGCTTGGATTCGACCGCGCCGAACTTCGTGAAGTCGACCTGCGGCCACGGCAGCAACGACAAGCCAGCGCCGGCGCCGGCCGGCGCGCCCGCCGCCGGCGCTGCGCCGGTAAGCGCCGACTTGATGTAGCCCTGCACGTCCTCGTGCAGGATCCGGCCCTTGGGTCCGCTACCGGTGACGCGGCCGATGTCGACGCCGAGGTCGCGCGCGAACTTGCGCACCGACGGCGACGCATGCGCGGCGCGCGCGGCCGCTTCGTCGGCGGGTGCCGCGCCGGCCTGTTGCTGGACGTCGGGCCGCTGCACCGGACGGGAGGTGCCTTCATCCGACTTTGCAGGCGCTGGCTGCGCGCGTGCGGTCGACGGCGCCGCGATCGGTGGCACGGCGCGATCGGCGTTGTCCGGCAACGACGGCGGAACCGCGCGGCTTGCCGGTTCCGCGCCCGTTTGCGCGGTCTTGAGCGTCAGCAGTGCCGTGCCTTCGCTCACCTTGTCGCCGACGGCGACGCGAACGCCTTCGACGACGCCGCCCGTCGGCGCCGGCACGTCCATCGTCGCCTTGTCCGATTCGAGCGTGACGAGCGGATCGTCGGGCTTCACGATGTCGCCCGGCTTGACGAACACCTCGATGACCGGCACGTCGGTGAAATCGCCGATGTCGGGGACGCGCACTTCGATCGTAGCGCCGGCCGGCGGCGTCGCGCTCGCGCCTTCGCCCGGCGAATCCGCCCGACCCTTCTCGCCGCGTGGTGCGGGCGTCACGAGCTCCGGTGCGGGCGGCGGTGTCGCCGTCGCCGCTTGCGTCGAACCGTGCGCGCCGTCGCCGGCCTTCGCGCCGCTCCTGGTCGGCGCAGCCTTTGCACCGGACTCGAGCGTGATCACGAGCGAGCCTTCGCTCACCTTGTCGCCAACCTTCACGGCGACCTTCGCGACCTTGCCCGCCGCGGGCGACGGCACGTCCATCGTCGCCTTGTCCGATTCGATCGTGACGAGCGAATCGTCGACGCCGACGTCGTCGCCCGGCTTCACGAACACCTCGATGATCGGCACATCCTTGAAGTCCCCGATGTCGGGAACCTTGACGTCGATCGTGCTCATGGGTCAGAGCCTCTTGTTGTTCGGAGCGCAGCGTCGTTTGTCAAACGGTCCACGGCGCGGGCTTCGCCGGATCGATCGCGTATTTCTTCATGGCATCGATGACCTTCGCGGCCGGCAGCGTGCCCTCGTCGGCGAGCGCCTTCAGCGCCGCCACGGTCACGTAGTGCCGGTCGACCTCGAAGAATCGACGAAGCTTCTCGCGCGTGTCCGAGCGTCCGTAGCCGTCGGTGCCGAGCACGACGTAGCGGCGCGGCACGTACGGACGAATCTGCTCGGCGAAGGCGCGCACGTAATCGGTGGCGGCGACGACCGGCCCGCGCGTCGGCTCGAGACATTGCTCGACATGCGACTTGCGCCTCGTGCCCGTCGGATTCAGCAGGTTGTGACGCTCGACCGCGCGTCCGTCGCGCGCGAGCTCGGTGAACGACGGGCAGCTCCACAGATCGGACTCGACGCCCCAGTCGTTGCGTAGGAGGTCTGCGGCTGCGATCACCTCGCGGAAGATCGTCCCCGAGCCCAGGAGCTGGATGCGCGGCGCGTTCTCCGCCTTCGCGGATCCCATCGCGAAACCGTACATTCCCTTGATGATCGACGCGGCCGCGCCGTCGGGCATCGCCGGGTGACGGTAGTTCTCGTTCATCAGGGTCAGGTAGTAGTAGACGTCCTCCTGCTCGGCGTACATGCGCCGCAGTCCGTCCTGCACGATCACCGCGACCTCGTAGGAAAATGTCGGATCGTAGGCGACGCAGTTCGGAATGACCGACGCGAACACCTGCGACTGGCCGTCCTCGTGCTGCAAGCCCTCGCCGTTCAGCGTCGTGCGGCCCGCCGTGCCACCGAGCAGGAAGCCGCGCGCGCGCATGTCGCCGGCGGCCCACGCGAAATCGCCGACGCGCTGGAAGCCGAACATCGAGTAGAAGATGTAGAACGGGATCATCGGCACGCCGTGCGTCGAGTAGCTCGTCGCCGCCGCGATCCAGTCGCACATCGCGCCCGCCTCGTTGATGCCTTCCTGGAGGATCTGGCCCTGCTTGTCCTCCTTGTAAAACATGAGCTGGTCCTTGTCCTCGGGCGTGTAGAGCTGGCCGAGCTGGTTCCAGATCGCGAGCTGGCGGAAGAGCCCTTCCATCCCGAACGTCCGCGACTCGTCGGGGACGATCGGCACGATGTGCTTCGCGAGATTCTTGTCGCGAAGAAGCGTCTGCAGGATCTGCACGAACGCCATCGTCGACGAGATCTCGCGCTCGTCGGTGCTCTTCAGGAACCGCTCGAACGCGGTGAGCGGCGGAACGACGAGCGGCTGCGCCTTCCGCCTTCGCGCGGGCAGATAGCCGCCGAGCTCCATCCGCCGGGCGCGCATGTATTCGAGCTCCGGCGAGCCCTCTTCGAACTTGACGTATGGCACTTCCTCGAGCTTGTCGTCGGGCACCGGAATGCCGAAGCGATCGCGGAAGCGGCGGATCGCCTCGACGTTCATTTTCTTCTGCTGGTGCGTGACGTTCTGCGCCTCGCCGAAGCCGATCCCCATGCCGTAGCCCTTGATCGTCTTGGCGAGGATCACCGTCGGCTGGCCCGCATGGTTCACCGCCGCGTGATAGGCACCGTAAACCTTGTGCGGATCGTGACCGCCGCGGTTCAGGTCCCAGATGTCCTTGTCCGAATAGTCGGCGACGAGCTCCTTCAATTCGGGGCTGTTGAAGAAATAGTCGCGGACGTACTTGCCGTCCTTCGACTTGAAGGTCTGGTATTCGCCGTCGACGGCCTCCATCATCCGGCGCATCAGGATGCCCTTGCGGTCGCGCGTCAGGAGCGCGTCCCAGCGCGAGCCCCAGATCAGCTTGATCACGTTCCAGCCGGCACCGCGGAAATCGCTTTCGAGCTCCTGGATGATCTTGCCGTTGCCGCGCACCGGCCCGTCGAGCCGCTGCAGGTTGCAATTGACGACGAAGATCAGGTTGTCGAGGCTCTCGCGCGACGCCATGCCGATCGCGCCCATCGACTCCGGCTCGTCCATCTCGCCGTCGCCGCAGAAGCACCACACCTTGCGGCCCGCGGTGTTCGCGAGCCCGCGGTCGTGCATGTATTTCATGAACCGCGCCTGATAGATCGCCATGAGGGGCCCGAGGCCCATCGACACCGTCGGGAATTGCCAGAAGTCGGGCATCAGCCACGGGTGCGGATACGACGAGATGCCGTGGCCGTCGACTTCCTGGCGGAAATTGTCGAGCTGGCCCTCGGTGAGGCGTCCGAGCAGGAACGCGCGCGAGTAGACGCCGGGCGACGAATGTCCCTGGACGAACACGAGGTCGCCCGCGTGCTTGTCGGACATTCCATGCCAGAAGTGATTGAAGCCGACGTCGTAGAGCGTCGCGGCCGACGCGTAGCTCGCGATGTGCCCGCCGACGTTGGTGTGCTTGTTCGCGCGCAGGACCATCGCCATCGCATTCCAGCGCGTGTACGAGCGGATCCGGTGCTCGATGTTCTGGTCGCCGGGAATGCGCGCCTGGCGCTCGTGCGGAATCGTGTTGATGTACGCGGTGTTCGCGGAAAACGGCAGGTAGGCGCCCGAGCGGCGCGCCTTGTCGATCAACTGCTCGATCAGGAAATGCGCGCGGTCGGGTCCCTGCGTCGCCAGCACGCCCTCGAGCGCCTCGAGCCATTCGCGCGTTTCCTGGGGATCGATGTCGGGGATTCGGTCCATGGTCGACTCCGTTTTCGCGTTCCGACGTTCATTGTATTCGCCTCGCCAGCAGGGCGACTGCGGCCGCGACGCTCGCTGCCGCGAACGCGGCGAAGCCGATCCGGTAGCTGCCGGTGACGCTCGACATCAGCGCGAACGACGGCGGCCCGACGACGACGCCGGCGAACGTGACGAAGCCGGTCGCGCCGGTCACCTTGCCCGCGCTGCCCGGCGGCGCCAACCGTGCGACCTCCGAAAGCTGCACGCCGTTCCAGCCGATCGCGGTTGCGCCGAACAGCGCGGCGAGCGTGGCGATCGCAGGCGGCGGCCACGCGGACGTCGCAACGGCGGTGAGCGCTCCGCACGCCGCGGCGCAAAAGCCGATCGTCGCGAGCACGACGCGAGGACGCAGCCACCGGTCGGCGACGTAACCCCAGCCGATGCGGCCGGCGACGCCGCCGAGCGTCGCCGACGTGAGCGCGAGACCCGCGGCGACGAGCGAGAAGTGCAGCGTCTCAGTCAGGTACACGACGAGAAAGCTCGTCAGGCATACCTGCGTCGCCGAATAGGCGAACGAGACCAGCGCGAGATCGCGCAGCGCGCGCGATTCGCGCAGCAGCGAAAGCGGCGCGATGATGCCGGCCGCGCTGACGCGGCCTTTCGGATCGCGGTCCGCGTCGAGGCCCGCGCGGATCGGCTGCGCCGTCGCGACGATGGCGAGGCCCGCGAGCGCCGCGATCGCGAACGCGCTCCGCCATCCGGTCGCGAGCGCGAGCGCCGGCAGCAACGCACCCGACAGCGCGGCCCCCGCCGGCACGCCGGTTTGCTTGATCGAGAACGTGAGCGCCATCCGCGCCGGCGGCGCGGTTCGCTGCAGAAGCTGCGACGACGCGGGCGTGATCGGTCCGTAGCCCAAGCCGATGACGACGGCTGCGGCTGCGAGCAGCGCGATCGCATGCGCGGGCGCGAGCGCGATGCCGGCGACGCCGAGCGCGCAAAGCACGACGCACGCCTGCGACACGCGGATCGAGCCGTGGCGCTCGATGAAGCCGCCGGACGCGAGGCTTGCGAACATGCCGCCCGCATAGACGAGGCCGACGAACGCGCCGATCCAGCGCGCCTCGACGCCGAAGGTCCGCGCGATTTCAGGCGCGAGCACGGCGGGGGCCGTTGCGGCGAACGCCGCGTAGATCTGGATCGCGAGCGTGGCCGCGAGTGCGACCGCCGCCGTGCGCGCCGGCGTCAATGTGGTCCCCCCACGCTTGCGGCGTGCGCCGCTGCGCTGCCCCCGTAGGGGGCGCCGTTCGCCTCGACCTCCTTGTCCTTGCTCGTCATTCGCCGCAGCACGTGTCGGTCTCGCGTACACGCTCGCGGACGCGCTCTTCGAGCCTTGGCTTCGCCACCGCTCGCGTGGACGTCCGTTGAGGCGGCCCTGCGGCGCTCACGCTTTCACGGTGTCATGCGCGGCACGTCAGCGTTCGCCGCTCGGTCACGACGGCGTCGACGCCGACGTCGTGCGGTGCGGTGGGCACCGCGTCGACGATCTGCATCTCGAACGCGCCGGCGACGCGTGGAGCGCTCCCTGCAGCGCCGGGCAGCAGCCGATCGTAGAAGCCTCCGCCGTAGCCCAGCCGGCCGCCGCGCGCGTCGAACGCGACGCCCGGCACGAGGACCCAGTCGACGCT